>NZ_RCCC01000001.1:442500-759755 GCF_003663825.1 Acidovorax sp. 106 | reverse complement strand
TCGCCCAGCTTGACTTTCAGGCGCGCGCCGCGTGGCAGGTTCTGCGCGCCCAGCACCGGGAAGACCAGCGGGATGTCGTCGGCGCGCACCAAAAAGCTGCCGCCGGGGCCTTCCTTGAAGACGGTGGCGTTCAGCTCGGTGATGCCGTTTTGCTCCACGTATTTCAGCGTCCAGAAGCGTTCCATGCCTGCCTGGTAGCCGTTGTAGGCGCTGTAGGCGCCGTCAAAGCTACTGATGATGGAGAACAGATCGGCATCTTTGGGCTTGAACGGCGCAGCCAGCGCCGCCGTGGCGCCGTGGCGGGCACAGGCAATGATTTGCCACTGGTTGACCAAGTCGGTGTAGCGGCGCAGGGGCGATGTGGCCCACGAATACGCTTTGACGCCAATGCCCGCGTGCGGCAGTGCCTTGGTGCCCATGCGCACCTTCACGCCGGGCGCCATGCTGGCCTGGCTGCGGTAAATGCCGGGCACGCCCAGCTCGGCCATCCAGCTGCCCCAGGTGCTGTTGGCCACGATCATGGCCTCGGCCACGATCAAATCGAGTGGCGCGCCGCGCTGGCGCACGCTGATCTGCACCTGCTCGTGGCCTTGGGGCTCCGCGCCGTTGTTGCCGACCAGGCGGAAGTTGTAGTCCGGCCGGTTGAAGTTCTCGGGCTTGCCGCGCACCACTTCGCGGCGGGCTTTCAGCTCTTTGGCCAGGCGGTATAAAAATGATAGCTGCCCACGCAGATCAGATAAGCGCTGGGGGGCATTTTGGTGCTCAAAAGCGGGGTTGCTGAGCCATTCTTCCGTCACCACGCTGTCGAGCTGGTCGTGGCGCAGGT
Organism: Acidovorax sp. 106; assembly: GCF_003663825.1. Lineage (NCBI taxonomy): Bacteria > Pseudomonadati > Pseudomonadota > Betaproteobacteria > Burkholderiales > Comamonadaceae > Acidovorax > Acidovorax sp. 106. The sequence continues at coordinate 758,929 of NZ_RCCC01000001.1, read as the reverse complement.
TGGCGGCCACGTGCACGCGTTCGAGCTTGGTCTCAGAGCCCTTGAACTCCAGCGTCGCCTCGTCAATGGTGACGTAGAGCGACACGGCCGGGTTGGCGCGGCCTTCGTCCAGCGTGTAGGTCTGCACCACGTCATCCGGCAGCATGGTGATCTTGTAGCCCGGCATGTACACGGTGGACAGACGCGCACGGCCGAGCTGGTCGATGGCGCTGCCCGGCTGGATGGCCAAGCCGGGTGCGGCGATGTGGATACCCAGCACCACGGTGCCAGTGCCCAGACCCTGCACCGACAACGCATCGTCGATTTCGGTGGTCTGCGAGTCGTCAATGGAGTAGGCCTGCGCGGTGGACAGCGGCAGCTCGTCTGCAATGACTGGTGCCGTGACGGCCGGAAAGCCCGTGCCCTTGGGAAAGTTCTCGAACAAAAAGCGCTTCCAGTGGAACTGGTAGCTGGAATCGATGGCGCCGGCTTTTTGCAGCAGATCGAGCGGCGCGGTGTGCGTGGCGCGGCTGGCCTCGACCACGGCCTTGTACTCGGGCGCGTTCTTGTCGGGCTTGAACAGAATTTTGTAGAGCTGCTCGCGGATGGGTTGTGGGCATTCGCCCCGGCCCAGGGCGGCGGCCCATTCGTCAATCTGTGCCAGGAGGGCTTTTTTCTTCTCGATGGCGGCCAGGGCCTGCTGCAGGATTTCGGCGGGGGCTTTCTTGAACCGGCCCTTGCCCGCGCGGCGGAAGTAGTGGGGCGCGTCGTACAGGCGAAACAGCGCGCCCGCCTGCTGGGCCAGGGTGGCGTTGTCCGAAAAATAGTCGCGGGCGAGGTCGGCAAAGCCGAAGTCGTCCTCGGGCGCAAATTCCCAGGCCAGGTCCAGCTCGATGCTCTCGGCCACGGCCTGCGCCTGGGCGATCAGCTCGGAGGGGGCGGGCTTTTCAAATCGCAAAAGGATGTTGGCGGCCTTGACCTTGACCCGTTTGCCCGAATCGAGCTCGACCTGGGCGGATGTATCGGCTTCGGACAGGATACGACCGGCCATGAATTTGCCGGCTTCTTCAAACAGTGCATGCATCCGGGGATTCTCCCATGGGCGATCAGGGGTGCTGGTTACCGTTGGCTGCAAGGTTGTTTTTTGGCCGCGCGGCGGTGGGCGTTCCCTGTCTCACTCTCTCGGGTATGTTGGTGTGGTTGATGCTATTTATTTGATAGCTGCTTGCGCTTGTCTGAAAAGCGCTGGATGCCCATTTTGTGCGTAGTGCACGGATCGCCACTATCATCCCCACCCTTTGCCCTGTCTTTGGGGTCGTAGCCCCCTCTGTCGCGCACCCTGCGCGCGTTCCCTGCCCATTTCGCGAACCCTTGCCGATGCCGTTCTCTGCTTTTGCAATGCCCTGGGCCGTGCTGTCCGTGCTGTCTGTGGCTCTGCCGTTTTTGTTCGCGGTGACGGCACCGCCGTCGCCCAATTTCTGGCCGCTGGTGTTTGCCTGGTGTTGCGGCGCAGTGCTGGCGGCAGGTGCGCTGGCGCGGGGGGGGCAGGTGCAGACCCGTGCGCAGGGCCGCCGCCTTTACCGACAAGCCGCCATGGTCTTGGCCTGGGGCCTGCTGCTGGCGGCGGTGGTGGGGGGCGTGGTGGGCTTGCTGCAGTACCTGGGTGCAGAGCCCTGGGGATCGCCGTGGATCCACCCTTCCAGCCCGGGGCAGGCGGTGGGCAACCTGCGCCAGCGCAACCAGCAGGCCACCCTGATGGCCATGGGCGTGTGGGCGCTGCTGTGGCTGTGGGTGCGCATGGCACAGGCGGCACGGCACTGGCACCGCGCCGAGCGTGGCGCGGGGCGTTGGCTGGGCGTGTCTCTGGCCGCTCTGCTGCCGCTGCTGGCCTTGGCATCGGCAGCCACGGTATCGCGCACCGGGGCTTTGCAGTGGGGCGTGATGGTGGTCTTGCTGTGCCTTTGGCGCGGCACGCCCGCCAGGCGCGCCTTGCCCGTGGCGCTGCTGGGCCTGGCGGTCTATGTGCTGGCGGCCTGGGCCTTGCCTCAGGTGCTGCTGCACCTGACCGGGGTGCAGGGCGAGGGGCTGTTTGCCCGCTTGGCAGGCGATGGGCGTCAGTGCTCCAGCCGCCAGGTGATGTGGTCCAACATGCTGCACCTGATTTCGCTCAAGCCCTGGACGGGGTGGGGCTGGGGCGAGATGGGCTATGCGCACTACATGACGCTGTTCCCGGGTGAGCGCTTTTGCCTGCTGCTGGACAACGCCCACAACCTGCCCCTGCACCTGGCCGTGGAACTGGGCCTGCCCGCCGCACTGCTGCTGTGCGTGGGCGCCGCTGCAGTGGTAGTCCGCGCCCGCCCCTGGCGCGAGACTGACCCCGTGCGCCAACTGGCCTGGGGCCTGCTGGCTTTGGTGGGGGTGCACAGCCTGCTTGAATACCCGCTGTGGTACGGCCCCTTTCAGGTAGCGACAGTGTTTGCGCTGCTGTTGCTGCTGTGGCGCAGCGGCGGTGGCTGGGCTCGGCGGTGGCTGTGTGGGTGGCTATGGCGTCTGGGCGCGCTGGCGTGCTTGGTGGGGGGCGGCTTGCTGGCCACGGCGGCCTACCAGTACCGCACTGTGAGCCAGCTTTACAAACCGGCGGACCAGCGCCCGGCAGCCCTGCGCGATGTGCGCGCCGTGCCCGTGCCTTCGGGCACCCTGTTCCCGGACCAGGTGCGCTTTGCCTGGCTCACCACGCATGCGCTGACGGCGGCCAACGCCGCTGAGATGCACGCCGCAGCGCTGGCGTTGCTGCATTTTTCGCCCGAACCCCGGGTGGTCGAGAAGCTCATTGCCAGTGCCCAGGCTCTGGGGCGCGACGATGAGGTGGCCTTCCATGTGCGGCGCTACCGCATTGCCTACCCGGCAGACCATGCGCATTGGCTGGCGAGGCAAACCCGATGGGCGCCAGCCAGTGGCGCTGAAGACATGACCGAAGAGCGGGAGCCAGAGGCCAGCGCTGCCCCCTGAACAGGTTCTACGCCAGATCCAGAAAACGGGTGATGCGGGGCAGGTGGTTTGCAAAGTCGCTCAGCGCATGCTCGCCGCCCTCCAGCAGGCACAGCTCGGCCTGGGGGTAGCGGGCTGTCATTTCGCGCCAGTTCAGCACCTCGTCGCCCTTGGCAATGATGGCCAGCTCGGGCGTCCGGGCGGGCTGGCCGCGCAGGTCCAGCGCTTGCAACTCGCCAATGTATTCCGGGAGAAAGTAAAACCGCTCCTCGGGGTTTTGCCAGGTGGTCTGCTCGCCGATGTAGCGCGCCAGATCCCGGGCCGGGTCGACGGCGGGGTTCAGCATCACACTGGGGCAGCCCGCATGCTGGGCCACCCAGCTGGCGTAAAACCCGCCCAGCGACGATCCGATCACGCCCATCGCCCCCCGAGGCCACTGGGCAATGCCCTGTACCACCAACGCCATCGCCGCCTGGGGCGATGGCGGCAGCTGGGGGCACCAAAAGGTGACTGCTGGATGGTGCTGGGCGACATGGGCCGCCATCTGGCGCGCTTTGGCCGAGGCGGGTGAAGAACGAAAGCCGTGCAGGTACAGGAGGTGGGTGGTGGTCATGGGGCAGGGGAATCACTGCTTTTGGCGGGGTGGGGTGTGAACAGGGTCTTCGGCAGAAGATGTTCAGCACAAGGTGCGCTGCGCAGTGCCTTTTTTTGCTGCCTGCACCTTGACCGATTTTGCCCCGCTTTCCGCAGCCAGATGCTGCCGTTGCAACTGCCGTTGCAGATCAAGGGGCAGACTTTTGCGCTCATTGACGCCGACCAGTCTGCGGTGGGCGGCATTGTGGTGGATGACAAGGCTTTGGGCTTGCGGCGCACACTGCGCAACCAGGCGGTGATGGCCTTTGGGCAAGCGGGCTGACGCCAGGCAGCCCGATAATCGCGAGATGGCCGCCGTTTTTGAAAAGACCTCGCTCTCGCAGCGCGTACTGCCCCTGTTCAGGGGGTTTGATCTGCCCTTGCTTCTTGTGGTGCTGCTGCTGGCGTGCGCCGGGTTGGTGGCCATGTACTCCTCGGGTTACGACCACGGCACGCGGTTTGCAGACCATGGGCGCAACATGCTGATCGCCGCCGCCATCTTGTTTTTGGTGGCACAGGTGCCTCCCCAAAAGATCATGGCCTTTGCCGTGCCGCTTTATGCCGCAGGCGTGGCGCTGCTGTTTGCTGTGGCACTGTTTGGCATTACCAAGAAGGGGGCGACCCGCTGGCTGAGCATCGGCGTCACGCAAATCCAGCCCAGCGAGATTTTGAAAATCGCCATGCCCTTGATGCTGGCCTGGTGGTTCCAGAAGCGCGAGGGGCAATTGCGCCCGCTGGACTTTGCCGCCGCCGGGCTGCTGCTGGTCATGCCGGTGGGCCTGATCATGAAGCAGCCAGACCTGGGCACCTCGCTGCTGGTGTTGGCGGCGGGGCTGTCGGTGATCTTTTTTGCGGGCTTACCGTGGAAACTGGTGCTGCCGCCCGTGCTGCTGGGCGGCATTGGCATTGCGCTCATCGTGTGGTTTGAGCCGCAACTGTGCGCCGATGGGGTGCGCTGGCCCGTGCTGCACGACTACCAGCAGCAGCGCATCTGTACCCTGCTGGACCCCACCCGCGACCCACTGGGCAAGGGTTTTCACATCATCCAGGGCATGATCGCCATCGGCTCCGGCGGCATCACCGGCAAGGGCTTCATGGCGGGCACGCAGACGCACCTGGAGTTCATCCCCGAGCGCACCACCGACTTCATCTTTGCCGCCTATTCCGAAGAGTTTGGCCTGGCTGGCAACCTGTTTCTGGTCGTGGGCTTTTTGCTGCTGGTCTGGCGTGGGTTGTACATCGCCCTGGGCGCCACCACCCTGTTTGGCCGCCTCATGGCCGGGGCCGTGTCGATGATTTTCTTCACCTACGCCTTTGTGAACATGGGCATGGTCAGCGGCATCTTGCCCGTGGTGGGGGTGCCGCTGCCGTTCGTCAGTTATGGTGGCACAGCCATGGTCACGCTGGGGCTGGCGCTGGGAATTTTGATGTCGGTGGCGCGGGCGCAGCGCCAGGAGCCGCAGAAGGCGCGCACGCCGCTGTAGCGTTCACTCACTTTGCCTGTGGCCCCTGCGTAGAGACCGTCGCAGCGTAGGGACAAGGGTCGCCACCCTTGCCGGACGGAGGGGCTGCGGTTAAAACCCGGGCTGTTGGGTTTCACATCCCCTGGAGGTGTTTCCGATGGCAGCGAAGTTCGAGCTCAAGAAGACGACCAATGACAAGTTCGTTTTCAACCTGCTGGCCTCTAATGGCCAGGTGATTTTGACCAGCGAGACCTATGACTCGCACGCGGGTGCCTTGCAGGGCATCGAGTCGGTCAAAAAGCATGCCCCGAACGACACCCGCTATGGGCGCCTTTGTGCCCGCAACGGGGCCCCATATTTCACCCTCAAGGCGGCCAACGGCCAGGTGATTGGCCAAAGCCAGATGTACTCGGGCGCCAAGGCCCGTGACGCGGGCATTGAGGCGGTGCAAAGCTATGCGCTGGCGGCCAGTCTGCATGACCTGACGGCGCCGTAGGCTTTTGGCTACCCGCAGAGCCTGTTTCCCCCTTGCGCCGCGCGGGCGGGGCGGCGCGCCTAAAATGCAGCGATGACCTTTCGCTCCTCTACTGCTGCGCCCCAGCGTGCCGCCACCACCCAACGCATCGATGTCGCCCGTGAACTGCTCCTGACGCCCTTTGGGCTGGACGAAGGGCACCTGGCACGTGCTCTGGCAGAAATCCGCGCCCACCAGGTGGACGACGCGGACCTGTACTTCCAGTACACCCGCAGCGAAGGCTGGAGTCTGGAAGAAGGCATCGTGAAAACCGGCTCCTTCAGCATCGACCAAGGCGTGGGTGTGCGCGCCGTCAGTGGCGAGAAGACCGCGTTTGCGTATTCCGACGATATTTCTGAAGCCTCGCTGCTGGACGCCGCGCGCACGGTGCGCTCGATCTCGTCTGCGGCGCAAGGTACGCGGGTGCGTGTGCCCGCCAAGAAGATTGCCACCAGCCGCAGCCTGTACCAGGGCGTGGACCCGATTGCTTCGCTGGACAGCACCGCCAAGGTGGCCCTGCTCGAGCGCCTGGAGCAGCGCGCCCGCGCTAAGGACCCGCGCGTAGCGCAGGTGATGGCCGGGTTGGCGAGTGAATATGACGTAGTGCTGGTGGCCCGTGCCGACGGCACCCTGGCGGCCGATGTGCGTCCGCTGGTGCGCCTGTCAATCACGGTGATCGCCGAGCAAAATGGCCGCCGCGAAGTGGGATCGGCCGGTGGCGGTGGCCGCTTTGGCCTGGCCTATTTCGACGACGCCCTGCTGGGCAAGTATGTGGACGAGGCCGTGAATGCCGCATTGGTCAATCTGGAATCGCGCCCCGCACCGGCGGGCGAGATGACGGTGGTGCTGGGTTCGGGCTGGCCTGGCATTTTGTTGCACGAGGCCGTGGGCCATGGCCTGGAAGGGGACTTCAACCGCAAGGGCTCCAGCGCCTTCAGCGGCCGCATTGGCCAGCGCGTGGCCGCCAAGGGTGTGACGGTGCTGGACGACGGCACCATTGCCGACCGCCGTGGTTCGCTGAACGTGGACGACGAGGGCAACCCCAGCCAGCGCAATGTGCTGATCGAAGACGGCATTTTGAAGGGCTACATCCAGGATTCGCTCAACGCCCGCCTGATGGGTGTGGCCCCCACGGGCAATGGCCGCCGCGAAAGCTACGCCCACATCCCCATGCCGCGCATGACCAACACCTACATGCTGGGTGGCGACAAAGACCCGCAAGAGATCATCGCCAGCATCAAGAAGGGGCTGTACGCCAGCAACTTTGGTGGCGGCCAGGTGGACATCACGTCGGGCAAGTTTGTTTTCTCTGCCAGCGAAGCCTACTGGGTGGAAAACGGCAAGATCCAGTACCCCGTCAAAGGCGCCACCATCGTGGGCAGCGGCCCCGAGTCGCTCAAGAAGGTGACCATGATCGGCAACGACATGCGCCTCGATAGCGGCGTAGGCACCTGCGGTAAGGAAGGCCAGAGCGTGCCCGTGGGCGTGGGCCAGCCCACGCTGCGCATCGAAGGCCTGACGGTGGGCGGCACCGCCTGATGTGATGGCGGTGTGACCCCTGTGCGGGCTTACGCGGCCTGTTCTGGGGGGGGGCGTGTGTTGGTTGCACGCCTTGGCGAGTGGGTAAACCCCTCCACAGACGCCATAGCCCGGCGCAAAATGGCTGCATGCCCGCGTCGCGCACCCTTTTGCCGCAAAGTCTCCAGTCGTTCGGAGATATCAGCCGCTTTTTGCGCGAAGGGGTGGCCGACGAAGACTCCCGCCAGCTACGCGACAGCCTGGGCCATTTGTCGGGGTTGATTGAAGAGGCCGTGCGCACACGGCGCACCAGCGCCGATACCGAGGCCATCCAGCGCACAGCGGCGGCCTTGTTTCAGGGGGCTCGCGAGCACCAGTTGCTGCTGACTGGGCTGGGCTCTGCTTGGCATGGCTTGTACGAATTCACCGCCTACCAGCGCGCCCTGTGGGAGCTGCGCACCGCCATCGCTGCTTGGAAGGAGGCGCTGGAACAGCGCCACGCCAGCGAGGCAATTTGCTTCGACAAATTCGAATTGCTGGCTTGGCGCACCCTGGGCGAGGCGCTGCTGTTGATCGACATGTACGAGTGTGATGGGCGCGTGGAAACGCCCACGGATCCGGCATCCGAACGCCCACCGCCTTCTTGGTGGCAGCGTGCGCGCCGCTGGTTGGGGCGGGGCCGCTGAACGGCGGTCGGGTGCCTTTGCGCGCCACTCAGAGCGCCAAAATCCGAACTCCAGTCGCTGGGTAGTAACCCTTGGCCGCGCGATTTTGTGTGGCTTTTTGGGCCCAGCTTTGCGCAACGGGCTTGCGGAACCACCCGGGGGCTGTGCTACATTGATCGACATGCAAGTTCGCAGCGCGTTTTATTTTTGGTTTTTTATCTCGGTCCTAGGCGGATGAGAGGAAAACGCGCAAGCAACTAAAACACCTCCCCATACCAACCGCCGCAGCTGCAAAGCCCGGCGGTTTTTGTTTTTTCAGCCCCCTGTTTTTCACTCTTTCAATCCACACGAGGAAGCCAACATGAGCGTGCAAGCCAATCCCACCAGCGATGCCTGGTACCGCAGCGTCGACAAAACCAGCCAGACCGACGACGAACGTATCAAGGACATTACCGTGTTGCCTCCTCCAGAGCATCTGATCCGCTTTTTCCCTATCAGCAATACGCCGGTGGAAGGGCTCATCAGCCAGACCCGCAAGAACATCCACAACATCATGGCCGGCCAGGACGACCGCCTGCTGGTGATTATTGGCCCTTGCTCTATCCACGACCCCGTAGCCGCAGTGGACTACGCCCGTCGCCTGAAGGCCGTGCGCGAGCAGTACAAGGACACGCTGGAGATCGTCATGCGCGTGTACTTCGAAAAGCCCCGCACCACCGTGGGCTGGAAGGGCCTCATCAACGACCCCTACCTGGACGAAACCTACCGCATCGACGAAGGCCTGCGCATTGCGCGCCAGCTGCTGATCGACATCAACCGCCTGGGCATGCCAGCGGGCAGTGAGTTCCTTGATGTGATCTCGCCCCAGTACATCGGTGACCTCATCAGCTGGGGTGCCATTGGTGCGCGCACCACCGAAAGCCAGGTGCACCGCGAACTGGCCTCGGGCCTGTCTGCGCCCATCGGCTTCAAGAACGGTACGGACGGCAACATCCGCATCGCGACCGACGCCATCCAATCGGCCAGCCGGGGCCACCACTTCTTGTCGGTGCACAAGAATGGCCAGGTGGCCATCGTCAACACCAACGGCAACAAGGACTGCCACGTCATCCTGCGCGGTGGCAAGGCCCCCAACTATGACGCCGCCAGCGTGGCCGCTGCATGCAAAGACCTGGAGGCCGCCAAGCTGCCGGCCACGCTGATGGTGGACTGCAGCCACGCCAACAGCAGCAAGCAGCACGAGCGCCAGCTCGATGTGGCGCGCGACATTGGTGGCCAGATTGCCAGCGGCTCGCGCAGCGTGTTCGGCGTGATGATCGAAAGCCACATCAACGCTGGCGCACAAAAGTTCACCCCCGGCAAGGACGATGCCTGCGCGCTGGAATACGGCAAGAGCATCACCGACGCCTGCCTGGGCTGGGACGACTCGCTGGCCGCGCTGGCCGACCTGTCGGCCGCTGTGCAGGCGCGCCGCGCACGCTGAGATGGGGGCTGGGCGGCGTTGTGTGGAGGCTGCTGTGTCAGGGAAAAGACCCAGGCATCTGCCCTGGCGCAGCGTGTAAGCTCCATCGGCGGAGAGTGCCGAAAAGCGGCTGGGCGTGCAGCCCAACCGGCTTCTCAAGGGCTCTTTGAAATCGTTTTCACCCTCCCGACGCATTCAAAAAGAGGTACCCCATGCACAGTGAAGTATCGGTCCGCCTGGCGGCAGACCAGGAGTTTCGTTTTGACCTGGCCGGCGCCGAGCCCATGGCCCACGAGGCTGGGCGCCTGTGGCTGGACGAGCAATTCACCGCGCTCGACTGCGAACCCTTGCGCGCCAGTGGCAAGGTGCTGCTGGCCGATAAGGTGTTGACCGTGGCGCAGGCCGCAGGTGCCAGCTTGCTGTCGCAGCCTGATTGGGGCCAGCGGTTTGCACGCGCCGCCAGTGCCGCGTTGGCTCGCCCCATTGTGCGGGTGGACGTGCCCGCCATGGCCGTGACCTATTGAGTTGGCCTACCCACGCAGACTCTGCCCATAAGGTGGCAGAGCATTTAAGGAAAAATAGCTTCTAGCGCACTATCTATAAGCGCTAGAAGCTATTGTTTTTATAGCGTTTGACCGCGCTGCGCTGATCAAGCCGTGCAGAGAATCCTTAACCTCTCAGCGATTCCAGCAGGCGCGCGTGGATGCCGCCAAAACCCCCGTTGCTCATGCACACGACGTGATCGCCCGCCCGTGCCGCCTGCGAGACCTGCGCGACCAGCGTGGCGATGTCAGGCGCGGTCTGCGCGCGTTGGCCAGGGCCCACGCCCAGCGGGGCGAGCGCGGTGGCGGCGTCCCAGTCCAGCCCGGCGGTGTGGCAAAACACCAGGTCCGCAGGTTCTAGCGCCCAGGGCAGTTGGCTTTTCATGGAGCCGAGCTTCATGGTGTTGCTGCGCGGCTCAAAAACCGCCAGGATGCGTGCCCCGGGCGCTAGGCTGCGGCGCAGCCCATCGAGCGTGGTGCGCAGGGCCGTGGGGTGGTGGGCAAAGTCGTCGTACACGGCGATACCGCGCACCGTGCCACGCAGCTCCATGCGGCGCTTCACGTTCTCAAACTGGCCCAGGGCCGCAGCGGCCACCGCTGGGGCCACCCCCACATCGTGCGCCGCCGCAATGGCAGCCAGGGCGTTGAGCTGGTTGTGCACTCCCGTCAGTGCCCATTGCACCCGCGCCACCTTGGCGCCCTGGTGCAACACATCAAAGGCCTGCGGGTTGCCCTCGGCGCTGAAGTCGCTCACGGCGGCGCCAAAGCTGCTCACCTGGCTCCAGCAGCCGGTGTTCAGCACGCGGGTCAGGCTCTCTTCTAGCCCATTGGCCACCACGCGGCCCGAAGGCGGCACGGTGCGCACCAAGTGGTGGAACTGGCGCTCGATGGCGGCCAGGTCATCAAAAATGTCGGCGTGGTCAAACTCCAGGTTGTTCAGCACCGCCGTGCGGGGGCGGTAGTGCACAAACTTGCTGCGCTTGTCGAAGAAGGCGGTGTCGTACTCGTCGGCCTCGATCACAAACAGCGGGCGTTGGCCTTGCGCGCCCGGGCCGGGCTGAGGGCGCTGGCTGGCGCCCAGCCTGGCCGAGATGCCGAAGTTCAGCGGCACCCCGCCGATCAGGAAGCCGGGCTGCAACCCGGCGCTTTCCAGAATCCACGAGAGCATGGAGGTGGTCGTGGTCTTGCCATGCGTGCCCGCCACGGCAAGCACATGGCGGCCTTGCAGCACATGCTCGGCCAGCCATTGGGGGCCGCTGGTGTAGGGCAGTCCTGCATCCAAAATGGCTTCCATCAGCGGAAACTTCGGGCTGCCATCGGCCAGCCGGGCACGGCTGACCACGTTGCCCACCACAAACATGTCGGGCTGCAGCGCAAGCTGGTCGGCGCCAAAGCCTTCGATCAGCTCAATGCCCAGGGCGCGCAGCTGGTCGCTCATGGGCGGGTACACACCGGCATCGCAGCCCGTGACCTTGTGCCCTGCCTCGCGGGCCAGGGCCGCCAGGCCGCCCATGAACGTTCCGCAAATTCCGAGTATGTGTATGTGCATGGCCGGGGATTCTAATGAGGGCCTGCGGGGCTCTGGGGCCGGGTCGGCGCTCAGGCGAAGAGTCCGCACCCCTGCGGTGCCGATGTCCCTCTGAAGAGGTAGCAGGGGCGCGGAAATCTGCAGGGGGTGTTGCACCCCCTGCGGTTTATCAGGCCTGGGTGTAAGCCGTCTTGACGGTGGTGTAGAACTCAGCCGCGTAGCGGCCTTGCTCGCGTGAGCCGTAGCTGCTGCCCTTGCGGCCACCAAACGGCACGTGATAGTCCACCCCTGCGGTGGGCAGATTCACCATCACCATGCCTGCTTGCGCGTGGCGCTTGAAGTGGGTGGCGTGCTTGAGGCTGGTGGTGGCAATGCCGCTGGCCAGGCCGAATGGGGTGTCGTTGGCCAGGGCCAGGGCTTCGTCGTAGCCCTTGACGCGCTGCACGCTGACCACCGGGCCAAAGATTTCTTCGCGGTTGATGCGCATCTCGGGCGTGGTCTCGGTGAACAGTGCGGGGCGCAGGTAGTAGCCAGGGGCACCGTCGGCGTTGGTGGCCAGGGCCTCGCCGCCGTGCAGCTTGGCGCCTTCTTTTTGGCCAATGGCGATGTACTCCAGGTCTTGCGCCAGCTGGCGGTCGTCCACCACGGGGCCGATGTCGGTGCCAGCCTTGCGGGCATCGTCCACCTTCAGGGTCTTCATCTTCTCGACCATGGCGGCCACGAAGCGGTCGTGGATGCCTTCGGTCACGATCACGCGGCTGCTGGCGGTGCAGCGCTGGCCGGTGGAGAAGAAGCCGCTGTTGAGCGCAGCGCCCACGGCCACGTTCAGGTCGGCGTCGTCCAGCACCACGAAGGGGTTCTTGCCACCCATCTCCAGCTGCACCTTGGCGCCACGGCCCACGCAGGCGGCTGCCACACGCTTGCCGGTGCCGACGGAGCCGGTGAAGCTCACGCCTGCGATGCGCTCGTCTTCGAGCAGCACGGCACCCACTTCGGCGCCACGGCCCATCACCAGGTTGAACACACCGGCAGGCAAGCCTGCGCGGTGCAGGATGTCGGCCAGCGCCCAGGCCGAGCCAGGCACCACTTCAGCGGGCTTGAACACCACGGTGTTGCCATAGGCCAGGGCGGGGGCAATCTTCCACGCAGGGATGGCGATGGGGAAGTTCCAAGGGGTGATCAGGCCGATCACGCCCAGGGGCTCGCGGGTGATTTCCACACCCACGCCAGGGCGCACCGAGGGCAGCACCTCGCCACCAGGGCGCAGGGCCTCACCGGCAAAGAACTTGAAGATGGCGGCAGCGCGGCCCACTTCGCCAATGGCTTCGGGCAGGGTCTTGCCTTCCTCGCGGGCCAGCAGGTCGCCCAGCTCGGCCTTGCGGGCAATGATTTCGTTGCCGACAGCGTCCAGGATGTCAAAGCGCTGCTGGGGGGTGGACAGGCTCCAGGCCGGGAAGGCGGCGTGGGCGGCGGCCACGGCATCGAGCGCCTGCTCGCGGCTGGCCACGGCGTAGTCGCCGATCACGTCGCGCGTGTCAGACGGGTTGGTGTTTTGGTACGTGCGGACGCCTTCGGTCCATTGGCCGCCAATGAGGTTTTGTTTCATGGTTAGTGCAGTGAGTGGTTGAAAAAAAGAGATGGGCGTTCAATACGCGGCGGAGACCAGTTGTCCCGTGCGCTCAAACGCCTCCAGGTTGTCCATCACCCGCTGGCCCATGGCCTGGCGGGTTTCTTGCGTGGCGCTTGCAATGTGCGGCAGCAGCACCACGTTGTCCATGCCCAGCAGGGCTTCGGGCACCTGGGGCTCGCTCTCGAACACGTCGAGCCCGGCACCGGCAATACGACCGCCTTCCAGGGCGTGGATCAGCGCGGCTTCATCCACCACCGTACCGCGCGCTACGTTGACCAGGAAGCTGCGGGGCCCCAGGGCGTTGAGCACGGCTTCGTTGATGAGATGGCGGGTGGCTGGGCCACCTGAGGTGACCACCACCAGGAAGTCGCACCAGGTGGCCAGATCCGTCAGTGAGGGCTCGTGCGCCCAAGGCACCCCGGCCACGGGGCGCCGTGTGTGGTATCGCACTTCCATGTCAAAGCCCAGGCCACGGCGCGCGATGGTCTGCCCGATGCGGCCCAGCCCCACCACGCCCATGCGGGCGCCGCTGACCTTGCGGCCCAGCCCAAAGCTGTTGCCGCCCAGGCGTGCCCATTGCCCGGCGCGCACAAAGCGGTCGGCCTCGGCGGTACGGCGTGCCACGTCCAGCACCAGCGCAAACGCGGTGTCGGCCACACAGTCGTTGAGCACATCGGGGGTGTAGCCCACGGCAATGCCCCGGGCCTTGGCTGCATCGACCGGCACTTTGTCCAGGCCCACCCCAAAGCTGGAAATCACCTTGACCGAGGGCAGTGCGGCCAGGTGCTGGGCCGACAAGCCAATCGCTGCACTGGTGACCACGGCATCAAACTGTACCCCTTGCTCTGCCAGGAAGACGGCCGGATCGGGTTCGTCGGTCAGGCGGTGCACGCTGTAGCGGGCGTGCAGGGCTTGTTCCAGCGCGGGCACCAATTTGCCTGCCTGGAGGATGCGGTTCAAGGTGTGCATGGGGTGGATTCAGTGCAGAGGGTGCAGAGGAGGGGCTGGGAACTCAGGTGGGGCGCACCGCCTGGCGGGCCAGCAAGCGCCATTGGCCGCCATCTTTTTGCCAGACGGTCAGTACCTTGATGGTGACGTTGCCGGGGGTGCCACGGTCATTGGTGGCACCCGCCAGGGTGTGGCGCACCACGGCCACGTTGCCCGAGACGCTGATGGTCTGGTCTGAGAACGTGATGGAGACAAAGTCGGAAGACTTGTCCATCAGCGCGCCGATGAAGCTCGCTTGCGTGTCCACCTTGCCGCCCGAGTGCCCATAGCTCAGCAGGGGGCTGGTCAGGCCGGTCAGCGTGGCCTGGTCAGGGTCGACCATGGCGACGCGCAGCTTCTCCACGACCGAAGCCACGGCTTGCTCTTCGGCAGAGGCCTGGGCGTGTGCCACCAGGGGGGCAGTGACCAGCGCAGCGGCCAGGGTCACGCCTTGTGCGCAGCGCAGGCTCCAGTGGGAATTGAATGGGTTCATGGTTGTCTCCTCAGGAGGGTGGTTGGAAAAGCAGAAAGCCCCAGAGGGCTGGGGCCGGGCTGGCGCTTGGAACCTGTTCAGAAGTTCGTGCGCCTTAGGGTTATGGGTTCTGCGTGGGCTGTTTACTGTGGGCCCAGGGGGGCCATCAGTGCGCGCAGTTGCTCGACTTCAGCGGGCTTGAGGTCAGACAGCGGTGGGCGCACGGGGCCTGCGCTGTGGCCGATGATGGTGGCACCAGCCTTCACGATCGACACGGCGTAGCCTTCACCTTGGTTGCGCAGGGCAATGTAGGGGATGAAGAAGTCACGGATCAAGCGGTCGCAGGTGGCGGTGTCGCCAGCGGCGTGGGCGTTGTAGAACTCCATCGCCGTCTTGGGGATGAAGTTGAACACGGCCGACGAGTACACGGGGCAACCCATGGCCTTGTAGGCGCCAGCAAACAGCTCGGCGGTGGGCAGGCCGCCCAGGTAGGCGAAGCGGTCACCCAGCGTCTGGCGGATGCTGACGAACTTCTCAATGTCGCCAAAGCCGTCCTTGAAACCAATCAGGTTGGGGCAGGTGTCGGCCAGCACTTGCAGGCTGGCGGGTGTCAGGCGGCAGCCGCCACGGTTGTAGACCACTACGCCAAACTTCACGCTCTTGCACACGGCTTGCACGTGGGCAATCAGGCCTTCCTGGCTGGCTTCGGTCAGGTAGTGGGGCAGCAGCAAAATGCCTTGGGCGCCCAGGCGTTCGGCTTCTTGTGCGTATTGGATGGCCAGGGTGGTGCCGCCGCCAGCGCCCGCGATGATGGGGGTGCGGTTCTTGCAGGTGGCCAAAGCCACCTTGATCACTTCGCTGTACTCGCCCGGCTCCAGGGAGAAAAATTCACCCGTGCCGCCAGCGGCAAACAACGCCGAAGCTCCGTAGGGCTGCAGCCATTCCAGGCGGTCTGCGTAGGGCTTGGGAGCAAAGCGCAGGTTGCTGTCGAAATCAGTCAGCGGAAAGGACAGCAGGCCGGCTTGCAATACGCTTTTGAGGTCTTGAGGGGACATTTTCAGGCTCCGTAGGGATGGAAAAAAAGGGAACTCCTGGTGCCTCGTCAGTCTGTAGATGTGGCGTCAGGAGCATGTGATTCATGTTGTATGTCATCGTACAACATGAATCAAAAAAATGCCATCGGGTTATCACTAATGCCGTTGGCGGAATGTGCGTTGCGCAAGAATGCAATCAGGCGGCAACAGGGCTGCGCTGACTCGGCCTGTCTTGGGTTGTGTGTCACAACATCCTAAGCGTGGCCAACATGACCCCCTGGTGTTGTTGGCTGGTACTTGTCGTACCTCTTGTGCCATATGTACCAGGGGGGCTTGCTTCGGCGCTGCTGCGCTCGCTATGGACGGTTCGACCTGACAACCACGGATTACCCCACCAGGGCGGTTGCTTTGGTCGAACTTCATCTCTCAGCGCGATTGCATCGGCCGCAAGGCATTGCGTGGTGGTTCGGTCAGAACAGGTGGCGCAAAGCAGCTTCGTAACCTGTGCCGCTGAAGTCGCTCTTGCTGGAACCGTTGGTGTTGTACCGCTTTTGGTTCTCACGAACGAGCGACAGGTTGATAGACGTGCGCTTGCTCAAAAAATAGGCGTAGCCCACCGAGAAGCGTGAGGAATCGGCATCGGCAGATGCGTCATTGGTTGCCTTGCGCGATGTGTCGTTGACTTTGCGGTAAGAGGTGCGGAATTCTCCGGGTCCCATGGGGACGCGGGCGCCCATCGTGAACACGGACTCAGAGCCTGTGTTGGTGATGTTGACCTTGGTGCTGCGGGCGTAAGTCGTGCTCAGGCGCACCACACCGAAGTCGTAGTAAGCGCCCAGGGCTTTGGTTTCCATGGTGTCAATCGCTGTGGTCACCATCTTGTCTTGCTCTTTTTGGTAGGACGCCGCCATCGACAGCGGTCCCTGGTTGTAGGACACAAAGACACCGCTGCCATTGGCGACCAGCTTTTCGCCAGCTTGCCAGATCACGCCCGCGTTGAATCCATTGAATGTGGGTGTGGTGTAGGCAATGGAGTTGTTCCACTGGTTGGCAGACAGCGCGCCGCGGCTGCCCATCGATGCATAGCTGTCACCGGAGAAGGCTTCGTAGCGGCCGGCAGTGCTGATGCCGTATTGGGGTGAGTGCAGGCGGCCCATGCGCACTTCGCCCAGGGATTTGCTTTCCAGTCCCATCCAAGACTTGTCTTTGAAGAACGTTGTGGCATCGGACTGGGCCCCGGTATCGGCATTGAAGCGTGCTTCCATCATGAAGAACGCCGTCAGGTCGCCACTGATTTGTTCGCGGCCTGCAATGTTGAGGCGACCGTTGGAGCTTTCGTTGACTCCGCTCACGTTGTCTGTGCCTTTGGACAGATCATTGGGGGCGTGTTGAAGCCCCAGATCCACGCGGCCCGAAAGGGTGACGGAGGACTGTGCGGATGCGGTGGTGGCTATGGCCGCCAAGGCGATGGGCAGCAGAGCGCGGTGCAAGCGGTTCATTTCAAATCTCCTATTGTTTGTCAAAGTTATACGTCAGTCGTCAGACGACAATAGGATTGTTCAAAAATAGCGCACCGCCGACATTGGGATAAACCCAGGCCTTGGTGATTTGAATGGGGGTTGTGCTGCTGGCAAACCCTCGCCCAGCTTGCGCTTTCGGGGAAATGGGGTTGCCCGCGATTGCTTGTGCGGGCGCTTTGGGGTGTGCGGGGTGGTGGGGGCTGCGCCCCAAAACGTCGCGGCTATCCAACAGCTGGCTGAGGTGCTTGCACTTTCCCAGCTTTGTCCCGCAGCCGTTCGCGGCTGTTGGTCAGGTGCATGAACATGGCGGCGCGCGCTGCGGCGGAGTCGCCGCGGCGTATGGCGTCGTAAATCGCCTCGTGTTCGCGCTGCGTCACCTCTTTGCCAGAGGCCAGGGCCATCAGTGGTTCACCAAATGGTTTCTTTGGTTCTACGCCCGACAGGCCGCGCATGGTGGCGCTGCCCAGGTTGCTCAGCACCTCTTCAAAATACACATTGCCCGTGGCAGCCGCGATCTGAATGTGGAAGTTGTAGTCGTCATCGATGGTTGGGGCGCCTTCATTCAGATGGGCTTCGTAGGCGTCTAGGGCCGCGCGCATCGCTTTCAGATGCAGGTCTGTGTGACGCATGGCTGCAAGGCTTGCGGCATCCGATTCAATGCTGATGCGCAGCTCCAGCATGGCCAGCTTTTGTTGAATTTGAATGTTTCCAGCAGGTTTGCCCAGCAAGGGGTGCTCGGTAGCGAGCTCTAAGACAAACGTGCCTACGCCGTGTCGGGTCTCCACCATCTTTGCGGCTTGCAAGCGCGACATTGCCTCCCGCACCACGGTGCGGCTGACCTCGAATTCGCGCATCAACTCGGGTTCGGGGGGGACGCGGTCCCCGGGCTTGAGGGCGCCGGTTCGAATGCGTTCGGTGACGCCATCGACCACTCTTTGGGGTTGGCTGACGGTACGTGAACGACTTACCGGGGGGGCTGAACGCAGGGAAATGTCATCCATATCTGAACACTGAACATCCGAAGGGGGTTGCAGGGCCTTGATTGCGTGGTTGTCCTGGCTTGTGCTGCGTTGGTTGGTATGGCCTCACATGCGCTGGTTGTGCCATCGGTTGGGCTTCGGGGCGAGAGGTTGCGGAACTATACCTGTAGAACCCCATTGCGATCTTTGTTGGGGGTGGTGTTGGGCGAGGGGCGGCTTGTGCGTTGCATTCCTGTGGCATGTCTGTGTCGCTGACGTATTCCGTAAAAGTGGGTTTGAGGGTTGAGTGGTTTTGCCCTTGGGTGGTGCCTCAAGGGTTTACACCAATTCTAGACGTCTGACGACTGAAATACTATTGCCGACATTAGTTGTCTTACAACATACGAGTAGTTCATGAAAATTGTCAGCGTCCAAGGTACTGTTTTTACCTATCCCACCTTCAGGTCTGTCGATGCCGCAGGGCATTCTCATCCCGGGCCTGAGAAGCAGGCCAAGATGGCCATGATCACGGTGTCGACGGATTCCGGGCATTCTGGCTATGCCTTTGCGCCCCCTGAGGTGATTCGGCCCCATGTGTTGGAGGCGTTTGCTCGAAAGGTGTTGGTGGGCGAGAACCCGTTGATGCGTGAAAAGCTTTGGATGGCTTTGGAGCATTGGCAGCGAGGCAGCGCCGGGCAACTGACAGATCGCGCTCTGGCGGCGATTGAGCAGGCTCTGTGGGACTTGGCGGGTCGCGTTTTGGGGCAGCCGGTCTACCGTTTGCTGGGGGGCTATCGTGACAAGGTGCCTGCTTATGGCAGCACCATGTGCGGGGATGAATTGCCCGGTGGACTCTCCACGCCTGAAGAATATGCAGCCTTTGCGCAAAAGCTGGTTGCCCGCGGTTACAAAGCGATCAAGTTGCACACCTGGATGCCACCCGTGCGTTTTGCCCCGGACCCAGCGATGGACATCAAGGCCTGTGCTGCGGTGCGGGAGGCCGTGGGGCCAGATATTGATCTGATGCTGGACGGCTACCACAACTACAGCCGAACGGACGCTCTGCGGATTGGCCGGGCGCTGGAGGCACTGAACTTTGCTTGGTTTGAAGAAATGATGAACGAGCAAAGCATGTCGTCATATGCGTGGCTTGCCGACCAGTTGGACATTCCTGTTCTGGGGCCAGAGAGCCTCTCGGGCAAGCACTACAGCCGTGGTGACTGGGTGAAGGCGGGCGCCAGTGACATCCTGCGCGCCGGTGTGCCGGGTGTGGGCGGAATTACCCCCACGATGAAGGTGGCCCACCTTGCCGAGTCTTTCGGCATGAACTGTGAAGTGCATGGCAACGGTGCCGCAGCATTGACCGTTTGTGCGGCCATCAAGAACACCCGTTGGTATGAGCGCGGTCTGCTGCATCCCTTTTTGGAGTACGACGACGTCCCTGCATACCTCAATCGTCTGGCCGATCCGATGGACCACGAGGGCTACGTGCATCTCTCGCAAGAGCCGGGCTTGGGTGAGGACATCAATTTTGACTACATCGCGGCCCACACGGTGCAGACGTACTGATTTATAGCGCCAGGACCGGAGATGCCCCCCCTTATGTGTCACATCCCCCCCAGCCCCGCCAATTCACCCCTCGGAGATTTCTGGCATGTATGAGAACAAGAAGATCGGCTTTCTATTTGTATTGCCGTTCATCCTGGGTGTGGTTGGCTTTAAGCTTTTCCCGTTTGTCATGAGTTTGGCGTTGAGCTTTACCCAGTATGACATTATCAATCCACCTGAATTTATTGGCTTGGAGAACTACAAAGAGCTTGCGGCCCACGATCCACTTTTTAGAAAATCGTTGGGAGTGACTCTGATGTTTGTGGCGATCTCCGTGCCGTTGCGCGTGGGTTTTGCCCTATTTGTAGCCCATGTGCTGAATTTCAAACTGAGAGGCATTAATTTCTTTAGATCGGCCTATTACCTTCCGTCGATTTTGGGTGGATCGATTGCTGCCGCGGTCATGTGGCGATTTATTTTTTCGCAAAATGGGCTGGTCAACATCGTATTGATGAAATTTGGGATAGAGCCTATTGCATGGCTGGCGGATGAGCATTATTCCATTTGGACTGTGATTTTGCTCTTTACTTGGCAATTTGGTTCTGCAATGGTGATTTTTCTCGCCGCACTGCAGAATGTTCCCACCTCACTTTATGAGGCTGCTGAAATCGATGGAGCCAGTAAATGGCAGCAGTTCTTTAGAATTACAGTGCCATTGATTACGCCGGTGATTTTTTTCAACATGATTATGCAGATGGTGCATGCTTTTCAGGAGTTTAATGGGCCATATATGATTACTGAAGGCGGTCCATTGCATAGCACTTATGTTCTTTCGCTTTACATCTATGACCAAAGCTTCAAGTACTTTAACTTGGGCTATGGCAGTGCATTGTCTTGGGTGCTTTTTGCGCTGGTAGCCAGTTTGAGCGCGCTGTCGTTCTATACCTCCAAATATTGGGTTTTCTACTCTGGTGAAAAGGACCACAAGTGATGACTACGTTTGATCGCGTGGCTTCTGATGAGCAAGCGCTCAGCACTGAGCGCAAGGAACGAATGAGTGCAGTGCTGCGTTATGTGGCGCTGGGTCTTATCGGGTTGGTGATGCTCTACCCCATGATTTGGCTGGTGGGCGCCTCCTTTAAAAGCAATGCAGAAGTTTTTACCGAAATTGGATTCTGGCCATCGCGCTTTGATTTCAGTGCTTATGCCAAAGGTTGGAAAACAAGTACCGAATACACCTTTGCAACCTACTTTTTGAATTCGTTTCTGATCATCGTTCCCAAGGTGATTGTGACGGTCATTTCATGTGTGCTGGTGGCCTACGCTTTCGCACGGTTTGAATTTTGGGGGAAGAAATTTCTTTTCAGTGTGATGGTTGGAACCATGATGCTGCCGCTGATTATTCTGCGTTTGCCGCAGTATTTGATGTTCAAACAGTTCGATTGGATCGATAGCTACTTGCCTTTGATTGTCCCCTCTGCATTTGCGACAGACACATTTTTTGTTTTTATGCTGGTGCAATTTTTAAGAGGTATTCCGCGCGATATGGAAGAGGCGGCGCAGATTGATGGGTGCAATCCTCTGCAGCTTCTGTGGCACATCCTGGTGCCTATATTGAAGCCTGCAATCATATCTGTGATTGTTTTTCAATTCATATGGACTATGAATGATTTCATGGGCCCGCTGATTTATCTATCATCGGTAGAAAAGTATCCAGTTTCGCTTGCTCTGAAAATGAGTATCGGGGCGACAGAAGAAGTTGAATGGGCCAGTGTGATCGCGATTTCTGTGGTTGCTTTAATCCCTTCGGTCGTGGTCTTCTTCTTGGCGCAACGCCACTTCATTGAAGGTGCTGCCAGCAGCGGCATCAAGGGATAAATTTAGAAAATTTGGAGTAAGACGTGGCGCAACTGAGTTTGAGAAAAGTTGAAAAAATTTACCCTAATGGCTTCAAGGCAGTGCATGGCATTGACCTCGAGGTGAAGGAGGGTGAGTTCATGGTATTCGTCGGTCCATCTGGATGCGCAAAGAGCACCGTGCTTCGCATGATTGCCGGGCTGGAGGGAATCTCTGGCGGAGAGTTGTTGATTGGCAATAAGGTCGTCAATAACCTGGCCCCTAAACAGCGGGGTATTGCCATGGTTTTCCAGAACTATGCGCTCTATCCGCACATGAAGGTGTATGACAACCTTGCGTTCGGTTTGAAGCTGTCCGGTATGGCCAAAGCCGAGATTGATGCCCGTGTGCGTGAAGCGGCCACGCTTCTTGAAATGGAGCATTTGCTGGACAGATATCCCAAGCAATTGTCTGGAGGGCAAGCCCAACGGGTGGCGGTAGGGCGTGCCATTGTGAAGCGGCCAGAGGTATTTCTGTTCGACGAACCTTTGTCCAATTTGGACGCAAAGCTGCGGGCCTCGATGCGTGTGCGCCTGACAGAGCTGCACAGAACCCTGCGCGAAAAGGGGCAGCCATCCACCGTGGTTTACGTCACCCACGACCAAGTGGAGGCCATGACCATGGGTGAGCGCATTTGTGTGCTCAAAGACGGGACCATCCAGCAGGTGGATACGCCAACTGCACTGTATGAGCGCCCTGCCAATGCCTTCGTGGCCAGCTTCATTGGGTCCCCTGAAATGAATTTGCAGGAGGCCCACGTGGACAGCGATGGCGCGCACTTGATGGTGGGCAATTGCCGTTTGGAAGTGCCTGCGCATCGGTGGGATCAATTGAAAGCGCAAGCGGGCAGGTCCGTGAAACTTGGTATCCGTCCAGAGCACATCACCACTGGGGGGCATTCAGCCAACGCTGTCCAAAACGTGGAGGGTACTCTGCGCTTTATGGAGCACATGGGCAGCGAGGTCTATGTCCATTTCACGCTGGGTGACAAGCCATTCACGTGCCGTGTTCCTTCAGACCAGTTGGGATCTTTGGCCCAAAAGCAGCGCGGTGACAGCCATCAGTTCGGGATTCAAATGCATGCGTGCCACGCATTTGATGTGGAAACCGGGAATAACCTGTTTCTGTAAATACTCCCGATTTTTAAAATTTATAAATATATTCAGGAGACAAAAATGCAAAGACGTACTGGCTTGCTTGCTGCAGCATTGGCATTTTGGGTGGGCGTTATGCCTGCCGCACACGCCCAAGAGCCCTTGACGCTGCGTTTCTCGTGGTGGGGGGGGGCTGCTCGCCACGAGGCGACCCTCAAGGCGATTGCGGCTTTCGAGGCCAAGAACCCCAATGTCAAGATCAAAGCCGAGTACATGGGCTTTAACGGGTACCTGGAGCGGTTGTCTACCCAAATCGCAGGTGGCTCTGAGCCCGACATCATGCAGATCAATTGGGCTTGGCTCTCGACGTTCTCCAAAACAGGCGAAGGGTTTTACGACCTCAATCAAAGCAAAGCCGTGATGGATCTTGCCCAGTTCAGTGCTGCAGATCTGAAGACTGGCTTGGTCAATAGCAAGCTCAATGCACTGCCTGTCTCTTACACCGCCCGGGTGATGTTGTGGAACCGTGCTGCACTGGAGCGCTCTGGCCTCAAGATGCCCACGACCTGGGAGGAGTTGTATGCCGCAGGCCCCGTGCTCAAGCAAAAGCAGGGGGACAAAGCGTATGTGATAGATGGTGAGTTGTACGACATGATTTTGTTGTCGCAGACCTTCATCATGCAGAAGTATGGAACACCGTATGTGCACCCAACCCAGCCCAAGGTGGCAATGAGCGAGGCCGCAGCCCTGGAGTGGGTGCAGACGTACAAGAAGCTGGTGGGCAACAATGTCGGCGTGCCTTTGCCTGTGCGTGCCTCCTTGGGTGGTGCTGAAAAGCCGACAGAACAGCAGCAGGATTGGGTGGTAGGCAACTGGGCTGGCAACTACACCTGGGATTCCGTGATTGGCCTGCGCAACAGCACGCTGAACAAAGATCAGAAGCTGGACGTGGGTGACTTTTTGACCGTACCCAATGCGAAGAACAGCGGCATGTTCGGCCGTCCTGCATTGATGTTCGCTGTGAGCAAGAAGTCGAAGCATCCCGAGGTGGCCGCCAAGTTCATGAATTTCTTGCTGACTTCGGCAGAAGCTGCCTCTGTGCTGGGATTGACGCGGGGCGTGCCTGCTTCGGACGCTCAGTTCCGCGCACTGGCCCGTACAGATTTGCTGCAAGGCACCGAACTCAAAGCTTATTTGCAGATCAAGAAGCTCAAAGAGGACGGAAAGATCGACCTGCCCTCGCCCCTGTTTGAAAACGCCCGTTTCAACAAATTCATGCGCGAAGTTTTTGAAATGGTGGCCTACGGAAAAATCACCGAGCAAGAGGCTGCTGCACGGTTGGTCAGTGACGGCAACAAGCTGCTGCAACGTATCAAGTGAAAAGTGAGACGCTTTTCATCCATGAGCAAAGCCACCACCCGCTCCTTGGCCTTTGTTTCCCGCCAAGACCCTGACACCGGTGCCAAAGTCACACGGCTCACCCCCAAGGACGTTACCTGCCATCGCACGTACTTCTATCAGAAGTGTTTCACCAATGATGGTCATCGGCTGGTGTTCGGCGCTCAGTTCGGCGAGCACTGGAACTATCACCTTCTGGATTTGCAGGCGCAGACGGCGACGCAGTTGAGCGACCAGGCGGGTGAAAACACCTTCGGGGGTTTTCTGAGTCCTGACGATCAGTACCTGTACTTTGTGCGCGCCGAGAGGCAGCTCATTCGGCTGGACATTCACACCCTGCAAGAGGACGTGGTCTATCAGGTGCCCTCTGATTGGGTGGGCTATGGCACCTGGGTGGCCAACTCTGCCTGCACAAAAATGGTGGGAATCGAGATCTCGGCCACGGACTGGTTCGCGCTGACCGACTGGAAGAAGTTTGCGGAAATGTTCCACCGCAAGCCCCGCTGCCGTCTGATTCGGATTGATCTGCAGACGGGGGCGCGTGATGTCATTCACCAAGAAAACCTGTGGTTGGGGCACCCTCAATACCGACCCTTTGATGACGGTACCGTGGCTTTTTGCCACGAGGGTAACCATGATCTGATTGATGCCCGCATGTGGTTCATCGATGAAGATGGGCGCAATTTGCGGTGTGCCAAGGTCCATGAACCCGGTGAGAGTTGCACCCATGAGTTTTGGGTGCCGGATGGCTCTGCAATGGTGTACGTGTCTTACTTCAAAGGGCAAAGAGAGCGCACCATCAGCTCCTTGGACCCTGCAACGCTGAAGACGCGCACCCTCATGTCGATGCCGCCTTGCTCTCATTTGATGAGCAATTTTGATGGCAGTCTGATCGTGGGCGACGGATCGAACACCCCGGTGGACGTCTCTGATGGTGGCGCACACCAGATCGAGAACGATCCTTACCTGCACCTGTTTGATTTGAAGGCTGGCACGACCCGCCGCATTGCCCGGCACGACAGCTCTTGGCGTGTGTACAAGGGCAACCGGCAAGTGACCCATCCCCACCCCTCTTTTGCCCCTGGGGACAAGCAAGTGCTCTACACGTCGGACATCGAGGGCGAGCCGGCGCTGTACCTGGCAGATCTTTGATGCGCTGAGGCATCGCTCCATCCAGCACTGGAACTCCGGTGCCGGATGGATCTTGGAAGTGCCTTGCATTTGTGCACCAACCAACCTTTTGAGGAGTGCTGCCAATGGCTGCCGACTTGCATCTGCCATGGGGGTGGGGCTTCCTGCGTGGCATCGTAGGCTGCATGGGTGTGCTCGCATTGTGGGCGTGTTCGCACAAACCGCCTGTGGCCCAAGTTGCAGCTGCGGGGCGCATGCCCCTGGGGGCTGCGCGACCGCAGCTCACCGAAACCCAGGCCCTTCAATACACCGTGACCAACTACCTTGCCCAAGCGGGTCAACTGACGGGCCCCCAAGGGCAAGGTTTGGTGGCGGACGGTTGGGCTCCTGCCGCATTGGGCGACGCCAGTGCCTTTGAGTCGCACTTTGTGGTGGCTGCAGATGGCAGTGGTAGCCACAGGACCGTTCAGGCTGCCGTTGATGCGGTTCCTGCGCGCAGCGCCACCGATCGGCGTTACTACATCGAAGTGCGGCCAGGCACGTACCGTGAAACGGTGTGTGTGTTGGGCAAAGCCCCCGTCACACTGTATGGCGCATCGCCCGACGCCCATGCTGTGGCCATTGTGGGCAGCAACTACAACGGCAAGGCCAAAACCCCGCATGCAGTGATTGCCAATGCCTGCCACCCCCATCTGGCGGGGGCAACGTACGGCACCAGTGGCAGTGCCACCTTTGCGGTGTACAGCGATGCCTTTCATGCCAAAAATGTGAGTTTCGTCAACGATGCCATGCAGGGCGTTGTGCATGGCATGGGTTACCCGCCAGGTGCCAGCGGGGCATCTGGGGCCCAGGCCGTTGCGTTGATGACCCAGGGTGATCAGCTGGTCTTTGAGAACGTCCGGGTGATAGGGCACCAAGACAGTCTGTATGTGAAGACGGCGACCCTTGGCACGGTGGCCCGTGCGTATTTTCGGGATTCTCACATTCAGGGGGATGTGGATTTTGTGTTCGGGCGTGGGTTGCTTGTGTTGGACCGCTGCACGCTGCATTTCACCAGTGCCAGGCTGCCCATAGGGAGCGCCCCCAGCATGTTGGCGCCGAGCACGGCGACGCACAGTCCCTATGGCATCTTGATTCACGCTTCCCGGTTCACTGCGGATGCGCAGACTCCGCAGAGTTCGGTGCATTTGGGGCGCGCGTGGGATGAGGGCATACCTTCAGGGGCATACACCTCGCAAAGCGCTATCAATGGCCAACTGGTGGTGCGTGATAGCCACTTGGGTGCCCATGTGCATCAGCCGGCCCCATGGGGCGCATCCACGTCTGCGCGCCCGTTCAGTAGCGCAGGCAATCGGTTTGCCGAGTTCAACAACACGCCCATGCACCTTTTTGCCTCTACCGATCCATGAGGCGCCTCTGCGCCGGTGCAGTTTGCCCCAGCGCGAGGGGTGGCGATCCCTTGAGCCGAGCTGCCCATGAAGCAGGTGATGGCGCTATGGGTGAGCCTCCCGCCTCTGCACGAAAGCAGCGCGTGGTGCGGCGCAATGGTGGGGCGTGTGTCCGCGCTGGCAGTGCCCTTGGGGCGATTTAACAACAATGACTTTGGAGACCTGTATGAGCCAACCTTCCCATCGCAGCGCAACCCGTTGGAGACTCCTGACCGCATTGGCCTGTATGGCACTTGCGGCGGGTTGTGTCGCCCCTTCGTTTGTGCCCCCCCTGTCCGAGAAGACATCGGCCTCTGTGGATGTCATGCGCCAAGTGCTTGCGGCCAATGACGGCTGGGGAGCGGCCGAAGGGGGCACGCGGGGTGGTGCGGATGCCACCCCCGAGCATGTCTTTGATGTGCGCAATCGCAGTGAGCTGGTGGCCGCGTTGGAGCGTGCCGGCAGTCAGCCCAAGATCGTGCGCATTCACGGCACCATCGACTTGAGTGTGGATGACGCTCTGCGGCCTATGGGAGAGGCCGAATACCGTGATCCAGTCTTTGATTTCGCGGCCTACGTGAAGGCTTACGATCCCGCCACCTGGGGCAAAAATCCACCCACCGGTCCTTTGGAAGATGCGCGCAAGCGCTCCTCTGCGAACCAGGCCAAACGGGTGGTGGTGCGTGTTCCGTCCAATACCAGTTTGATCGGCGTAGGGGGTGATGCGCAGATCCTGCACGGCATGCTGTTTCTTGACAAGGTGGACAACGTCATCGTGCGCAACATCCACTTTGCGGACGCTTTTGACTATTTTCCGGAATGGGACCCCAAGGACAACGCCCATGGAGAGTGGAACTCTGAATACGACACCGTTGCTTTGCGCGGAGCGACCCATGTCTGGATCGATCACTGCACTTTCAGTGACGGAGATCGCCCAGACCATACGGCCCGAGTGGCCCTGGGACGCCCGATTCAGCACCACGACGGGCTGTTGGACATCACCCTGCAGTCCAACTTCGTGACGGTGTCTTACAACCACTTCAAGAACCATGACAAGACGAACCTCGTGGGGTCCAGTGACAGCCAGAAGCTCGACGAGGGCAAGCTGAAGGTCAGTTTTCACCACAACCTTTGGGAGAACACCAAAGAGCGCTCGCCCCGTGTGCGCTACGGACAAGTGCACCTGTACAACAACCTGTATCTGGCAGACAAGGCGGCGGAGTATGCCCATGGCTATTCCATCGGGGTGGGGTTGAATTCCCGTATCTATGCGCAAAACAATGTCTGGGAGTCCAAAGGGGGCGTGTTGGATACGCAACTGACCAAGTTGTGGAAGGGGAGCACATTGTTTGGCCAAGGCAATCTGCACAACGGCCGTGCCGTGGACCTGTTGTCGGGCTTGCGCTCCGCCAACCCAGGCGCGGCCTTGAGTGCCGATGTGGGCTGGCAACCTGTCTTGCATGGTGCTATCGAGCAGGCCAGCGAAGTCAGTCGCAGTGTGCGTGCCAAAGCAGGGGCTGGCCGCCTGTAGGCCTTCCCCAATGCAATGGCCGGCTGGGATGGCAAGCCGCCAGCCCGTGCCGCGCCTTACCCTCAACCCGATTGTCCACAGAAGGGGGCCCTATGCAGCCCAAAAAAACGTCGTCCATTGGCACCAAGCTGGCCATTGCCTTTTTGGCCATCTTGCTGATTTCTGTCAGCACATCCCTGTTCAGCCTTTACCAGCTGAAGACGGTCTATGGTGGCACCCAGGTGATCACCCAGCGCTGGTTGAGTGGGCTCAAGGAAACCAACGAGATTCGTCACTACGTGCACAGCACCAGGCGCTCTCAGTTGCGGCTTTTGCCCACCAGCAAAGTCAGCGAAGTGACGGTGCGTGAAACCGACATCAAAAGGCATGCAGGCAACATTGAGAAGGTGCTCAATGCGTATGCCGGGCGACAGATGCCTGCGCAAGAAAAGCAGCTCTTTGATGAGCTCAGGCAACGCATCGACAACGTGGCCACGGGGTCCGCCAATCTGCTGGTGTTCATGAAAGCCAGCGAGGTGCGGGATGAGGCCCAGCTGTACGCTCTGAACGAGAAATTGGCGGTCGTCATGGGTGACGCAGAGAAGTCGTTGACTGCTCTCATCAAATACAACCAAGAAGGCGCTTTGGCGGCCGAAGAAGAAGCGGCAGAGCGCTACAGCGCAGCGATACGGCTCAGCGCAGGTCTGATTGCACTGGGAGCCCTGCTGGTCGTGATCTTGGCGATCACCATCACGCGCAGCATCACACGCCCACTGCAGTCGGTCGGAGATGCCATGGAAAAAGTCGGCCATGGCGACCTGACCATTTCGGTCACGCGCGACCGGCACGATGAAATCGGTACGCTGCAGACCAGCCTGGCCGCCATGACCACATCATTGCGCCAATTGATTGGGCAAGTTCAGGAGAGCGCCCGCAGCGTGAGCGACGTGAGTGGCGAGATTGCGGCTGGAAACCAAGACCTGTCCAGCCGCACCGAGGAGAGCGCCAACAGTTTGCAGCGTACCAATGCCGCCATCCAGCATCTGCAACAAACCATTGCGCAATCCTCCGAATCTGCACGCCAAGCCAATGAACTGGCCGGTACCGCCTCAGAGATTGCAGCCCGTGGCGGGTACGTCGTGACCAATGTGGTTCAGAACATGCAGACCATCACAGACAGCTCACGCAAGATCAGTGACATCATCGGAGTGATCGATGGGATCGCGTTCCAGACCAATATCCTGGCACTCAATGCGGCGGTGGAAGCTGCGCGTGCAGGCGAGCAGGGCCGAGGATTTGCAGTCGTTGCCAGTGAAGTGCGCAGTCTGGCGCAACGCTCTGCAGAAGCCGCCAAAGAGATCAAGCAATTGATCAATGCATCGGTCAGCAACATCGAAACGGGCTCTGAAATGGTGGCCACTGCCGGGGCCACGATCCAGGACCTGGTGAAGTCAGTGTCTAGCGTCAGCGGCATGATTGCGCAAATCGCCGATTCCTCGCAGAACCAGCGGCAGGAAGTCTCCCTCATCCACCAATCTATCCATGAGCTGGAGCACATGACTCAGCAGAATGCGGCTTTGGTGGAAGAGTCTTCTGCCGCTGCCGACAGTTTGAAAGCCCAGGCCGCGTCCATGCTGCAAGCCATCGGCCAGTTTGACGCAGGCGCAAGCGCCGTGCCGTCACCCGCGTCACGCATCCGCTCCCCCGCGCTGCGCCTGACCCGTGTGTGATGCATTGCTGACCCCATTGCCCGGTGCATAGCCCTCTGTGCGCGTGGGGTGCCGCTCTATTTTTTGCCTGAGAGTTGCCCGCCTCGAATGCTGTGAACAGGCCCTAAGGAGGGGCTGTTCACACAGCGCTTGGCATGTGCGGCCCAGGCCAGGGGGCTGCACACCCTTGGCGGCCTGGGCATACCCCTGGGACGCGCTGCACATCCAAATGCCATGTCGCCCGGTGCCGCACAGGCCCCTGTTGGCATCTATACCGATGCCCATTCGATGCCGCATTTTCGGGGCGCGCTTGAACGCGTCCCCCGCGCAAGCCTCAGGCCTCTAGACAGAGATTTCTTGTATGACGTCGTACTAGTTGGTGTCTCGCATTGGGGCGCTGACTGTGGGTGAGATTCGCCGCTGACCAAAGGAAGAACTTCCATGAACCCATTGTTGACATTTTGGAATCGTCGCTGCGCCCTGTGGGCACTGGCGGCGGCATTGTGCGCTGCCCCTGCGTGGGCGCAAACCCGCTTGAGAGCCTGGAATGTGCACCCTGAGGGCTACCCAGTCACCCAAGCCATGAAGAGCTTTGCAGAGGATGTGAAGAGGGGAACCCAGGGGCGCTACCAGATTGAGGTGTTCTCGAACGCCAGCCTGGGCGATCAACCCAAGGCGGTTCAGATGATCAAAAGTGGCGAGCTGGACATTGCCGAATTCAGCGTCGGTCCGTTGGCCGATGCGGTACCGGGTGTGCGGGTGCTCAGCTTGCCTTTCCTGTTTCACGATTCAGCGCACATGTTTCGCTATCTCGATGGTGCACTGGGTGAGCGCTACGCCGCCAGTTTGAAGGCTGCGGGCTTTGTGGTGTTGGGCTGGTATGACGGTGGCGCACGGTCCTTTTACTGCGCCACGCGCAAGCCCACCAGTTTGCGTGAACTGGCCGGAGCCAACATCCGCGTGCGCTCCGAAATCTTCACAGAGATGGTGCAGTTGTTAGACGCCAAGCCTGTTCCGCTGGCATTCAAGGATGTGCTGGAGGCTTTTGAGAAAGGCTCCATTGATTGCGCCGAGAACAACATCCCGTCCTACGAGTCCACAGGCCACTACAAAGTGGCCAAGCATGTCTATGTCACCAACCATGTGATCTCGCCCGAGGTGCTGCTGGTGTCCACGGCCCTGTGGAGCAAATTGTCTGAACCAGACCGTGCCGCATTCCAAGACGCAGGAAGGCGTTCCGCGCTGTTGATGCGTGATCTGTGGAACCAGCGGGTGGCACAAGCCCAGGAAGTCACGGCCAAACACGGCGCGCAGTTCATCCGGGTGAAAGATGCCTCCGCATTCGTGCGGCGCATGTCGCCGCTGTACGCCAAATACATGAAAGATCCGGCAACCCGTGAGGAATTGCTCACCATCATTTCCAACAAGTGAAGGGCCTTGGGCGCCATGCGCTCACGGTGGTTGCGCTATTTTGCTATCAAATAAATAGCTTGCTGCGCTTGTGGCGCAATGGCTTTTGGCCAAAATGGCCAAAACTGTGCAGGCCGATGCTTGCGACCCAGGTTCAAGCCCGCGGGCAGGCTCCAGTGTCCCGGGTTGGAAGTTCTTTGCTGAAATAAAGAGGTTGAAATCGTCGTCAGGCAAGGCGCAAACCGCAGCGATAGCCGAAGCCATCGCGAGGATTTGCAACGCGCAGCATGGCGGCGATGCTCGGCGTCTAGATGAAACGAATCTCCAGCTCGGGGCACTAGGGGCCCTTTGCACGAATCACCGCGCCGTGTGCACCTGCGGTTTCGGGCGGTCTGCTTTGCAAGCCAATCGTCGCAATAGCAATAGCGATGGCTGCGTTGTGCGCCTGGCAGCCCCTACCTATCCGCAGCGCCCATCTACCGCTTGGTGTGTGCTGAGGATGCGTGGTGCCAGGCCAGCCACGCCTGAAACGCTTTACTGTGAACCGGCCTCTGCCTGGGCGCGGCGGCGGCGCTCGCGGCTGTTGGCCAGGTGGGTGCGCATGGCGGCGCGGGCGGCCTCGGGGTCCTGTCCCACGATGGCATCAAAAACGTTTTCGTGTTCGCCATTGACCCTGCGAAGGTACTGGCGGCGCTCGTCGCTTTGGGCGTCAGGCCCTTCCAGCCGCGCGCGAGGGATGATCATGCTGCCCAGGGTGCTGATCAGCTCGATGAAGTGGCTGTTCTGCGTGGCACGCGCAATCTCCAGGTGAAACTGAAAGTCGGCAGACACCGCATCGCGCCCCTCGTCCACGGCTTGCGCCACTGCATTGAGTGCCTGGCGCATGGTGGCCACATTGGCGTCAGTGCGGCGCAGCGCTGCCAAAGCGGCGGCCTCGGTTTCCACCCCAATGCGCAGCTCCAGCACGGCAATGACATCGCGCAAGGTGCTGAACTGATCGGGGGTGATCTTGAAACCAGGTGTCTGGCCCATGCCCAACACAAACGTGCCAATGCCATGGCGCGTCTCCACTAAACCCGACGCTTGCAGCTTGGAGATGGCCTCGCGCACCACGGTGCGGCTGACATCGAACTCGGCCATGATGGCGGCTTCTGTGGGCAGCTTGTCGCCTACTGCCAGACGGCCTTCACGGATGCGGTCGCTCAGGGAATCCACAAGCTCCAGGGCCAACGTGCGTGGTTTGCGGCGGAGAGTGGTATCGGTGCTCATGTCTCAGTGTTATCCCTATAACGATTCGTGGGGGGGCGTTGTACATTTTAATATGTTGTACGACAACTGACAACATTCAACTCCCAGTGAGTGCCACTGTACCAAGAACCTGCCGAATAGCCATGCCTAGTCACCCGACATCGATCCGATTCAACCGTATTTTGCTCACTGGCGCTGCTGGGGGCCTGGGGCGCGAGTTGCGCACCCGTCTGAAGGCCTACTGCACGACGGTGCGCCTGTCCGATATCACCGACTTGGGTGAGGCGCTGCCCGGCGAAGAATTGCACCCCGCCAGGCTGGAAGACGCCGCAGCAGTGCACGCGCTGCTGCAAGGCGTGGACACCGTGGTGCACTTGGGGGGCGTTTCCACCGAGCAGCCCTGGGAGCCCATCCTGCAGGCCAACATCATCGGGGCCTACAACTTGTACGAGGCGGCCCGCAAACAGGGCGTCAAGCGCATCGTGTTTGCGAGTTCCAACCATGTCACTGGCTTCTATCGCCAGGACGAAGTGGTGGGCTTGAAGGACCCCGCCCGGCCTGACGGCCTCTACGGCCTGTCCAAGGCCTTTGGCGAAGACCTGTCGCGCTTTTACTTTGACCGCTATGGCATCGAGACCGTGTGCCTGCGCATTGGCTCGTCCTTCCCTGAGCCGCGCAACCGCCGCATGCTGGCCACCTGGATGAGCTACGACGACCTCGAGCGCCTGGTGGTGGCCAGCCTCACAGCTCCCGTGGTGGGCCACAGCATCATCTACGGCATGGGCGACAACACCACCACCTGGTGGGACAACACCCTGGCGCGCCACATCGGCTACCGTCCACAAGACAGCACCGAGCCCTTCCGCGCCAAGATCGAAGCGGCCGACCCTACGCCAGACATGAGCGATCCGGCCGTCATCTTCCAGGGCGGCCCCTTCGTGCGCACGGGGCCTTTCGAATGACACAGCCAACCGTCGATATCCTGTTGCCTGGGCACCTGGATGCCGTGGGCGAAAGCCCCCTGTGGAGCGCCGCTGAGCAGGCCCTCTACTGGGTGGACATTGAAGCCCCAGCCCTGCGCCGCTGGTCCATGGCCGATGGGACGCTGACCAGCTGGGCTGCCCCCGAACGCATTGCCTGTATCGCTTTGCATGCCTCCGGTGGTCTGATTGCCGGCATGGAAACCGGTGTGTTCCGCGTGCGTCCCGGCGCCGCAGGCCTGCTCGATTGCTCGCTGCTGGCTTTGATGCAGCACCCCGAGGCCGGCATGCGCTTTAACGATGGACGCTGCGACCGCCAGGGCCGCTTTTGGGCGGGCACCATGGTGCGCAACATGTCTTTGGCACGGCCTGCTGGCAGCCTGTATCGTTTGGATGCCGACGGGCTGTCTGCACCGTTGGTGCAGGGGCTGGCCACGCAAAACGGTCTGGGCTTCAGCCCGGATGGCCGCACCATGTACCTCAGCGACAGCCACCCCACGGTGCAAAAAATTTGGACGCTGCCGTTGCACGACGACGGATCGGTGGGCGAGCGCCGCCTGTTTGTGGACATGAAAGACCTGCCTGGCCGCCCCGATGGCGCCGCCGTGGACGCAGAGGGCTGCTACTGGATCTGCGGCAACGATGCAGGCTTGGTGCACCGCTTCACGCCCGAT
Organism: Acidovorax sp. 106; assembly: GCF_003663825.1. Taxonomy (NCBI): domain Bacteria; kingdom Pseudomonadati; phylum Pseudomonadota; class Betaproteobacteria; order Burkholderiales; family Comamonadaceae; genus Acidovorax; species Acidovorax sp. 106. Next base: position 725,010 of record NZ_RCCC01000001.1, on the reverse strand, counting down.
GGCCGCCTGGACCGTTCCATCCAGGTGCCTGCCAGCAAGCCCGCCATGTGCAGCTTTGGCGGGCCGAATCTGGACCTGCTCTTCATCACCTCGATTCGCCCTGGCCAGCCTGTGGGCGACGATGTGGCCCATGGCGGGGCGGTGTTCGTCACCCGCCCTGGCGTCTGTGGATTGCCTGAAACCCCTTTTTCATCGACCACATCGGGGCAATGACCCCATCACCCAAGGAGACAAGCATGAAATTTCCACACCTGTTGGGCCGCGTCACAGTTGCCATCGGCATCGCACTGGGCAGCCTGGCCGCTCAAGCGACCGAGTTCCGTTCCTCCGACATCCACCCCGATGACTACCCCACCGTGCTGGCCGTGCGCCACATGGGCGAGGTCCTGTCCAAGGCCACGGGTGGCAAGCACTCCATCAAGGTGTTCTCCAAGGGCGCCCTGGGCATCGAGAAAGACACCATCGAGCAGACCAAGCTGGGTGCCATTGCCATGACGCGGGTGAACGTGGCGCCGATGAACAACATCTGCCCCGCCACCATGGTGCCCACCATGCCCTTCCTGTTCCGCGACAAGGAACACATGCGCAAGGTGCTGGATGGCGCTATTGGCGACGAGATCTTGAAAGACTGCGAATCCCAAGGCTTTGTGGGCCTGGCGTTCTACGACAGCGGCGCACGCTCCATCTACACCGCCAAGAAGCCTGTGAAGACGCTGGCCGACGTCAAGGGCATGAAGGTGCGCGTGCAGCAAAGCGACCTGTGGGTCTCGCTGCTCGAAGCCATGGGCGCCAACGCCACCCCCATGCCGTTTGGCGAGGTGTACACCGCGCTCAAGACCGGCCTGGTGGACGCTGCAGAAAACAACTACCCCAGCTACGAAAGCTCACGCCACTTTGAAGTGGCCAAGTACTTCAACAAGACCGAGCACTCGATGGCGCCCGAAATCCTGCTGTTCTCCAAGCGCGTGTGGGACAAGCTCAGCGCCGAAGAGCAAAAGGCCATCCGCGCCGCCGCCAAGGAATCCGTGACCTACATGCGCAAGCTGTGGGACGAGCGCGAAGAAAAGTCGCTGGCCATCGTCAAGGCCGGTGGCGCTGAAATCATCGAAGTGGACAAGGCCCCCTTCAAGGTAGCCATGAAGCCTGTGTACGACAAGTTCCTGAAGGACCCCAAGCTGCAGGACATGGTCAAGCGCATTGAGGCAGTGAAGTAAACGCCCGCAAGGGTCTGCAAGCTGGCTGCGGGGGTGTCTCCGCAGCCATTTTTCGAAATCATCCGTATGTTCAATCTCTACACGCGACTGTGTACCCTTGTCGCCCGCGCCTGCTTGAAGGTCGGTGTTGCTGGCATGGTGCTGCTGGTGTTTGCCGTGCTCTACCAGGTCATTGGCCGCTACATCTTCAATGACACCCCCACCTGGGCAGAAAGCGGTGCGGTGCTGCTGGTGCTGTACGTCACCATGCTGGGCATGGCCGTGGGGGTGCGCGATGCGGGCCACATTGGCCTGGAGTCATTTTTGGTGCTGGCGCCCGAATGGCTGCGCCTGAAGCTGGAAATCCTGATCCATGTGCTAGTGCTTCTTTTTGGTGTGGTGATGGCCTGGAACTGCGGCGTGCTGGCCGAATCCGTCATGGGCTACAAGATCCCTACCTTGGGCATCTCTGAGGCATTCAAGTACGTACCGCCTGCCTTTGCGGGCCTGCTGGTGGCGTTGTTTTCGCTGGAGCACATCATCGCCCTGGTGCGTGGCACCGAGGTCGAGCCTGCCTGGCATTGATCCCTTTTTCCTCAGACACCCACCGAGACATTCATCATGGCGTTGACCATTCTGTGCGTGAGCTTCACGCTGCTATTGCTGCTGGGCGTGCCCGTGGCGTTTTCGATTGGCCTGTCCTCACTGGCCACCATCTTGTACGAGGGCTTGCCCCTGGCCGTGGGCTTTCAGCAAATGATTTCGGGCATGAACCCGTTTTCGTTCCTGGCCATTCCATTCTTCATCTTTGCAGGCGAAATCATGATGTATGGCGGCATTGCCGACCGCATCGTCACGTTTGCCAAGAGCCTGGCCGGCCATGTGCGCGGCGGCCTGGGCATGAGCAATGTGCTGGCCTGCACGCTGTTTGGTGGCGTCTCGGGCTCGCCTGTGGCAGACGTGTCGGCCATGGGCGCCGTGCTCATTCCGCAGATGAAGAAAGAGGGCTACCACGCTGACTACGCGGTGAACGTGACCACGCACGCCTCGCTGGTGGGCGCGCTCATGCCCACCTCGCACAACCTCATCATCTTTGCGTTGGCCGCAGGGGGCAAGGTGAGCATTGCTGCGCTGATCCTGGCGGGCATCGTGCCGGCCGTGCTGCTCACGGTGTGCAACCTGCTGGCGGCCTATCTGGTGGCCGTCAAGCGCGGCTATCCCGCTGGCACTTTCCCTGGCTGGGAAATCGTCTGGATCTCTTTCAAAGCCTCCGTGCCTGGCCTGGCCGTGGTGGTCATCATCATTGCGGGCATTTTGTCGGGGGCCTTCACGGCCACGGAGTCGGCCTCGGTGGCCGTGGTGTGGGCCCTGTTCCTGTCGGCCGTGGTGTACCGCCGCCTGACGCGTGAGCAGTTCTTGAAAGCTGCTGCCAAGGCCGTCAAGACCACCGGCACCGTGTTGTTGCTGATCGGCATCTCGTCCATGTTTGGTTACCTGATCGGCCTGTACGGCGTGGCCGAGTTGACGGCCGAGGCCTTGCGCTCTTTCAGCACCACGCCCTGGGTGATTTTCCTGTCCGTGAACGTGATCCTTTTCATCCTGGGCACCTTCCTGGACATGGCGGCCACCATTTTGATTTGCACGCCCATCTTCCTGCCCATCTGCCAGCAGTTCGGCATGACCACCGAGCAGTTCGGCATCGTCATCTTGATCAACTGCGCGCTGGGCTTGAACACGCCCCCGGTGGGCACCACGCAGTTCATCGGTTGCACCATTGGCGGCATTTCGGTGGGCGCGGTGATGAAGACCATCTGGCCTTTCTATGGCGCGCTGATCGTGGCGTTGGGGCTGGTCACTTATGTGCCCTTGTTCTCGATGTGGCTGCCCAACCTGATCCTGAAGACCGGTTAAAGGTTTGCTGAGGGAGGAATGCCAGCGGGGCCTTGCCTGCTGGCCTGACGGGCGGGTGCCTTGGGTGCCCGCCCGTTTTTTCCTTGCCCCTTTTGCCACCTGGCTGGGTTGCCGTCGTCATTGTTTTCTTTGCTGACCCCGTCTGGGGCAGCGCACCTTGCTGAAAGACCGTTGCATGGGTTCTCACCGCTTTTCCGATCGCAAAACCGTTGTGGCGCTCGCGCTGCTGTGCTGCCTGCTGTGGGGCAGCTCCTATCCGGCTATCAAGACGGGCTACGAATGGTTTGGCATTGCCGCCCACGACGTGCCGACCAAGCTGGTGTTTGCCGGCTGGCGCTTTGTGTGGGCGGGCCTGGCCCTGCTGGCCCTGGCGCTGGTCACGCGCCGCCAGGTGTGGGGGCTGGGCGCGGGCGCTGCGCGCCAGCTCGTGGTGCTGGGCTTGGCTCAGACCACGCTGCAGTACGTCTTCTTCTACGTGGGGCTGGCCTACACCACCGGGGTCAAGGGCTCCATCATGAATGCCACGGGCACGTTTTTTAGCGTGCTGCTGGCGCACTGGATTTACCACAACGACCGGCTCAGCCACGCCAAACTTTGGGGCTGCGTGGTGGGCTTTGCGGGGGTGATGGTGGTCAACCTGGGACGCGGCACGCTGGACCTGGACTTCACGCTGCTGGGCGAGGGCTTTGTGGTGATTGCCGCCTTCGTGCTGGCCGCCGCCAGCATTTACGGCAAGCAGGTGTCGCAACGCATGGATTCGATGGTCATGACCGGTTGGCAACTGGCCCTGGGCGGTGTGGCGCTGCTCGCCATTGGCTGGGGTTTTGGGGGCTCGCTCACCGGCTTTACCTGGCAGTCCACCTTGCTGCTGGTGTACCTGGCGCTGCTGTCGTCGGCCGCGTTTTCGCTGTGGAGCCTGCTGCTCAAGCACAACCGGGTCAGCCAGGTCACGGTGTTCAACTTTTCGGTGCCGGTGTTTGGGGCGGTGTTGTCGGCCATCTTCTTGGGCGAGGCACTGCTGGAGTGGAAGAACCTGCTCGCCCTGGTGCTGGTGTGCGCGGGCATCTGGCTGGTGACGCGCGATGCACCGGCCCCCAAGGCTCCCGCCACCTCTGTCACTCCAGCAAAATAAACTCGGGCACATGGCTTACCTACTTTCACGCGAAGCGTTTCAACAAGAGCTGCACGGCCAGCGCACCGATCTGTTCACCCTGCGCGGCGCCGGAGGCTTGCAGGTGGCGGTGAGCAACTACGGCGCCCGCCTGGTGCAGGTGGCCATGCCAGACGGGCAGGGCGGCCTGGTGGATGTGGCCCTGGGCTATGACAGCCTGCAGGGCTACCTTGACGGGCAGCTCTCCATGGGGGCCTTCATTGGCCGCTGGGCCGGGCGCCTGCGCGCTGGCCAGTTGCATGCGCCGGGTGGCTGCATCCTGCAGTTGCCGGTCAACGGCGGCCAGCACCACCAACACGGTGGGCCGCTGGGCAGCCGCTTTCAGGTGTTTGGTGTGACCGAAGTGCAGGCCGATGCTATGGTGCTCACCCACACCTTCCGCACCGAAGACGACGCCGTGCCAGGCACCGTGCGCCTGACGCTGTACCTGCAGGTCACGCCCGACAACGCGTTGCACATGGACTGGATGGCCGAGGTGGCCGATGCCGCCACGGTGTTCAACCCCACGGGCCACGCCTTCTTCAACCTGGCGGGCGCAGGCAGCACCCTGGGCCACACGCTGCAGCTGCCTGCCAGCCGGTACGTGCCGTTGGCGCCCGACGTGTGCCCCACCGGCGCGCTCGCATCGGTGCAGGGTGCGCCGTTCGATTTTCGCCAACCGCGCAGCGTGGCCGATGCCACAGCCATGGCCCATGAGCAACTGGCACGCGCCGGTGGGCTGGACCATTACCTGGTGCTGGACGATGCTGTCGCATCCACTGCCGCCGCAGCCCCTGCTGCCACACCTGGGTTGCGTTGGGCCGCACAGTTGTCCGAGCCAGCGTCGGGTCGTGCCATGCAGGTCTGGAGCACCGCCCCCGGCGTGCAGGTGTATGCAGGCCACGGACTCAAGGCCGACCCGGCCCGCGACCTGGGGCGTGGGGCCGGGCAGGGCACCTGGCTGTGGAAGCCCGGCGACGGTATCTGCCTGGAGCCCATGGAGTACCCCGACGCGCCCAACCACCCGGCCTTCCCCGCGCAATGGTGGCTGCCCGGCGATGTGGTGCGGGGCGCCATCGTGTACCGGTTCACGGGGTAAGGGCCTGCCTCGCAGGCTTGTGAAGTCGGTTGTCGTGTTTTTGGCCTCCAGCGCCTAATTTATAAGCGCTGGCAGCTATAAAAATAGGAGTGATTGGCGGCGGTTCGTGCAGAGAGTCATTGGCCCTTGGCCCTTGTTCGGCGTCTGCCTCGCCGCCTAAGTTTCGTCTAAGTGTTCTTGCCCACACTGCCTTCCATCGCAACCCTGATAGGAAAGGCAGACCATGAACTCCATCGCAAGCACACCCCGCCGACTCATCCTGGCCCTGGTGGCCGCAGGGGCTCTGGGCGGCACGGGCGCGGGGCTCCTCATGGGGTACCGCGCGCAGGCCAGCACGCCTGCCATCTCGGCCCCCGCCGCCCTGCAAGCCGCACCGGCCAGCGGCGTTGCATTGCCCAGCTTTGCGCAAATCACGGCGCAGAACGGGCCCGCCGTGGTCAACATCAGCGTGACGGGCTCCAGCAAAACCGCGATGGCGGAAGACGGCGATGACGACGACGGCCAACCCGCATCGCGCCGGGGCCCGCAGCTCGACCCGAACGACCCGTTCTATGAATTCTTCCGCCAGTTTGGCATTCCGGGCGCAGGTGCGCAGGGCCAGCGCAATGTGCCCACGCACGGCCAGGGCTCGGGCTTCATCGTCAGCGCCGACGGACTGGTTCTGACCAACGCCCATGTGGTCAAGGGCGCCAGCGAAGTCATCGTCAAGCTCACCGATCGGCGCGAGTTCCGCGCCAAGGTGTTGGGCTCGGACCCCAAGACCGACGTGGCCGTGCTCAAGATCGATGCCAAGGACCTGCCCACCGTGCGCCTGGGCAGCACGCGTGACCTGCAAGTGGGCGAATGGGTGCTGGCCATTGGCTCGCCCTTCGGCTTTGAAAACAGCGTGACCGCGGGCGTGGTCAGCGCCAAGGGTCGCTCGCTGCCCGACGACAGCCTGGTGCCTTTCATCCAGACCGATGTGGCAGTGAACCCCGGCAACTCGGGCGGACCGCTGTTCAACGCGAGCGGCGAAGTGGTAGGCATCAACTCGCAAATCTACAGCCGCTCGGGCGGTTACCAGGGCGTGTCGTTCTCCATCCCCATCGAGCTGGCGGCCAAGATCAAGGACCAGATCGTCGCCACCGGCAAGGTGCGCCACGCACAGCTGGGCGTGGCCGTGCAAGAGGTGAACCAGGCGTTTGCCGAATCGTTCGCGCTCGACAAGCCTGAGGGCGCGCTGGTGGCCAGCGTCAGCAAAGGCAGCGCGGCCGACAAGGCGGGGCTGGAGCCGGGCGACGTGATCCGCCAGGTGGATGGGCACCCCATCGTCGCCTCGGGCGACCTGCCCGCCTGGGTGGGCCAGGCCCAGCCCGGCCAGCAGGCCCGCCTGTCGGTGTGGCGCAAAGGCAAGCCGCTGGAGCTGACCGCCACCCTGGGCGATGCCAGCGACAAGACCAAAAAGCAGGCCAACGCCGAAGACGCCGTGGGCAAGGGGCAGTTGGGCCTGGCGCTGCGCCCCCTCGATCCCCAAGAGCGCCGTGAAATCGGCGGTGCCGAAGGCCTGGTGATTGAGCAAGCACGCGGCCCCGCCGCTGCCGCCGGTGTGCAGCCGGGCGATGTGCTGCTGGCCATCAACGGTGCCCCCACCAAGGACGTGGCCCAGGTGCGCGCGGCCATGGCCAAGGCGGGCAAATCGGTGGCGCTGCTCATCGAGCGCGACGGCAACAAGATCTTTGTGCCGGTGCGGCTGGGTTGATGCGACCCTGAGCAGGGGCCAGTGCTTGCCGCGCGCTGGCCTGCCCCCTCTTTGCCCCCCTTTCGACCGCCCATCCCCTTCGCCATTGGCTATGCTTGCCCCCCATGCGATTGCTACTCGTTGAAGATGACCCCATGATTGGCGAAGCCGTGCAAGACCTGCTGCGCGCCGAGCAGTACGCGGTCTTTGTGCCGGTGCGGCTGGGTTGATGCGACCCTGAGCAGGGGCCAGTGCTTGCCGCGCGCTGGCCTGCCCCCTCTTTGCCCCCCTTTCGACCGCCCATCCCCTTCGCCATTGGCTATGCTTGCCCACCATGCGATTGCTACTCGTTGAAGACGACCCCATGATCGGCGAAGCCGTGCAAGACCTGCTGCGTGCCGAGCAGTATGCGGTGGACTGGGCGCGTGATGGCGACGCCGCCGACACCGCCCTGCGCACCCAGGCCTATGACTTGGTCATGCTGGACCTGGGCCTGCCCAAGCGCGATGGCCTGGCGGTGCTGCGCGACCTGCGCGCGCGGAAAATCCGCACCCCCGTGCTGGTGGCCACGGCCCGCGACGCTGTGGCCCAGCGCATCGAGGGGCTGGACGCCGGGGCCGACGACTACGTGCTCAAGCCCTACGACCTGGACGAGCTGTTGGCCCGCATCCGCGCCCTGCTGCGCCGCGCTGCGGGCCGTGCCGAGCCGGTGTACGAGCACCAGGGCGTGTGCATCCACCCCGCCACGCGCGAGGTGACGGTGCGCGGCACCCCTGTAGTTTTGTCGGGCCGCGAATGGGCGGTGCTGGAGCCGCTCATCGCCCGCCCCGGCATGGTGCTGTCGCGCCAGCAGCTCGAAGACAAGCTCTACGGCTGGGGCGATGAGGTGAGCAGCAACGCGGTGGAGGTCTACATCCACGGCCTGCGCAAAAAGCTGGGGGCGGAGCTGGTGCTGAACGTGCGCGGTGTCGGCTATCTGGTGCCGAAAAAATGATGACTCCCCCTGAGTCGCTTCGCGCCTTCCCCCTCTCTCGCATTGCTGCGCAAAGCGGGAGGGGGACGCCCCCAGCGCACGCAAGCAACGCGCCGCTGTTGCGGCTTGGCGGCCCTTGCGCGGGGGCACTGGCCCAAGCTGCGCCAGTTGCTTCCGCCAAGATCAAAGCGAAGTACCTCGGGCGAGCATAGCTATGAGATCGAACTTCACCGCTTGGCGCAGCGCGCTGCAGTCCATGCTCCCCCGCTCCCTGCGCATGCAGCTCTTGGTGTTCCTGCTCGCGGCCATCATGCTGGCAGGGGCGGTGCAGGGGGCGCTGGCTTATCGGGCGGCGCTGGCCGAGGCCGATGCGCTGTTCGACTACCACATGCAGCAAACCGCGCTGGCGTTGCGCTCGGGCCTGCCGGTGGATGCGCAAGGCCTGGGGCCGGGGCTGGACCCGGAGGATGAAAACCACGAATTCATCGTTCAGGTGTGGACCAACGAAGGCCTGCGCATTTTTGAATCGGCTGTGGGCGCGGCGCTGCCGCAAATCGCGGTGCTGGGCTTTACCGATGTGAAGGCGCGGGGCGGCACCTACCGCGTGTTTTCGATGCAGACGCGCTCGCAGGTCATCCAGGTGGCGCAGAACATGGCGGCGCGGCGCGGCATGGCCCGCAGCCTTGCGCTGCGCACACTGGCACCGCTGGCCATCATGGCACCGCTCTTGGTGCTGGCGGTGTGGTGGGGCGTGAGCCGATCCCTCGCCCCGGTGGAGCGTGTGCGCCGCCAGCTGGCCCGGCGCCAGGCGGACGATCTCTCGCCCGTGAACGACGCGGCCCTGCCCGACGAAGTGCAGCCGTTGGTGGGCGAGCTGAACCTGCTGTTCGAGCGCGTACAGCGCGCGTTCGATGCCCAGCAGCACTTTGTGGCCGATGCTGCGCACGAGCTGCGCTCGCCTCTGGCCGCGCTGCGCCTGCAACTGCAAGGCCTGCAGCGCGCGGGTGACGACGCTGCCCGCGCCGCTGCCGCCGAGCGCCTGTCCGCAGGCATTGACCGGGCCACCCGGCTGGTGGAGCAACTGCTGACCCTGGCCCGCCAGGAATCTGGCACTGCCCCCGCAGAGCCCGTGGACCTGCGTGCGGTGGCGCAACTGGCGCTGGCCGACGTGGCCCCCGCTGCGCAGGCGCGGGGCATGGATGTGGGCCTGCTTGAGTCTGACGCCGCCACGCTGCCCGGCAACGCCGAGGCGCTGCGCATGCTGGCGCGCAACCTGCTCGATAACGCCATCAAGTACACGCCACCGGGCGGCCAGGTGGATGTGCAGGTGAGTGCGCAGGGTAGCCATGCCGTGCTGACGGTGGAAGACAGTGGCCCCGGCATTGCGCCCGAGCACCGCGAGCGCGCCATGCAGCGCTTTGTGCGCGTGATGGCCGACAGCACCTCGGACAGCGCCCCCGGCAGCGGCCTGGGCCTTGCCATCGTGCAAGCCATCGCCCAAAGGCACGGGGCCACGGTGGCACTGGGCGCGTCTGAACGCTTGGGCGGGTTGAGGGTGTCTGTGCAATTTGCTATTAAATAGATAGCTGCTAGCGCTTGCTGGATAAGCGCTGGAGGCCAATAATTCTTGATTGACTACCCGTCTCAGCCTGCCCATCCACCCAACCGTTCGGGCTGAGCCTGTCGAAGCCAGGGCACTTTGGGCAAACAGACCTTCGACAGGTTCTGAAACTTGAATGCTGGTATGGCCGAGCGTCGCCTGGGTGCCAGACGGCGCTCGGCTGGGCCCGCACAATGCTCGCACCGCGCTGACCAGGGCCCTGCACGGCACGCAGGCCCCGCGCTATTTCAGGTTCTCTCACCATGCACTTCATCGTTCTTGGCGCAGGCGCCATTGGTTGCTATGTGGGCGGGCGCCTGGCGGCCCATGGCCAATCCGTCTGCCTGGTGGGGCGCACGCATGCACTTGCGCCCATCGCCCAGCAGGGCCTGAGGGTGAGCGACCTGGACGGCTTCGACCACACCGTGCCTGCCGCTGCCTTGCCCCAGGCGGCCACGCTGGCGCAGGCCGTGCCTGGCCCAGACAGCATCATCCTGCTGTGCGTCAAAAGCGGCGCCACGGCATCTGCCGCGCGCGAACTGGCGGCGGCTTGCGCGCCGGGCACCCCGGTGATTTCGCTGCAAAACGGCGTAGACAACGTGGCGTGCATTGCTGAGGTGGCGCCACGCCTCAAGGTGCTGGCAGGCATGGTGCCCTACAACGTAGTGTTGCGCGGAGCCCATGTGCACCGCGCCACCGCAGGCCCCATGCAGTGGCAGCGCGACGCCATCACCGAGCGCATCGTCCCAGTCTTCAATGCCGCAGGCCTGGCCACCGTGCTGCCGCCAGACATCCGCGCCGTGCAGTGGGGCAAGCTGCTGCTCAATCTGAACAACCCGGTCAATGCGCTGTCCAACCTGCCCCTGCGCGAGGAATTGCTCGACCGCCACTGCCGCCGTGTCTTGGCCGCCCTGCAAACCGAGGCCCTGCGCGCAATGGCCTACGCTGGCATCACACCCGCCCAGCTCACCGCCGTCTCGCCCACTCTATTGCCGCATGTGCTGCGCCTGCCCAACTGGCTGTTCACCCGGGTGGCCCGGCGCATGCTGCAAATCGACGCCACGGCCCGCTCATCGATGTGGGATGACCTGGAGGCCGGGCGGGTCACGGAAATTGACGCCCTGTGCGGCGCCGTGGTGCGGCTGGCCGTGCAGCATGGCATGGCAGCGCCCCTCAATGCACGGATGTGCGAGCTGCTGGATGGGCCGAGGTTGAGGCTGTCTGGTGCGGAAATGCGGCAGATGTTGGGGGTGTAGTTGCGGTGCGTTGTCGGGTTACGCTGCGCTAACCCGACCTACTGGCGTACGGGCGTCGACTCCAGCGCCACATGCAGCCCCGCTTTCAGGCACCCCAGTGCCACCGAGGTCCGAAACCGCCGTACGTTGTCGTCACCCTCAAACAGCCTCTGCGTCAGCGCCTCGTAGTCTGCCATCGAGGCCACGTTCACCACCAGCAGGTAGTCCGCCTCGCCGGTCACGCTGTAGCACTGCTGCACAGCCTCTTCGGCGGCAATGCGCTCGCGCAGTGGGGCGGTGCGGTCGGGGCGCTCGTTTTCCAGGTGCACCTCCAGCATGATGGTCAGTGGCTTGCCCACTTTCACCGGGTCCAGCACCGCCACGTTGGCGCGGATCACGCCGCTGTCTTTCAGCCGCTGGATGCGCCGCTGCACAGCGGGGGCCGACAGGTTCACGGCCTGTGCAATCACGCGCTGGGGCGTGGTGTTGTCGGCCTGCAAGATGTTGAGGATGGCAAGGTCAAAGCGGTCGAGTGCAGCGGTGGTGGTCATGCAGGGCCCCAGGGGTGAGCGAAAGTTGCGTCAAAGGCCCTAAAACAGAGCCAAAAGCACGCGCCAGACGCACTACATTTTTGCGCATGACTGCATCCCGCCTTCAACGTTTCTTTCCCTTCCTCGCGGTGCTGGGCTCCGTCACGGCCTTGGGGCTTGGCACTTCGTGGGCCAAGCAGGTGTTGTTCCCGGCCGTGGGCGCGCAGGGCACCACCGCCGTGCGCGTGGGCCTGTCGGCAGTGCTGATGCTGCTGCTGTGGCGCCCCTGGCGCTGGCGCCTGTCGCGCACCGACGCCAAGGCCGTAGCCCTGTACGGCGCCGCGCTGGGCGCCATGAACCTCATGTTCTACATGTCCATCCAGACCCTGCCATTTGGCCTGGCCGTGGCCATCGAGTTTGCCGGGCCGCTGGCCGTGGCCATCTGGTCGTCGCGCCGCGCCATGGACTTTGTGTGGGTGGCGCTGGCCATGGTGGGCCTAGGCTTGCTCCTGCCCCTGGGGCTGAGCGGCAGCACGCTGGACCCCGTGGGGGTGATGTACTCGGTGGGCGCCGCCGTGTTCTGGGCGCTGTACATCATCTATGGCAAGCGGGCCGGGCACCTGCACGCGGGGCAATCGGTATCGCTGGGCCTGCTGGTGGCTGCGCTGGTGGTGGTGCCCGTGGGCGTGGCGCATGCAGGCGCTGCGCTGCTGTCCCCCTCTGTGCTGCTGGTGGGCTTGTGCGTGGCGGCCATTTCCAGTGCCATTCCCATCTCGCTGGAAATGATGGCCCTCAAGCGCCTGCCCAAAGAGGCCTTCGGCATCATGATCAGCATGGAGCCTGCCGTGGCCGCGTTGCTGGCGCTGCCGCTGCTGGGGGAGCAGTTGAGCGCGGTGCAGTGGCTGGCCATTGGGTGCATCGTGGCGGCGTCGATGGGCAGCGCCGCGACGGCGGGGCGATCCAAGGCGACGCCCGTTCAGCCACAGGCCGCGTGACGGGCGCCGGGCGCCGGGCGCAGCGCAGATTTACTCTGCTTTTGATAGCTGTTTGCGCACGCTGATAAAGCCATGGAGGCCTATTTGTTGAATTTTTCGGGCCGAAGTTCTTCGTGGGGGGCTCGGTGAACTCTTCGGCATGCGCAGGCGAGGTAAAGGCCCTGGAAATCACGCTGATGATGGGGCGCACCCAGATGCAGAGCTTGAAGTGCTGCGTGGACCTCCAAGCCTAGCGTGATGTCCTGACGCCCTGGCACAGAGGTCTGACGCCAGGAGGGCCGGTGCCTGCGAAGTGGATTGGCGCATGATGGCAAAGCTCGCTGAGCGCACGGGCGCAGAGGTGCGGGGCAGAAACCGATAATCGGTTCGAGGCTCACCGTCGTGAGCCCAAGATGCTGAAAGCACCCCACCCGATGCGGATTGAACAGCCGACATTTCCTTTGTCCAGCCATGCCTTCGCTGCTGCCCTGCGAACCGGTCACGGTCGCACCATTCAGCAGGTTGAGGGCTACGGGTTGATGGGATTAGAGGGTGACGTTGTAAGTGCCTGCGTTTCATGCCTCTCCTATGACCCGCAGTGCGAGGCAGAGCGGGCACCATGGCTGGCCTCTATCGTCCAGCGCGCGAACCTCCATACCGAGGTGTTGAGGGCCATCGATGCCTCGGCGCAGGCGCTGTCTTCGGAGAACCATCGGGACATGGCGCAGCGCAGCGGGATCCTCCGTGCGCTTGCTTGCGCCGGTTCGAAAGAGGCAAGGCGCTTGCTGTATTCGTCCTTTGCGCGCTCGTCCAACACATCGGATGTGATCGGGGCTGAACACATCGTGGCACTCGATGGCATGGAGGGCCTGAAACATGTGGCCCGCCAACTTGGACGTTGGTTGCAAGCGGACCTCGATTTCTGGGTCGATGACTGGGGTGCGGATCAGTTCGACGAGTTGGCAGGGATCGAGGGCGGATTGGCGATGTTGGAAGGCGAGGCCGAGGCCGACCCTGATATCGCACGCTACCTTGCAGGCATGCGAAATACGCGCGAGAGCAGAAACGCCGCGCCAAATCGCTTCGACGCGACAGCCTACTCCGGCTCTGAGATCGTCGCGCACGTTCGCAATTCTCCGAAGGACCCATGTCATTGGTTCAGAAGGTGGGGGGCACAGGCCTCCAGCGACCAGCGCGAGACGGTCTTTGCGGCGCTGGTGGCGTCGGACGATCCCCAGCATGTCAAGCGCCTGTGCAGATGCTTTGCGAAGACCGGCGTCCCACGTTTCGACCGCCGACTGCTCCAATGGATTCCAGATGCGGATGACCAGGTTCAGTGGGCGGCCGTGCGAGCCCTGGCCTCGGTCAAGCACGAGGAGTTGCGGCGCGTCGCGGTGCACCAGATCGCCAACGGTGATATGGCGACCGGTATCGCGCTGCTGGTGAACAACTTTGAAGCGGGTGACTTCGCTCTGTGCGCCAAGCATCTCCAACGGATCGATGGCGCGGACGATGTCCATCACTTGGTGGGGGAACTGCTGGACCTGTGCGAGGCGCATCCGGGTTTGGATGCGCTCGACTGCCTTCTCTACGTGTATGAATTCTCTCCATGCTCGACTTGTCGCAATCGGGCTGTGAAGGCGTTGGTAAAAACGAACTCCGCCCCGGCATGGGTGCGGGCTGAGGCTGCGTTCGACGCGGACCCGGAGACGAGAGCGCTTGTAGGCGCTGCGCACGCGGCGCGACCATGATTCGCTGGATGCCGGGCGCAGCGCAAGATTGCTCTGCTTTCGATAGCTGCTAGCGCAAGCCAATCAATCCCTTGAGGCCTATTTTGTTGAAATTCGCGGGCCGAGGCGCTGTGTGGGAGGGGTGGGGCGTCCTGGCGCCCTGGCAGCGTGCATCGGGCGTAAAAAAAGTCTTCCAGGGCGCGGGTTTTGGCGGACGTTGACCTGGTCCCCTCAGCAGGAATCGAACCTGCATCTAGCGCTTAGGAGGCACTCGTTCTATCCATTGAACTATGAGGAGACTGGGCGCGATTGTAGAGGCTGCGGAGGCGGGTTCTTGGCGGGTTGGAGCACTCAGTCGTACTTCATCGTATAGATCAGATCCACCGCACTGTTGCTGCCCGCTTGCCCGCGCAGGGTGAGGCGGCGCGAGAGGTCGTAGAAGATGTACAGCCCGCCCATGGTGCCCGACAGGGTGCGTTCGTACGTCACGTAAAGGTCTTTGGACAGGCGCTTGCCGAAGGTCAGGGCGGCGGCACTGGCGTCTTCGCCGGCTGCGGCGCTCTTGAAGCCGATCTCGTCCAGGCCCACGCGGCTGGCCAGGTTGGCGGTGACCGACTGGCCCCGGTTGCCCAGCAGGGTCAGGGCGGCTTGCTGCAGCACAGCGGCTTCGGCGCCGCCTGCGGTGGCGTCGCGGCCCAGCACCACCCAGGCGAGTTTTTCCGCATCGGGCAAGTCGGGGTCTGAGTAAAGGCGCACGCGGGGTGCCAGGGCCGAGCCGGTGACCTGCACGCCCGCGCGCACGCTGATGTTGGGGCGCAGCGCCAGGATGTCGAGCGAGGGGTTGTTGTACGGGCCGTTGAAGCGGATGAGGCCGGTCTCCACGTCCAGCATCTGGCCCCAGGCGCGGTAGCGGCCTTCTTCGGTGCGCACCTCGCCCGTCACGCGGGGCGGGGCGCCGGGCGTGGTGCTGCTGCGCAGTTGCACCTCGCCGGTCAGCCGGGTGGTGATGCCGTGGCCTTGCAGGGCAAAGTCGCGGCCCAGGTTCAGCGTCACGGCCATCAATGGGGGCTTGGCTGTGGTGATGCGCCCGGTGGGCTCTGGTGCGGGCTGCTCGGCGTTTTGCTGGGCCTTGGCGGCGGCTTGCGCGCTGGCCTGGGCCTGCTTGTCGCGCGCGGCAGAGCGCACCACCACGTCAGAGCCCAGGGTGGGGGCGGTCTCGTCGGGCAGCAGGATGGTGGCGCGGTCGGTGGTGAGCTGGCCGGTCAGGCTGAGTTGGCCTTGCTCCAGCGTGGCTTGCAGGTTGCCGGACACGCTGACCTGCCGGTCGGCACGCACGAGCACCTGCAGCGCTTTGGCCTGGGCTTGCAGGTTCAGGCTGATGCGGGGTGCTGCGTTGGTGTCGGAGTCGGCATCGGCATCGGTCCAGGCCAGGCGGCCGGTGGCCGAGAGGGTGCCGCGCTCGTCGGGGGCTGCTGTGCGGTTTCCGCTTTGGCCTGTGATACGCGCTTTGCTCCCGCGCCCGCCTTGCAGCTGGAACTCGGTCAGCTCCACCTGGTTGCCGCGCAGGTTGGCGCGCAGGCGTCCACCCTGGAGGTCCACACCGTCGATGAGCGAGCGCACGGCCAGGTCATCTGCGGCCAGCGTGCCTGCCCAGCGGGGGGCGTTGCGGGTGCCAGACAGGGTGGCGTTGGCGTCCAGCGTGCCGCGCACGCGCCAGCCGGGGGGCGCCAGGGCCGACCACACGCCCACATCGGGCAGACGTGCGCGCAGGGTGCCTGCCAGCGGTGCGTCGGCGGGCCAGGGGGGCTCACCCTGCCCCCATTGGATGCGGGTGTTGGCACTGGCATCGATCTCGCCCGCGCGGGCGCTGGCCCATTGCAGGCGGGCACTGAGGGTGTCGGCTTGCAGTTGCACCGACAGCTCTGCCTGGCGCACGCCTGCCGTGCTGACGGCGGCCGTGGCGGTGGGGGCTTGCACACTGCCAGCCCCCAGTCCTTGGCCGCTGCTGTGGCTGACCACGCCGGCGGACGCATCGCCGCCCAGGATGCGCACATCGCCCTGCGTGCGCCGCAGGCTGGCGCTGGCGCGTGGGGTGTCGGTGGTGTCTACGTTCCACGGGCCTTCCAGCAATATGTCAGTGGCCAAGCCCAGCCGGGCCAGCAAAGGTTGCGGGGCCAGGGTGGGAGCGGTGGGCGAGGGGGTGGTGCCGGTTGCCGGGGAGGCGGTCTGCTCGCTACCCAGCGCATCCACCCAGGCCAGGGGCAGGCCTTGCAGCGTGCCCTGCGTTTGCACGCGGGGCAAGGCGCCCGCCACCGTGGTCAGGCGCAGGGGCTGCCAGCGCAGTTGCACTGTGCCGGGCAGGGGGCCTGTGATCTGGGCTTGGCCTGCAGTGGCTTGCACGGCCCAGCCCAGAGGTGTGTGGGCAGCGGCTTTGCGGGGCTGTTCTTTGGGAAGCACTTTGGCCGCCGGGGCACCGCTGTGCAACGACACGCTCCACGGCTCGGTGAGCTGGGCCACCCAGGTGCCGCTCTGGCGCGTGTCTTGCCACTGAGCGCGCAGGTGGCTCCACTGGGCTTGCCATGTGCTGGAGCCTGCTGCAGCACCCGCCCCAGTGCCTGCCGCCGGGGCGCTGAGGCCACCGCTCAGGCGGGTTTGCAGCGACCAGCGCTGTGTGCCGGTGCGCGCCTCGCCTTCCACTGTCAGGTTGGCTTGGGTCATTTGCCCCTGCAGCTCGGCCTTCACCGTCCGCCATTGGATGGATGTGGCGACGTTGGTGGATGGGCCTGCTGGCAGCACCGTCTCCAGCTGGGGGGTGCTCAACGTGGCTTGCACGGTAAAGCCTGGCTGGGTGGCGGGCCAGGCCGTGCCCTGCGCTGCGGCTTGCAGTTGTTGCTGCAGCGTGTGCCAGCCGCCATTCCACTGCCATTGCAGCTGCGCCTGGCCCTTGGCCGATGCAGTGCCCAGCGCGCTTTGCAGGGCGGTGCCCACCCAGGGCAGGCGGCCCAGCCAGCGCAGGGTTTGCTCCGCATCGTTCACCCGCAGCAGGCCGTTGCCCTGGCCGGTGCGCGGGGCCATTTGCCCTTGCAGGCGCAGCTCGGTGCCGGGCACGGTCACGTTGAGCAGCCCTTGCGCTGCCAGCGTGGGGGCGGGGTTGGGGGAGGGCGTCTGTGCAGCAAGCTTTGCAGCTTGGCCCCGGCTGATGCGCAGGTCGGTGGCCTGGGCCTGCAGTTGCAGTGCCTGGAGATTCAGCTTTTCGATGTGGGCTGTGCCCCCGTTATCGAGTGGGTTCCACTGGCCTTGGGCCGAGAACGCATCGATGCGCAGGGCTGCAGCGTTGCCTGCTGTAGTGCCTGCTGTGGCGCCTGGGCGGGCTGCGCGCACATCGGCCACAAAGTGCACGGCTTGCGTGGCCTGCGATGGCACGCTGGCCTGCAAGCTGCCTGACAGCGGTGCCGCTGCGAATGCGGTGTGCAGCGCGGCGGGCGACAGGTGGCTCAGGCGGGCTTCGCCTTCCAGCACGCCGCTGGCGGGCGTGAAGCGACCTTGCACACTGAGGCTGCCCGCGCTGGGGCCAGCGCCCACGGTGGCGGTGGCTTTGGGCACGGCCCACTGCGTGCCGTTGTAGGTGGCTTGGGCTTGCAGTTGGGCCAGGGGCAGGCGCTGTATGTCCCACGGGCCGGGCTGGCGGTTGGTCAGGTCGGCCGTCAGTTGCCAAGTGGCGGTCTGCTGGGCATTGCCTGCCGTGGTGCCCGCACTCAGCGTGCCCTGCAGATCGGTGGTTGGGGCCTGGGGCCACAGGGCAGCCAGGTTCACGGCTTGCAGCGTGGCCTGCGCTTGCTGCACGGGCTGGGCCGCCCAGGGCTGCACGCTGGCTTGCACGCTGGCGCGCATGGCGGCCGTTTTGGCCCTGGGGGGGGCGCTGGCGGTGTCCGTGGTGCTTGCGAGGGATGCGCTGGGCTGTATATCGGCTTGCAGTTGCAATTGGGCGGCTGCTGTGGCCAGCGTGCCTTGCAGACTGGCGTGGGCGGTGGCGGCAAAGGCATCGGTGCGGCCGGGCAGGGCGGTGGTGAGGGTGCCATCCAACGTGGCCTGCAGCGCCATGGGCGCTGCGCCTTGCAGGGTGACCTGCGCGGTGTACTGGCCCTGCGCCAGTGCCAGGTGGTCGATGCGCAGGTGGTGCGCCTGCCTGTCAAAACGGTACGTGCCTGCCAGCCCTTGCACTTGCACTGGGGGGGTATCGGTTGCCTCTGATACTTGGCCCCACTGCAGTTGCGCAACCTGAAACGGTACTTCTACTGCCAGCGGCAGCAGCAGTTGCTCCAACGGTGCTGTGGCGGGTGGGGGCTCGTTGACCGGGCGCTGCAGGGGGGTGATTTGCACCCGCGCTGCGCTCACGGTGCCTAGCTGCAGTTGGCGCTGCAGCAGGGGGGAAAGTTGCCAGTCCAGTTGGGCGTCGGTCACTTCCACTGCCAGGGTGGGGCTGCTCCAGCGCAGCCAGCCCAGGTGGCCACCGTTGCGAAGCGAGCCCGTGACATCGCGGCTTTGCAGGCTTTGGCCTGCGGGCAGCCACTGGGCCACGCGCGCCAGCGTGGTGGCCAGCGATGTGGCCTGCCCGGCCCACCACCAGGCGGCACCGGCCACGCAGGCCAGGGTGATGCACAGGCCGAGCAAGGACCACAGCAGCCAGCGCAGCACCTTGCGGGCCGGATGGGCTGGGCGTGCGGGATGTGCTGGTGTCGTGAGCGCTGTGGCCGAGGAGGTCGTGTCTTGTGGTGTCTGCATCAGAAGGTGAAACCCAGTCGCAAGTGCAGCCGCAGTTTTTTCGATTGAACGCCCCAGGCCAGGTCGGCCTGCAGTGGCCCCACGGGGCTGCGCCACCGCACGCCGGTGCCCACGCCCACGCGCGGGTCGAGGTCGCCCACGCGGTCGGCCACGGCACCGGCATCCACAAACAGGGTGCTTTCCCAGTCGGTCATGTTGCCGCCGTAGACGATGGGGCGCTGCCACTCCACGCTGGCCACGCCCATGTAGCGCCCGCCGTACAGCTGGTTGTTGTCGGTGCGTGCGCCGATGGCGCGGTAGCCGTAGCCACGTACGGTGGTGTCGCCCCCGGTCAGGAAGAGCTGGGCGACGGGGATCTCGGCACTTTCTCGCGCCAGCACGGCGCCCACTTCAGTGCGCACGGCAATGCGGGCACTGCGGGCCGCGCCGTCGCCTGCCTCGACCCGCCCTGCGGGAAAGAACGACTGCCAGCGCACCAGCGTGCGGGTGAAGGGATTGCGCTCGGGCCGCAGCGTGACGCCTGCGCCCAGCTCCACCGCAATGCCGTAGCCGCGCGTGGGGGCCGTGTTGCTGTTGAAATAGCGGCCCGTCCAGCCGTAGTTCACGCTCAGGGCAGCGCTGTCTGCCGGAGCATTGAGGCCCTGGGCGCGCGAGGTGTCGTAGCGCAGGTAGTAGGTGCGGTCGATGTTCTTGGTGCTTTGGCTGCGTCCGCCCAGCACTTCCACGCTGTTGACGTCGTAGTCGCCCGTTTGCTGGCGTTGGGCCAGGCCCGAGGTGAACCAGCGCCAGCCGTTTTCGCCGGGCAGTGCGGTCCAGCCGGTGCCGATTTGCTGCGCCTTCTTGTCGAGCGAGAGTTTGTTGATGGCGCGCCAGCCCTCTGTGGGCCACTGGTTGTGCGTGTGGTCGATGGACAGGCGCGGCCCGCTGTCGGTGGACACGCCCACGCCAAACACCAGTTTTTGCAGCTTGGCCTCGCGCACCTGGGCGATCACGGGGGCGGCCTGTGGGGTGGTGCTGTCGGTGTCCAGTGTCAGGAACACCGCGTCGTAGTAGCCGCTACTGGCCAGGCGCTGCTGGGCGTCCAGCATTTCGGCCTCGTCATACACGGTGCCGGTGGGCAGCCGTGCCAGGCGGCGCGCGCCATCGGGGTCATAGCGTTCGCTGCCCTGCACTTTCAGCGGTCCAAAGCGGTAGGCCGGGCCGGGGTCGTACGTGACGGACAGGGCGGCCTGCTGCGTGTCCGCATCCACCTCGGCGCGGCTGTTGGTGATGCTGGCGCTGGCGTAGCGGCGCGCTTGCAGCTGGCGCAAGCCCGTGTTTTTTGCGTCGGACCAGCCTGCTTGCGTGAAGGCGCTGCCTTCGGGCAAAGCCCAGTTGCGCTGTATGCGTTCCAGTTGGCGTGTCCGTGCATTGGGCTCGGCAGCGGACTCAGCCTCGCGAACTTCGGTGAATCGGATGTCGGCACTGGCAATGCGCGTTTGCGGCCCAGGCTCCACGGTGATGGTGACGGCATAGGGCGGCGTAGGGGCGGCCGCATCGGCGGGGGCTTCGCGCAGGCTGATGGTGATGTCCGGGGCAAAATAACCCAGCGTGCCCAGCAGCTCGCGCACATTGGCGTCTGCGGCGTGCAGCAGGCGGCGCAGTTCTTCGGCCTGCAGGTCGGGCAGCTGGCGAAAGCGTTGCAGCTCCAGATGGCGCTCCAGCGTCTCGCGCACGGCATTGGGGGCTTTGACCTCCAGGCTGAACGTCGCCTGCGCTGCCGCCGCGGCTGCGTTGGTGGTGGTGTTGGTCTCGTCGTCTGTGGGGGGCTGGCGTGGCCACAGGCTGCAGCCTTGCAGCGCCAGCGTGCCGCAAAGCAGCAACGCCGACCATGGGGCCGGCGTTGAATGGGGCAGTGCCTTGCGCATGGTGCGTGCGCTGGCAGCAGAAACGGGCTTGAAAAAATTCATGTCAGGGGTGCAATGCCGCCATCGTGTGGCAGTAGTGCCTGAGTATGGCGGCAACTGCCTGGCAATATGCCTTGAAAACCCCGGCGGTTCTGTAGGACAGCGCCTGCGCGCACCTGCGGCGCTGCGCCGTTTGGTGGGCTATGGGGCTATTTGGACAGCAACCGCATGGTCTCTTCCAGACCTTTGAGTGACAGCGGAAACATGCGGTTGCCAATGAGCTGCTGGATGATGCTGATGCTCTGGCGGTACTGCCACACGCCCTGCGGCTCGGGGTTGATCCATGCGAACTTGGGGAAGGCGTGCGTGAGGCGCTGGAGCCACTCGGCACCCGGCTCCTCGTTGTTGTATTCCACACTGCCGCCGGGCTGCAGGATCTCGTATGGGCTCATGGTCGCGTCGCCCACAAAGATCAGTTTGTAGTCTTTGTTGTACTTGCGGATGATGTCCCAGGTCGGAAACTTCTCGGCAAAGCGGCGGCGGTTGTTCTTCCACATGAAGTCGTACACGCAGTTGTGGAAGTAATAAAACTCTAGGTGCTTGAACTCGCTCTTGACCGCACTGAACAACTCTTCCACGCGCTGGATGTGCTCATCCATGGTGCCGCCCACGTCCATCAGCAGCAGCACCTTCACGTTGTTGTGCCGCTCCGGCACCATCTTGATGTCCAGGTAGCCCGCGTTGGCCGCCGTGCTGCGGATGGTGTCAGGCAAGTCGAGCTCTAGTTCATGCCCTTCGCGCGCAAACTTGCGCAGGCGGCGCAGCGCGACCTTGATGTTGCGGGTGCCCAGCTCCTGTTGGTCGTCGTAGTCGCGGTAGGCGCGCTGCTCCCACACCTTCACCGCGCTCTTGTTCTTGCCTGCGCCGCCAATGCGCACGCCTTGCGGGTTGTAGCCGCCATGGCCAAACGGGCTGGTGCCGCCCGTGCCGATCCACTTGTTGCCGCCCTCGTGGCGTTCTTTCTGTTCTTCGAGGCGCTTCTTCAGCGTCTCCATCAGCTCGTCCCAGCCCATCTTCTCGATGGCGGCCTTTTGCTCGGGCGTGAGTTCGTTCTCCAGGATCTTGCGCAGCCAGTCGGCCGGGATCTCCTTGGTGAAGTCGGCCACCATCTCCACGCCCTTGAAGTACGCGCCGAAGGCCCGGTCGAACTTGTCGTAGTGCTTCTCGTCCTTGACCAGCGTGAGGCGCGAGAGGTTGTAGAAATCGTCCAGCGCCCAGGCGTCATCGGACTTGGGGCCCACCACGCCCGCTTGTAGCGCTTCGAGCAGGGTGAGGTATTCCTTCACGGACACGGGCAGCTTGGCTGCGCGCAGGGTGTAGAAGAAGTCGATCAGCATGGTTTTGGCCTCTAGCGCTGATTAGGAGAGCGGTAGCTGCTCTTAAGTTGATAGCAATGCGGCGGAGCTCAATCGCGCGGCTTGGCTTGCGCTGCGCGCCAGCGCCGGGCACCGTGCAGCCCCAGCCCGCCTCCCAGCCCCACCAGCGCAATGGCGATCAGGCTGCGGGTGCCGTAGCCTGGTGCAAAGATGTCCAGGCCCAACACCATGCCCGCACCGAAGCCCAGCAGGGCCCCGCCCACAAACCCCACGGCGTCAGACAGGCCCTCGATCAGCAGGTGCTTGGAATCGCTCATGCCCGGCCTCAGCGGTTGCGCTGGTTCATGAACACCAGCTTTTCAAAAAGGCTCACGTCCTGTTCGTTCTTGAGCAGCGCGCCCACCAGCGGGGGCACGGCCACCTTGTTGTCGGCGCTTTGCAGGGCCTCAAGCGGAATGTCTTCGGCCACCAGCAGCTTGAGCCAGTCGATCAGCTCGCTGGTCGATGGCTTCTTCTTCAGGCCCGGCAGGTTGCGCACGTCGTAGAACGTCTTCATCGCCACGGTGAGCAGTTCGCTCTTGAGCGTGGGGAAATGCACGTTCACGATCTGGCGCATCGTGTCGGCTTCGGGGAACTTGATGAAGTGAAAGAAGCAGCGGCGCAAGAAGGCGTCGGGCAGCTCTTTTTCGTTGTTCGAGGTGATGAACACCAGCGGCCGGTGTTTGGCCTTGATGAGCTCGCGCGTCTCGTAGCAGTAGAACTCCATGCGGTCGATTTCGCGCAGCAGGTCGTTCGGAAATTCAATGTCGGCCTTGTCGATTTCGTCGATCAAAAGGGCTACGGGCTCATCGGCTGTGAAGGCTTGCCACAGCACGCCCTGGATGATGTAGTTGCGGATGTTCTTCACGCGCTCTGCGCTGTCGCCGTCATTGAGCTGGCTGTCGCGCAGGCGGCTCACAGCGTCGTACTCGTACAGGCCCTGTTGCGCTTTGGTGGTGGATTTGATGTGCCATTGCAACAGTGGCATGCCCAGCGCCTGTGCCACCTCTTCGGCCAGCATGGTCTTGCCTGTGCCGGGCTCGCCCTTGATGAGCAAAGGGCGTTGCAGGGTGATGGCGGCATTCACTGCCAACATCAAATCCTGGGTGGCCACGTAATTCTGGGAACCGTGAAATTTCATAAGGGAAATCACCGAAACGTTGATGAATGGGCTTGACAGGCGCTCGGTATAATCAAACGCTGAGCGGGGCCCAGAACCGAACTTCCACGAGATTGTGCGCGCAAAATGAACAAAACGCTGACCACGATATTTGCCTTGGCTGTCGCTTCCGTGACCGCTGTTTCTCATGCACAGGAAGTCAAGGGTGACATCAAGGCAGGCGAGAAAAAGATCGCCATGTGCATCGGCTGCCACGGCATTCCGGGCTACCAGGCCAGCTTTCCTGAAGTGCACAAAGTGCCCATGATTTCGGGCCAAAGCGGCAAGTACATTGCCTCTGCACTGGATGCCTACAAGAAGGGCGACCGCAAGCACCCCACCATGCGCGGCATCGCCGATTCGCTGTCTGAACAAGACATTGCAGACGTGGCTGCCTACTACGAACAGCATGGCAAGAAGGCCGCCGAGCTGCCCGCCAAGCCTGCCCGCGAACCCAGCGTGCAAGTGGCCGAGCTGCTCAAGAAAGGCGCTTGCGTTTCTTGCCACGGCGACAACTTCGCCAAGCCCATCGACCCGTCTTACCCCAAGGTGGCAGGCCAGCACGCCGACTACCTGTTTGTGGCCCTCAAGGCGTACAAAGCCGATGCGCGCAACCCCAACCTGGGCCGCAGCAACGCCATCATGGGCGGCGTGGCCAAGCAGTTCTCCAACGCCGAACTCAAGGCCTTGGCCAACTACCTGGGCAGTGTGGAAGGCGACCTGCAGGTGGTGCGGCAGTCTCCCTTCCGTTGATCCGCTGGGGGGCGTTCAACCCAACGCAAAAAGCCCGCAACTGCGGGCTTTTTGCTTGGTGTGTTCAACATGCTGCGGTGGGTAGACGCCATGGGCAATGGCTTCTTTCCGCGCACGCTCAAGACGTCTGCTTGCACACCGATTTAACGCTGTTGTAGAGGATCTTGCCGTCGTAGATGCCGAAGGCGTCTTCTTGCTGGCAGGTTTGCACCAGCACCACCTGCCCGTGCTGCTTGAGGGTGGTGGTGTGCGTGTGCTTGGCGGTGGCTTGGGTGCCGTCTGCGCTCACCTTGATCTGGATGCCGGTTTGCTGCACGCTGGGCCGCAGGCTGTTGAACTCCAGCGTTTGCGCCGAGCTGCGCTGGGCATCGCACAGTTCTCTGCGTTTGCCCGAGATCGTGGTGGCGGGCTGGGTGGAGTTGTCGGTGATGGAGAAGGCAATGTCTGGTGCGGCCAGTGCGCATTGGCCCTTGTAGTCGCCGCGTGTGCCCAGGTCGATGGCTTGCCGCAGGATGGCGGCGATGGCTGCCTCGGTGATCTTGCCTTTGACGGCAGCGTTGCTGAAGCTGGCAGCATTTTTGCCAGATGCGGCAGCGGCGGCTGAAGGCGTTGGAGCCTCACTGGCGCAGGCCCGATCGGAGTAAACCACCTGGCCGCGTGCGTCTGTGCACTTGAAAAGATTGCCCGCCTCGACGGGCGAGAGGCCGGTGCCGACCAGCATGGCAGCCGCCAGCAGGCTGCGTGTAGAGATGAAAGACATGGTGCACGGCCCTGGGTGGAAGGGGCTGTCTAAAAAAGTGAACGGAGTGTAGCCAATTGCCTGCATGGGCCGTGTGTCACGAAGCGGTCTTGTCGTACTCCTGCATCGAAGAAGAAAACGCCCGCTGCGCTTGTCAGTCAAGCGCAGGAAGCTATCAAATATATAGCTGAAGGTGCTATTTGAAAGAGCTACGCTGAAGGGGCATCACGCCACAGCAGCGCCCAGCGCCAGGCACACGCAGGCAGTCACCGTGAGGCGCCTGCGCAGTGGCAGGTACCAAGTTGGCAGGGTGGCCTTGCGTGCAAGCCGGTGGTCTTGCCACAGGTGTGCGGCAAAGCCTGCAATCAGCAAGGTGGCGCCCATCTGCGAGGGTACCAACAGCGCAGGCCATGCCAGCAGACCGGGCACCACGCTCCAGATAAAGAGGCGTGTGCGCTCTGCCTCATCCAGGCCCGGCAACGCCATGGCCAGGCCCCAGTGCAGGGCGCCTATAAAGCTCAGGATGACCGCGCCGTAGCCCAGCAGGGCAGTGGTCCACAAGGGGTTGCCGGGTGCCCACCAGCCCACCATGGCAAGTGCCACGAAGGGCAGCAGTCCGCCATAACCCAACCACGCCACGGGCGTGGGCAGGTGCGGCGGCAGCGATGGGGCTGCTGAGGGTGGGGTTGCAGGGGTGCTTTGCATCGTGCCTCCGGTGGGTGAGACGGCATTGTCGGCAAACCACGCCTCCTGAGTGGGCTGCGCGGTCAAGAGGCTGAGTCGCGGGCCTGGGTGCTGCCTTGCGGACGCCATGAAAAGATCGTAAGCAGACTCTCAAGGAGCCCAAGCGCGCTCGCGGCCTTGGTGCGTGGAGGGCCGTTTATTTGCGCCCACGAAAGTCACGCCATTGCACGCGGGTGAACCAAGCACACACACCGCCGAGCACGGCATAGAAGGTAAACAGGCGCCAGTCCACCGCCGGGAAGTTCCAGATATCGCTGATCACGGCTGACACGCTGATGGCGCACAGCAGGCCGGAGAGCAGGGCCCAGATCAAGGCCAGAAACCGTTCCACACCCGTCTTGACGTTCTCCATGGTGTGCCTTGTCTGCTGCCATGCGTGCACCGCATCGCTCAGTGGGCTTTCGGCCTGCGCAGCCAATGCTTGTGCCACGTCGCGTTGCTCCACTAGGGCCGCAAAGTCACCCTGCCGGGGGCGCGCAGCACGCCTGCGCCACCACAGGACCAGAAAAACAAGGGCAATGGCCGCAATGAAGACGCTGGCGTAGAGCACTTGGTCTTGCCATGGGACCTCAGATGCGTGGAGCAAGTAGTGGAGCATCGGCTCAAGCCCAGTGGGTGGATGTCATTCGCGGTCGGGTCAAACGTCTATGGGAATGAATGCACCGCGAGGGCAATGTCTGCAGGGACTCAATCGCGGGTGGCGCGGCGTTGCACGGCAGCGATGTAGGCATTGCCATCGGGCGGGCGGCCCGATCGCTGGCTCTCCCACAGCATCTCGCCCAGGCATTCCATGGTGGCGTGGTGCGCGTCGTGCAGCGAGTCGAGCCGCTTGGCCAGCAGCTCCACCGCCTGGCGGATGCCGCGTGGCTGGTCAATGCTGCACTGCTCGCTGATTGACAGGTGCATGGACAGGTGCAGAAACGGGTTGGTCTGCTGCGGTGTCTCGTCGTAGTTGCGGGCGATGGCCGCGTCCACATCCGACAGGTCTGCGTGGTACTCGGGGTGCTCGGCAATCCACAGGCTGGCCAGCGTTTCGATGGCTTCCATGGGCGCGCCGCTTTGGGCTTTGGCGTGCACGCCGCACAGGAAGCGGCGCACATCGGCTTGGGAGGGGCTGAACATGGGGCGGGAGCGTAGCACGCCCCTTCTTGTCTTGTGTCCAGTGGGGCTTGGTGGGCAGCGCGTTAGCGCCGTGCCGCACCCATCATGCGCGAGATGGTCTGCGCGGCGCGCAGCAGCGGCGGCAGCAGGGTTTGCTGCATCAGCTCAGCGCTGGTGCGGTTGGCCTGGCCGCTGATGTTGAGGGCCGCCACGGTCTGCCCGGCGCGGTTGGTCAGGGGCGCGGCAATTGAGATCAGGCCTTCTTCCAGCTCCTGGTTCACCAGGCACCAGCCCTGGGTGCGGGCCTGGCGGATGCGTTCGAGCAGCGTGGGCAGGTCGGCGGCGGTGTGGGCGGTGTGGCGGTGCAGCTCCAGCGTGGACAAGCGGGCTTGCAGTTCGTCGTCGCTCAGCCCTGCCAGCAGCACGCGGCCCATGGATGTCCAGGGCGCAGGCAGACGCGAGCCCACGCCCAGGTTGGTGCGCATGATTTTGTGGGTGGGCACGCGCAGCACGTAGACGATGTCCAGCCCATCGAGCACAGCGGCCGACGACGACTCGCGCACCTGCTCCACCAGGTCTTCCATCACCGGCTCGGCCAGGTTCCACATGGGCAGGGACGACAGGTAGGCGAAGCCCAGGTCCAGGATGCGCGGCGACAGGCGAAACAGCTTGCCGTCCGTTTCCACATAGCCCAGCGTTTGCAGCGTGAGCAGGATGCGCCGCGCCCCGGCGCGGGTCAGGCCCGTCTGGGCGGCGACCTCGCTCAGGGTTTGCTGGGGTGCGCTGGCGCTGAACGAGCGGATGACCTCCAGCCCCCGCGCGAACGATTGCACATAGCTGTCGCCTGGCTTGGGAGCGCTGGGCGGCTCGGCCGCTGCAGGGGTTGATGAAGGGGCGGACGCAGGCAAGCCCGAGGTGGCCTCGGGGTTTTCATGGGTAGGCATGGTGGGCTCAGTCTCTATAATTCATTATACGAACAAATGTTCTACATGCGAACATTTGGGATCGGTGTTTTGAATCGATGTGCTGATGGGCGTGCTGCCGGTTCAAGCCAAGGTTGTGGTGCCAGGGTGGTGGCTCCATCCATCCGTTTTGCAGGAGACAAGGATTCATGATCAACAAGATAGCCGACTCGGCCGCACAGGCGCTGGCCGGGGTGTGCGATGGTGCCACGGTACTGATTGGCGGTTTTGGCACGGCCGGAATTCCCGGCGAGCTGATTGACGCCCTGATGGAACACGGCGCGCGCGACCTGACGGTGGTGAACAACAACGCGGGCAATGCCGACCAGGGCCTGGCGGCGCTGCTCAAGACCGGCCGGGTGCGCAAGATCATCTGCAGCTTTCCGCGCCAGGTGGACAGCTATGTGTTCGA
The DNA here is from genome assembly GCF_003663825.1 of Acidovorax sp. 106. Taxonomy (NCBI): domain Bacteria; kingdom Pseudomonadati; phylum Pseudomonadota; class Betaproteobacteria; order Burkholderiales; family Comamonadaceae; genus Acidovorax; species Acidovorax sp. 106. Next base: position 696,945 of record NZ_RCCC01000001.1, on the reverse strand, counting down.
CGAGCTGTACCGCAGCGGCAAGCTCGAACTCGAACTCGTGCCCCAGGGCAATCTGGCCGAGCGCCTGCGCGCTGCGGGGGCGGGCATCGGCGCTTTCTTTTGCCCCACGGCCTATGGCACGGAACTGGCCCGCAACGCAGACGGGTCCAGCAAGGAAACGCGCGAGATCAACGGCAAGCACTACGTGCTGGAGTACCCCATCCACGGCGATGTGGCCCTGATCAAGGCAGAGCAGGGCGACCGCTGGGGCAATCTCACCTATCGCATGTCGGCCCGCAACTTTGGGCCGGTGATGGCTACGGCGGCCAAGGCCACCATCGCCACCGTGCACGAGGTGGTGGAGCTGGGGGCGCTGGACCCCGAAGCCATCGTCACGCCCGGCATCTACGTGAGCCACGTAGTGAAGATTGAGCGCACCGCCACGCAGGCCGGTGGTTTCAAGAAAACCGCCTGATTACATATAAAAAATGCCTCTGGCGCACAAGGAGCAAGCGTGAGCAGCTATCAAAAACGGAGTAAAGACGAACTCGCCCGCCGCGTGGCGCAAGACATCCACGACGGCGCGTACGTCAACCTGGGCATTGGCCAGCCCACCCTGGTGGCCAACCACATCCCTGAGGGGCGCGAAGTCATCCTGCAAAGCGAAAACGGAATCCTGGGCATGGGCCCGGCTCCTGCTGCGGGGCTGGAGGACTACGACCTCATCAACGCAGGCAAGCAGCCCGTGACGCTGTTGCCCGGCGGCGCGTACTTTCACCACGCCGACAGCTTCGGGATGATGCGCGGGGGCCACCTCGACATTTGCGTGCTGGGCGCGTTCCAGGTGTCTGCCACGGGCGACCTGGCCAACTGGAGCACGGGCGAGCCCGGCGCCATCCCCGCCGTGGGTGGGGCGATGGACCTGGCCATCGGCGCCAAGCAGACCTGGGTGATGATGGATTTGCTCACCAAGCAGGGCGCCAGCAAGGTGGTGACGCAGTGCACCTACCCCCTCACCGGTGTCGCCTGCGTCAAGCGCATCTATACCGATCTGTGCACACTGGTCTGTACACCCAGCGGGCTGCAACTCATCGACACCGTGCCCGGCCTGTCGCTGGCCGAGCTGGAGCGGCTGGTGGGCCTGCCCATCCGAGCGGCGGGCTGATTCCATTTTTAGATTCCAGGAGACAAACCCATGAGCCAACCCCAAGCCTTTATCTGCGACGCCATCCGCACGCCCTTTGGCCGCTACGGCGGTGCATTGAGCAGCGTGCGCACCGACGACCTGGGCGCCATCCCCATCAAGGCGCTGATGGAGCGCAACCCCGGTGTGGACTGGGCGGCGGTGACCGACGTGCTGTACGGCTGTGCCAACCAGGCGGGTGAAGACAACCGCAACGTGGCCCACATGAGCAGCTTGCTCGCAGGCCTGCCCATCGACGTGCCCGGCGCCACCATCAACCGCCTGTGCGGCTCGGGGCTCGACGCCGTGGGCACCGCAGCGCGTGCCATCAAGTCGGGCGAGGCGGGGCTGATGATTGCGGGCGGCGTCGAGAGCATGAGCCGCGCGCCCTTTGTCATGCCCAAGGCAGAGTCGGCCTTCAGCCGTAACAACGCGGTGTACGACACGACGATTGGCTGGCGCTTCGTCAACAAGCTGATGAAGGAAAAGTACGGCGTGGACTCCATGCCCGAAACCGCCGAGAACGTGGCGACGGACTTTGGCATCGAGCGCGAAGCCCAAGACCGCATGGCCCTGCGCAGCCAGCTCAACGCCGTGGCGGCCATCAAGGACGGCCACTTGGCGCGCGAGATTGTGCCGGTGCACATCCCACAAAAGAAAGGCGACGCCCTCATCGTGAGCCAAGACGAACACCCGCGCGAGACCAGCCTGGAAGCGTTGGCCAAGCTCAAAGGCGTGGTGCGGCCCGATGGCACGGTGACGGCGGGCAACGCATCGGGCGTGAACGACGGCGCCTGCGCGCTGCTGCTGGCCGACGAGGCCAATGCTGGTAAATACGGCCTCAAGCCCCGCGCGCGCGTCGTGGGCATGGCTGTGGCCGGTGTGGCGCCGCGCATCATGGGCTTTGGCCCGACGCCCGCCACGCTCAAGGTGCTGGCGCAGACGGGTCTGACCATCGACCACCTGGATGTGATCGAACTCAACGAAGCCTTTGCCGCGCAAGGTCTGGCCGTGCTGCGCGCCCTGGGCATCAAGGACGACGACGCCCGCGTCAACGCCTGGGGCGGCGCCATCGCGCTGGGCCACCCGCTGGGTGCCAGCGGCGCGCGTTTGGTGACCACCGCCGTGAACCGCCTGCACGAGCACGCTGGTCAGTACGCGCTGTGCACCATGTGCATCGGCGTGGGGCAGGGCATTGCCATCATCCTGGAGCGCGTGTGAGCATGACCGAACAACGCACACCCGTCACGGTCGTCACCGGCGCCAGCAACGGCATCGGCCGCGCGATCGCCGAAGCCGTGCTGGCCCAGGGCCGAGCCGTGGTCAACCTGGACTACGTGCCGCCCAGCTGGAGCCACCTGCTGCTCACCTCGTACCAGGGTGACCTGACGGATGAGGCGTCGACCCGCGAACGCGCGGCCGAGATTGCTGCCAAGCACAACGTGACCGCGCTGGTGAACAACGCGGGCGCCACGCGCCCCGGCACCATCGACACGGCCACCACCGCGCAGCTGGATGACGTGGTGGGCCTGCACCTGCGCGCGCCCATGCTGCTGGTGCAAGCGTTTTTGCCTACGCTGCGCGCCAGCGGCCAGGGCCGCATCGTGAACATGTCTTCGCGCGCTGCACTGGGCAAGGCCGATCGCATCGTGTATTCGGCCACTAAGGCCGGGATGATTGGCATGACGCGTACCTTGGCCATGGAACTGGGGCGGGACGGCATCACCGTCAACGCCATCGGCCCTGGGCCGATTGCCACCGAACTCTTCCGCCAGAGCAACCCCGACGGCGCGCCACAAACGCAACGCATCCTGAACAGCATCGCCGTGGGCCGCATGGGCACGCCCGAAGACGTGGCGCGCGCGGCGTTGTTCTTCCTCTCGCCCGACAACGGCTTTGTGACCGGCCAGGTTTTGTATGTGTGTGGAGGCACCACGCTGGGGGTGGCCCCGGTTTAGAGCAGCTCACACCCTGTCCTGATTTCCCTGCCCCCAAAGGGGCGCAACACCTTCTCGCCCGGGGCCGCAGAGCCCTGGTTGAGGCCATGGCGCGGTCAATTGCCGTAGCCATGGCACCGATTCCATCCACCTTTTGAAGGAGACAAACCATGAACCGCATTCCAACCACCCGCCGCCAGGCCCTTTCTGCCGTGGCTGCCGCAGCCCTGGCTGGTGCAGGCCTGCTGGGCAGTTCGGCCACGCTGGCCCAGAGCTATCCCACCAAGCCCGTCACCATCGTCGTGCCCTTTGCGGCTGGCGGCACCACCGACATCCTGGCGCGCATCATTGGCCAAGCGCTGACTGCTGAGCTGGGCCAGTCCGTCATCGTGGACAACCGGGCGGGTGCGGGTGGCAACATCGGCGGCGCCATGGCGGCCAAGGCACCGGCCGATGGCTACACGCTGTTTATGGGCACGGTGGGCACGCACGCCATCAACGCCAGCCTGTACAAGAAGATGCCGTTCGATCCCATCAAGGACTTTGTGCCACTGACCCGCGTGGCCAATGTGCCCAACCTGCTGGTGGCCAACCCCAATCAGCCGTTCAAGACCGTGAAGGACCTGATCGCCTACGCTAAGGCCAACCCCGGCAAGGTGAACTTTGGCTCGTCGGGCAATGGCAGCTCCATCCACCTGTCGGGTGAGTTGTTCAAGAGCCTCGCCAAGGTGGACATGATGCACGTGCCCTACAAGGGCAGTGCCCCGGCAGTGACGGACTTGCTGGGCAACCAGATCGCCATCATGTTCGACAACATGCCCTCGGCCATCCAGCACGTGCGCAGCGGCAAGCTGGTGCCCATCGCCGTGACCACGGCCAAGCGCTCGCCCGAGCTGCCCAACGTGCCCACCATCGCCGAGGCCGGGGTGCCAGGCTACGAAGCCACCTCGTGGTTTGGCATGTTTGCGCCTGCCGGTACACCCGCGCCGGTGCTGGCCCAGCTCAATAAGGCGCTCGTGAAGGTGCTGAACCAGGCCGACGTGGCGAAGAAGATCAACGAGCAGGGCGCAGAAACCTACAGCGAGACCCCTGAGCAGTTCGCTGCTTTCATCCAGGCCGAAAGTGCAAAGTGGGGCAAGGTGGTCAAGGAGTCGGGCGCTAGCCTGGATTGAGGGGGGACGTGCCTGCTGCCCCCTGGGAGGTGACAGTTTTGCAAAAAATGATAGCTGCCAGCGCTTATAAATAAAGCGTTAGCAGCCATTTCTATAGTGAATTTCTCCGCCGCAGCGCGCTGTGGTGCCCTCCAAGGGCATGCGCTGTTGCTGTGGGGCAGGTGCAAGCCGCAGATGCGCGCGCATTCACAATAAAAAACCGAGATACGGCAGGTGAATAAAGCGCTAGCAGCTATTTTTTTGATAGTGCTTTTGCTCAACAAGACCGTTAACAGGCATTGGCTGAGAAACCCTCGAACCCGTGCGGGCGGTGCTGCCCGCTGCGTCGCCCATTCGCGCCACAATGGCGGTTGCTGAATCCCTCAGGGTTTTCCTATGCCTAATCCCACCCCATTGAGTGCCGAAATCGCAGCCACCACGGCCCGCATCGTCGTGGAAGAGGGGCTGGAATGGGGCCCCGCCAAGCGCCGCGCGGTGCGCGAGATGGGCTTGCCCGCCCGCACCCCGCTGCCCGACAACGACCAGGTGGAGGCCGCTGTGCGCGAATACCTGGATATTTTTTGTGCCGACACCCAGCCCCGCGAGCTGCGCGCCCTGCGCCAACTGGCCTTGGTGTGGATGGTGCGCATGGCCGAGTTTCGCCCGCACCTGGCCGGGGCGGTGTGGCATGGCACGGCCACGCGCCTGTCGGACATTTACATCCAGCTGTTTTGCGATGATTCCAAGTCGGCCGAGATTGCGCTGATCGACCACCATGTGGACTACGAGCCGCGCACGGTGACCGGATTCCACGGCGAATCGGTCGAAGCGCTCAGCCTGGGCAGCAAATGCGCAGAACTCAATGAAATGATTGGTGTGCACCTGATGATTTATGACCTAGACGATTTGCGGGGGGCTCTGAAGCCCGACGCCAAGGGGCGCACCCCCCGTGGCGATGTGACGGCCGTGCGCCGCCTGCTGGAAGAGACCGCCCCATGAGCTTGCCGCCCGATACCTCATCTACCGCCCCATCCGTTGACCACACGGCCCAGGCCGCGCGCAGGCGCTGGCTGTATGGCGCTGTGGCCGGGGCTGCGGCGCTTGGCGGCGCCGGGCTGGCGTGGTGGCGCTTGCAGCCCCATGCACAGCAAGAGGGTGCTGAAGCTGCGCTGTGGGGCATGGAGTTCGACACCCCTGCGGGTGGCGCGCCCTTGGTGATGAAAGCCTTGCAGGGCCAGCCGGTGTTGCTCAACTTCTGGGCCACTTGGTGCCCACCCTGTGTGGACGAGCTGCCCATGCTCAACGCCTTCTACCGCGAAAACGCCCCCAAGGGCTGGCAGGTGGTGGGCTTGGCCATCGACCAGCCCTCGGCTGTGCGCAAGTTCCTGGGCCGCTTGCCGCTGGATTTCCCCGTGGGGCTGGCGGGCATGGGGGGCACGGAGCTGGGGCGGTCGCTGGGCAACCTCACCGGTGGCCTGCCGTTCACCGTAGTTTTGGGGCAGGGGGGCAACGTGCTGCATCGTAAAATGGGGCAGGTCACGGCCCAGGATTTGCAACAGTGGGCCAGTTTGCGATAGGCGCTGCAGCGCTTTCGCTGGGCGCCTGCTTGGCCTTTGGCGCTGTTTCACCTGCCGTTTTGGCTTTGATGTTGGTGAAAATTACCTCCCAATGGCTGGGGTAGTCCGAAATTAGAGTAAATTCGCGCCCTATTTAGTTTTATAGCCGTTGGAGCTTCCATGGATCTGCGAAAACTCAAAACCTTGATCGACCTCGTTTCCGAGTCAAACGTTTCCGAACTCGAAATCACCGAGGCCGAAGGCAAAGTCCGTATCGTCAAGAGCGGCGGCGCCGTGGTTCAGCAATATGTGGCCGCCCCCATGCAAGCCCCCGTGGCGGCTGCAGCCCCAGTGGCCGCCCCTGTGGCCGAGTTGCCCAGCCCTGCGGCTGCGGCGCCCACAGGCCATGTAGTCAAGTCGCCCATGGTGGGCACCTTCTACCGCTCGTCCAGCCCAGGCGCCAAGGCGTTTGTGGAAGTGGGCAGCCAGGTCAAAGAAGGCGAGACCATCTGCATCATCGAAGCGATGAAGATACTCAACGAAATCGAAGCCGACAAGTCGGGCACCGTGACCCGCATCCTGGGTGAAAACGGCCAGGCCGTGGAATACGGACAGCCGCTGTTCGTCATCGAATAAGGCGCCCATGTTCAAAAAGATTCTCGTTGCGAATCGCGGAGAGATTGCTCTCCGTATCCAGCGCGCGTGCCATGAGTTGGGTGTGAAGGCCGTGATGGTCTACTCCGAGGCCGATCGTGACGCCAAGTACGTCAAGCTGGCTGAAGAGGCCGTGTGCATCGGCCCTGCGCCCTCGCCGCTGTCCTATCTCAACATGCCCGCCATCATCTCGGCCGCCGAAGTGACCGACGCTGAGGCTATCCACCCTGGCTACGGTTTCCTGTCGGAGAACGCCGATTTTGCCGAGCGCGTGGAAAAGAGCGGCTTCCAGTTCATCGGCCCTACACCCGACAACATCCGCACCATGGGTGACAAGGTGTCGGCCAAGCAGGCCATGATCAAGGCGGGCGTGCCTTGCGTGCCGGGCTCTGAGGGCGAACTGCCCGATGACCCGGTCCAGATCCGCCGCATCGCCAAGGCCGTGGGCTACCCCGTGATCATCAAGGCTGCTGGCGGCGGCGGTGGTCGCGGCATGCGTGTGGTGCATACCGAGGCCGCGCTGGTCAATGCGGTGCAGATGACCAAGGCCGAAGCGGGCGCTGCGTTTGGCAACCCTGCGGTGTACATGGAGAAGTTCCTCCAGAACCCACGCCACATCGAAATCCAGGTGCTGGCCGACAAACACCGCAACGCGGTGTACCTGGGCGAGCGTGATTGCTCCATGCAGCGCCGCCACCAGAAGGTGATCGAAGAGGCTCCAGCCCCTGGCATCCCTCGCAAGCTGATCGAGAAGATCGGTGAGCGCTGCGTGGCCGCCTGCAAGAAGATCGGCTACCGCGGTGCGGGCACGTTCGAGTTTCTGTACGAAAACGGCGAGTTCTACTTCATCGAGATGAACACCCGCGTGCAGGTGGAGCATCCCGTCACCGAGTGGATCACTGGCGTGGACATCGTGAAGACGCAGATCATGGTCGCGGCGGGCGAGAAGCTGCCGTTCACCCAGCGCCAGATCGAAATCCGAGGCCATGCCATCGAGTGCCGGATCAATGCCGAGGACCCGTACAAATTCATCCCGTCACCCGGGCGCATCACCACCTGGCATCCCCCGGGCGGCCCTGGCGTGCGCGTGGATTCGCATGCGTACACCAACTACTTTGTTCCGCCCAACTACGACTCGATGATCGGCAAGATCATCGTGCACGGTGACACGCGCGAGCAGGCCCTGGCCCGCATGCGCACGGCACTGTCGGAGACCGTGATCGAAGGCATCAACACCAACGTGCCGCTGCACCGCGAGCTGATGGTGGACGCCAAGTTCATGGCCGGTGGCACGAACATCCACTACCTGGAAGAGTGGCTGTCACAACACAAGCGCTGATAAAGCGCTGAGCAACCCAGCATGCTGGCACCTGGAGACGGGTGCCAGCATTTCATTTTTGCAAAGAGGCGTTTTTCATGTTTGAGCTGAGCCTGATGTGCCCTGAAGACCGCATCGAAGCGGTGAGCGACGCGCTGGATGCGCTGGACGCTTTGAGCGTTTCGGTGGAAGACGCCGATGCGCAGACCGATGCCGAGCAGGCGCTGTTTGGCGAGCCTGGCATGCCCCCGCCCAAAGATGGCTGGCAGCGCAGCCGGGTGGTGGCGTTGTTTCCCACCCAAGCGGCTGCAGAGGAAGCTCAGCAGTTGCTGGCAGTGCAGGATTTTTTTGACGGTTGCCAGGTGCTGGGCATTGCCAATGTGCCCGAGCAGGACTGGGTGCGCCTGACCCAATCGCAGTTTGCTCCGGTGGACATCACGCCGGATTTTTGGATCGTGCCAACTTGGCATGAGTTGCCAGCGCAGGCGGTGCGCAGCATTCGCCTGGACCCGGGCCTGGCCTTTGGCACGGGCACGCACCCCACCACCCGCATGTGCCTGCGCTGGATTGCGCGCAATGGGGTTGTGGCGGCCGATGGCACAAGCACCCTGGGGCGTGTGCTGGACTACGGCTGTGGCTCCGGCATCCTGGCCATCGGCGCTGCCAAGTTTGGCGCCGTGGACATTGATGCGGTGGACATTGACCCGGCGGCGGTTGAATCCACCTTGCAAAACGCGCAGGCCAATGGCGTGCAGCTGAAGGCGGGTTTGCCTGACAAGGCCCAGGGCGAGTACCGCACGGTGCTGGCCAATATCCTGGCGACGCCGTTGCGGGTGTTGGCGCCTTTGCTGTGCAGCCATGTGGCAACTGGGGGGCACCTGGTGCTGGCCGGTATTCTGGAGCGCCAGGCCCAGGAGCTTCAAGAGGCGTACGCGCCTTGGCTTCAGTTGCAGGTGGCCGACAGGGAAGACGGCTGGATCTTGATGACGGCCAGCCGTTGATCTGTGCCTGCAGGCCCCGCAGGCTGCGGGGTGTGCGCTCTACAATCCATTGCAGATGAGCCAGATTACACGCTGCCCGGCCTGCTCGACCCAGTTCAAAGTGGTCGCGGATCAGCTGCGCATTTCTGAAGGCTGGGTGCGTTGCGGCAATTGCGCCGAGGTGTTTGACGCCTCCGAGTTTCTGATGCCCGCTCCGCCGCCAGCGTTGCTGCCCGATGTCTCTCTGACCGATGTGCGCCCACCGCCCCAGCCAGTGGCGCGTGCGGATGAGTCGACCAGGGCCTGGGGGGCTCCCCCCGCATCGGCGTCAGTCGCCGCCAGAGGGGCCGCCGTGGCCAAGCCGCAGGCCCCTGCAGCTGCAGCCCCTTTTGCCCCGCCCAGCAGCCCAGCCCGGGCGCCGGCCCCTTTGCCAGAGGTGCTGGCGGTTCCCGATCCTGTGCCGCCGGCCTTTCTCGCCGCAGCCCCAGCGGGTGACCGCGATGGGCACCTGCAAGGCACAGAGCTGGGTTTGGAGCCGTTGGCTCCGTTTGCATGGGGTGGTGCACCTGCTGCGCCCACTCCCCGGAATCCGCCCCAGGTTTCGACCCCGGTTCCACCGCCCGTGCCAGTTCGGCCTGTGATCGTCGAGCGGCAGGAAAGCCGCATCCTGTCGGCCGATATGTTGGCGCTGGTGCTTCAGGGTACGCGTGCCCCCGTGCCCGCGGCTGTCCCTGAGGCTGCTGCTGCACAGGTTGCCCAGGCACCTGTGCCATTGCCAGGCGGCTACGAGCTGCCCTACGCGGAAGATTTTGCAGACACTGCCCTGCTGCCAGAGGCTTTGGAAGAGGACCTGGAATTGCCACAGGACCTTGCGGTGCCTGTGGCCGTGCCAGCCGATGGGGCTGCTGAGGCAGCACCGCAGGCCATGCCAGAGGTCCAGGTCCATGCCCCGTATCCTCCGTTGGACTTGCCCGCCAAGCCAGACCCGTCTGCCCAGCAAGCGGTGAAGGTGTCGGCCGTGGATGCTGCACAGGGTCAGCCTACGGAGCGGCTTGAGCGGTTGCAGGGTGATGCAGGCAATGCGGGACGTGCGAAAAAGCAGCCCCTGGAGGCCGCTGATGGGGGTGAGGGTCAGGACGTCGTAGACGGTGTCGACGGCGGGGTTGTTCCTGCTCTGGCGCTTCCTTCTGTGGCGTTTCCGTCGGTGTCCACCGATTCGGAGCGCAAGGAGCCCCCGGCTCCCTCCAGCGCCCCTGCGGAGTTGCTGGAGGATGCGGCGGGTGACGACGAAGCCACCGCAGATGCCATGCCCACCGAAGATGTGAGTTTCGTAAAGGCCGCACACCGCCGCGCGTTTTGGCGAAAACCCTTGGTGCGCGTGGCCTTGGTGGCCGTGTCTCTTGGCTTGCTGGCTGTGCTGGCGGGGCAGGTGGCGGTGCACGAGCGCAATCGCCTGGCTGCCATGGAGCCACGGCTGCGCCCAGCCTTGTTGGCGTTGTGCGAGCCCTTGGAGTGCGCGCTGGCGCCCCAGCGGCAAATCAGCGATGTTGTGATCGACAGCTCGTCCTTCAACAAAGCGCGCGGTGACAGCTATGTGCTGGCCATCACCATGAAAAGCCGTGCCACCCTTCCACTGGAAATGCCGGCCGTGGAGTTGACGCTGACCGATGCGCAAGACCAACCTGTGCTGCGGCGGGTGCTGTTGCCCTCAGAGATGTCGGCGCCCCAAGAGCTGCCTGCGGGTGGCGAGTGGAATGCCGCAGTGTCTGTGCTGGTCACCACCGGGGGCGCGCGGGTGGCGGGCTACCGCCTGCTGGCTTTCTATCCTTGATTCTTCTTTTTTGATTGTTTCCTATGGCTGCTCTCATTTGTGGTTCTCTGGCGTTCGACACCATCATGACCTTCGAGGGGCGCTTTGCGGAGCAGATCCTTCCGGACCAGTTGCACATCTTGAACGTCTCCTTCCTGGTGCCGTCTTTGCGCCGTGACTTTGGGGGGTGTGCGGGCAATATCGCCTACAGCCTGAAGCTGCTGGGTGGCGAGGCTTTGCCGATGGCCACCTTGGGAACGGATGGTGCTGAGTACCTGCAGCGCCTGTCGGCTTTGGGCATCAGCGACCAGTTTGTGAAGCAGGTGGATGGCACCTACACAGCGCAGGCCATGATCATGACCGACCGTGACAACAACCAGATCACGGCATTTCACCCAGGGGCCATGATGCAGGCGCATGTGACCCGCATCACTGCGGATCCTCGGATCCGGCTTGGCATCATTTCGCCGGACGGTCGCGATGCCATGCTTGAGCACGCAGCACAGTTTGTGGCGGCGGGTATCCCCTTCGTTTTCGATCCAGGCCAAGGCTTGCCCATGTTCAATGGTGCTGAGCTGTCTCAGTTCATCGAGCAGGCGACTTGGGTCACGGTAAACGACTATGAAGGCAAGATGCTGTGCGACCGCACGGGCCTGAGTCTGTCGGACATTTCGCGCAAGGTACAGGGCTTGGTCGTCACGCTGGGAGCCGAGGGGGTGGATGTGTGGGTGGCCGGCGAATGCACCCGTGTGGCACCTGCTCAGCCTGCGGCGGTGGTGGACCCCACGGGTTGTGGCGATGCGTGGCGCGGTGCGTTGCTGTTCGGCTTGGAGCAGGGTTGGCCGCTCGTACGCTGTGCCGAGTTGGGTAACCGGGTGGGGGCGCTCAAGATTGCGCAGCGCGGCCCGCAGAACTACACCCTGGATTTCTCCCCGGCAGAATACGCCTGAGGTCGTAATGCCATGGCGCGCTGTTGATGTAGCGCGCCCCACTACTTTGAGAGCGGGCGTTGGCACGCACAGCCTCGCTTTTAGAACAGGTTCTTAGTGTTTGGGCATAAAAAAACCCGGTGCAGGGCACCGGGTTGGGCTTGGTAAAGCGCAAATTCCTTAGGGCTTGGAGCCTGTAGGAAATGGCCAAGCAGCTTGGGGGTTCAGTGTGGTTTGAGCAGCAGGGGCTGCAGTCACGGCAGGAGCCTTCACCACTTTCTTTGCAGCAGCAGCCTTCTTTGCTGGAGCAGCAGCCTTCTTCGCTGGAGCAGCAGCCTTCTTTGCTGGAGCAGCAGCCTTCTTTGCTGGAGCAGCAGCTTTCTTCGCTGGAGCAGCAGCTTTCTTCGCTGGAGCAGCAGCCTTCTTCGCTGGAGCAGCAGCCTTCTTCGCTGGAGCAGCAGCCTTCTTTGCTGGAGCCGCAGCTTTCTTCGCTGGAGCAGCAGCTTTCTTCGCTGGAGCAGCAGCCTTCTTCGCTGGAGCAGCAGCCTTCTTCGCTGGAGCAGCAGCCTTCTTCGCTGGAGCAGCAGCCTTCTTCGCTGGAGCAGCAGCCTTCTTCGCTGGAGCAGCAGCCTTCTTCGCTGGGGCAGCAGCCTTCTTCGCTGGAGCAGCAGCCTTCTTCGCTGGAGCAGCAGCCTTCTTCGCTGGGGCAGCAGCCTTCTTCGCTGGAGCAGCAGCCTTCTTCGCTGGAGCAGCAGCCTTCTTCGCTGGAGCAGCAGCCTTCTTCGCTGGAGCAGCAGCCTTCTTCACAGGGGCGGCTTTCTTTACGGCCGGTTTTTTCGCAGTTGCCATCATGTTCTCCTTGGGTCAATTAGCAAAGAGCACTTCCTGTCTGCAGTGGACAAGAAGCGATCCATGGTGATGGACGCTTCTTGAGCTCCATCACCATGAATACGGGAACACCATCGCCGAGCCCCTTCTGTGAGGGGACTTGTGGGCGGGGTGTGGTGTAAGCGTCCATGGCCGAAAGTGCGCGATCTGATCTGATCAGTCCCAAGACAGGGCACCGCCCGACTGGTACTCGATGACCCGGGTTTCAAAGAAGTTGCGTTCCTTCTTCAGATCGATCATCTCGCTCATCCATGGGAAGGGGTTCTCTTCGTTCGGGAAGAGGGTCTCCAGGCCGATCTGGGTGGCGCGGCGATTGGCGATGTAGCGCAGGTAGCCTTTGAACATCGACGCATTCATGCCCAGCACGCCACGCGGCATGGTGTCTTCGGCGTAACGGTATTCCAGTTCCACGGCCTTCATGAACAGGGCATTGATCTCGGCCTTGAACTCTGGGGTCCAGAGGTGTGGGTTTTCCAGCTTCAGCTGGTTGATTAAGTCGATGCCGAAGTTGCAGTGCATCGACTCGTCGCGCAGGATGTACTGGTATTGCTCGGCCGCGCCGGTCATCTTGTTCTGCCGACCCAGCGCCAAAATCTGAGTGAATCCGACGTAGAAGAACAGCCCTTCCATCAGGCAGGCAAAAACGATCAGGGACTTGAGCAGTGTCTGATCGGTTTCGAGCGTACCGGTGTGGAAGTTCGGATCCATGATCGCTTCGATGAAGGGAATCAGGAACTCGTCTTTGTCACGAATGGACTGGACTTCGTTGTACGCGTTGAAGATTTCGCTTTCATCCAGGCCCAGCGACTCCACGATGTACTGGTAGGCATGGGTGTGGATGGCTTCTTCAAACGCCTGGCGCAGCAGGAACTGGCGGCATTCAGGCGCAGTGATGTGGCGGTAGGTGCCCAGCACGATGTTGTTGGCGGCCAGCGAGTCGGCGGTCACAAAGAAGCCGAGGTTGCGCTTGATGATGCGGCGCTCGTCATCGGTCAGCCCATTCGGATCTTTCCACAACGCGATGTCGCGCGTCATGTTCACCTCTTGCGGCATCCAGTGGTTGGCGCAGGTGGCGAGGTATTTTTCCCAAGCCCACTTGTACTTGAATGGGACCAGCTGGTTGACGTCCGTCTGGCCGTTGATGATGCGCTTGTCTGCTGCATTGACACGGCGGTGTGTGGCAGCAGGGGCCTGCTGTGCACTGTTTGCAGGCTGCGGTGTCGTGGACTCAGAAGGCAGCGGAGACTGCTCTGCCTGGCGGTTGTTTTGCAGACCGCCGTCCGTTTGATTTTGCGATGAGGGCTTGACTTCTTCGTCCCAGGTCAGCATAGATTTTCCAGTGTTCGGATTATGAAAGCAGTGCTGCAAAAAGGAAAGCACTGAAGCGTTATGCAGCAACGATTTGTTGCTTCACAGCACATGCGCAGCACACCAATTGGGGTCGGTGTGCTGCATGGTTGTGGTTACTGGCACGCCTCGCAAGCCACGTCGTCAATCGCCGTGAATTGAACGTCGGTGGCTGGCACTGCTGATGTGGTTGCGGCAGAGGCTTCGGGTGCGTTGCTGTGGGCTTGCGCGCCGTGGGCCGAAGTGCCTTCGGTACCGGACGAGACGGCATTGAGCTGGCGCGTATTCACGGTGCTCATTTCCACGTGTGTCGCGCTTTGCGTGCGCAGGTAGTAGGTGGTCTTGAGGCCACGCACCCATGCGAGCTTGTAGGTGTCGTCCAGCTTTTTGCCCGATGCACCGGCCATGTAGATGTTCAGGCTCTGGGCCTGGTCGATCCACTTTTGGCGGCGCGAGGCCGCTTCCACCAGCCACTTCGGTTCCACTTCGAAAGCGGTGGAGTACAGCGCCTTGATGTCGGCGGGCACGCGGTCGATGGGGTGGAGCGATCCCTTGAAGTGCTTGAGGTCCATGATCATCACGTCGTCCCACAGGCCCAGGCGCTTGAGGTCGCGCACCAGGCCGCCGTTGATCACGGTGAACTCACCCGACAGATTGGACTTGACCGACAGATTGCCAAACGATGGCTCGATCGAGGCATCCACGCCGATGATGTTGGAGATGGTGGCCGTAGGCGCAATGGCAACGCAATTGGAGTTGCGCATGCCGTCCTGTGCAATCTTCTTGCGCAGCGCATCCCAGTCCAGTGTGGCCGAGCGGTCCACTTCCACATAGCCACCACGGGCTTGCGCCAGCATGTCCAGTGTGTCGAAGGGCAGGATGCCGCGGTCCCACAGCGAGCCTTTGTAGCTGGAGTACTGGCCGCGTTCCTTGGCCAGCTCGGTCGATGCCCAGTAGGCGTAGTAGCAGATGGCTTCCATCGACTTGTCGGCGAACTCGACGGCTTCTTGGGATGCGTAGGGAATGCGCAACTCATACAAGCTGTCCTGGAAGGCCATGAGCCCCAGGCCCACCGGACGGTGGCGCAGGTTGGAGTCGCGGGCTTTCGTTACGGCGTAGTAGTTGATGTCGATGACGTTGTCCAGCATGCGCATGGCCACCGTGATGGTTTTCTTCAGCTTGTCGTGATCGATCTGGCCATCCTTCAAGTGCTGGCGCAGGTTGACCGAGCCGAGGTTGCACACGGCCGTTTCGGTGTCACTCGTGTTGAGCGTGATTTCCGTGCACAGGTTGGACGAGTGCACCACGCCAGCGTGCTGCTGGGGCGAACGCACATTGCAGGCGTCCTTGAAGGTGATCCAGGGATGGCCTGTTTCAAACAGCATGGTCAAAATCTTGCGCCACAGGTCGGTCGCCTGCAAGGTCTTGCTGGGCTTGAGTTCGCCGCTGGCAGCCTTGGCCTCATAGGCCACGTAGGCCTTTTCAAAGTCTGCGCCAAACAGGTCGTGCAGATCGGGCACGTTGGATGGGGAGAACAGGGTCCAGGTGCCCTTTTCCATCACGCGGCGCATGAACAGGTCGGGGATCCAGTTGGCCGTGTTCATGTCGTGCGTGCGGCGGCGGTCGTCGCCGGTGTTCTTGCGCAGCTCCAGGAACTCTTCGATGTCCAGATGCCAGGTTTCCAGATAGGTGCAGACGGCGCCCTTGCGTTTGCCGCCCTGGTTCACGGCCACGGCCGTATCGTTGACCACCTTGAGGAAGGGCACCACGCCTTGGGACTCGCCGTTGGTGCCCTTGATGTGTGAACCCAGGGCGCGCACGCGGGTCCAGTCGTTGCCCAGGCCGCCCGCAAACTTGGACAGCAGGGCGTTTTCCTTGATGGATTCGTAGATGCCGTCCAGGTCGTCGGGCACCGTGGTCAGGTAGCAACTCGACAGCTGTGAGCGCAGCGTGCCGCTGTTGAACAGCGTTGGCGTGCTGGACATGAAGTCGAAGCTGGAGAGCACTTCGTAGAACTCGATGGCACGGGCTTCCGGGTCTTTTTCATTGAGCGAGAGGCCCATGGCCACACGCATGAAGAAGGCTTGGGGCAACTCGATACGGCTCTTGCGCACATGCAGGAAGTAGCGGTCGTACAGTGTTTGCAGGCCCAGGTAGTCGAATTGCAGGTCGCGCTGGGGCTTCAGGGCTGCCGCCAGACGGGCCAGGTCGAATTTCAGCAGGCGTGCATCCAGCAGTTCGTTGTCCACACCCTTTTGGATGAACTGAGGGAAATACTCGGCGTATGCTGCGCCCATGTGGTCCTGCGTGACGTCCCGGCCTAGCACTTCGCGCACGATGGTATGCAGCAGCAAGCGTGCTGTGGCGTAGGTGTAGTCGGGGTCTTTCTCGATCAGGGTACGGGCCGCCAGGATGGATGCCTTGTACACCTCGTCCATGGGCACACCGTCATAGAGGTTGCGCATGGTCTCGGCCACGATGGGGTCCGCCTTGATATCTTTGCCCAGCCCAACGCAGGCCGATTCGATCAGGGACTGCAGGCGGTGCAGGTCCAGCGTGACGCGCTGGCCGTTGTCCAGCACATGGAGTACAGGCACGGCGGGGGCATGTTGCTTGACCAGATTGGCGCGCTCTTGCGTGCGGCGCTCGCGGTACAGCACATAGGCGCGGGCCACTTCGTGGTGTCCACCGCGCATCAAGCCCAGCTCAACCTGGTCTTGTACGTCTTCGATATGGAAGGTACCTCCGCCGGGGCGCGAGCGCATCAGCGCGCGGCTGACGCCCTGCGTCAAGGCGTCCACCACCTCGCGCACGCTGGCCGATGCTGCGCCTTGGGTGCCATGCACCGCCAAAAAGGCTTTCATCAGAGCGATGGCGATCTTGGGTGCTTCGAAGGGCACGACCGCGCCGTTGCGCCGGATGATCTGGTAGTGGCCTTGGGCGTTGGCTGCCGTGTTGGCGGCGTCGCCTGCGGCTTCTTCAGGGGTGGCGTGCGCGGTGGCGGGCGTGTTCAAAGCAGCTTGCATGGGTGTCCTCTTCTGTGGGCTGACGGGGGTGTGTGGGCAGCCGCTGGGGCTGCTGCAAAGGCAAGAATGGTGCGCCAGTGTTTTGGCTGTCGCACGCTACATATGGTGTGTCGATTGTAGTCAAGACACTACCAGTAGTGTAGTGCCTTGAAGAAGTGTGGTTGCTAGGCACCGGCCGTTTGGTACCCCGTGGTGGGGTGGCGCAGAGCGCGTAACCCGCTTTACTACACGGTTTAGAGCTCTGAACCTTGTGGCAGCGCGGGATGTCGCGGGGTTTGGCCCGCTGGGGCGCTCAGTGCTTGATTTGTCTTTTCGGAAGGGGGGCGATCCTACCCTGAATCTGCCCCGATTTTTAAACCTGAAACCAGGTCGGGTTTAGGTGGGGGGCACTTGACTGGGGAGGTCCAGGGTGCTTTTGGCGAGAAGTTCGGCCAGTTTGCGCCAATCGAATCCAGGCCCTGGGTCTTGCTTGCGCCCGGGGGCCACATGCTCATGCCCTGCCAGATAGCGCAGGGGGTAACGTTCGGCCAAGGCATGGCAAAGCGCTGCCAGGGTGAGGTACTGTGCAGACTCAAAACGATGCCCCTCCAGCCCTTCCAGTTCAATGCCAATCGAGTCATCGTTGCAGTTGGTTCTGCCGCGATAGGCCGACTGGCCTGCGTGCCACGCCCGTTGATCGCAGTCCACAAACTGCCACAGTCGTCCACTGCGCTCAATAAAGAAGTGGGCCGACACCTGCAATCCACGGATCTGCTGGAAATAGGGATGGACATCCCAGTCCAGGGTGTTGGTGAACAACTGCTGCACGGCCCCGGTGCCGTAGTGCCCGGGCGGGAGGCTGATGGAATGCACCACGACCAAGTCCACCGACTGCCTAGCGTCCGCAGGGCGGGGGCCGTAGTTGGAGGAGGGTAGGCGCACGGCATCGCGGTGCCAGCCACCGTCCCACAGGTCTGCCGATGGGGGTGCGGCCATGTCAGCCGATCTCGTCCAGAAAGTCCTGGTCGTTGGGCACTGCAATGTTCAGCCGGGCGATGCGGTAGCGAATCTGGCGCAGGCTGATGCCCAGCCGCGCGGCCGTGGCGGTGCGGTTGAATCCGGACTCTTTCAGCGCCCGAACGAGGATGTCCCGCTCCTGCTGGTCGAGCCAGGCCTGCAAATCGTTGGGCAAGGCGGGGCAATCTGCCGCCGAATGCGGCGCGCTGTGGGGGTGTTGGTCGAGCGTGGGCTCGGGGCGGGCTGAGGGTTGCGCGGATGCGGCGTCGCCTTGCCACTCCACTTGCAGTTCGTCCCCTTCGCTCAGCGCCACGGCGCGGTGCAGCAGGTTTTCCAGCTCACGCACGTTGCCTGTCAGGGGGTGTGAGGCGATGGCCTGCAAGGCTGCTTCGTTCAGTCGGGGCACGGGCATGCCGGACTCTTGGCTGATGCGCGCCAGCAAGGTGGTGCACAGGGCGGGCAAGTCCTCCCGGCGCTCACGCAGTGGCGGAATCACGATCTCGATCACATTCAGGCGGTAGTACAAGTCCTGGCGAAAGCGCCCGGTTTGGACATCGGCGGCCAAATCGCGGTGGGTGGCACTGACGATGCGCACATCCACTGTCTCCTCTTGGGTCGAACCCAGGGGGCGCACGCTGCGCTCCTGGATCGCGCGCAGAAGTTTCGACTGCATGGCCAGCGGGAGGTCGCCGATCTCATCCAGAAACAGTGTGCCGCCCCGCGCCGCCTGGAAGTAGCCGTCCCGGTCCTGGTTGGCGCCGGTGTACGACCCCTTGCGCGCGCCAAAGAACTCCGCTTCGAGCAGGTTTTCCGGGATGGCGCCGCAATTCACGGCGATGCAGGGGCCATCCGAGCGTTGGCTGCAGGCGTGCAAGGCTTGGGCCACCAGCTCCTTGCCGGTGCCCGATTCGCCGTGCACCAACACGGGCGCCATCCCGCGCGCGACCTTGGCGATGCGCTGCTTGACGTTGCGCATGGCTTCGGAGTCGCCCACCATGCGTGCCAGCGCTGCGGGCACGATTCCTGTGGCAGTCGCAGCCTGTTCGCCACCAGAGACCGACGAGCGCTGGGTGGAGCCCGCTCTGGGGGCTCGGGGGGCGGGTGTCGCTCCGGTGCCCTGCACCGCAGAGGCCACGACCGAGCGGAACTGCTTGAGATCGACCGGCTTGGTCAGGTAATCAAACGCGCCTGACCGCAGTGCCTCTACCGCGTTCTCTGCCGACCCATAGGCGGTCATGACCACACAGCGTTCGCGGCGTTGCTGGTCGCGCAGGTCTTGCAGGATCTCCATGCCAAAGCCGTCAGGCAGGCGCATGTCGGTGATCACCACATCAAAGGGGCGGCCCTTGAGTTGTTCACGCGCCTCTTGCACGGTCGAGGCGGTCTCGACGCGGTAGCCCTCGCGCAACAAGGTCAACTCGTACAGTGTGCGCAGGTCGGGCTCGTCATCAATGACCAAAATGGAGGCAGCGGTGGCGTTCATGGTTCTCAGATCACGATGGAGTCGAATAGCGTGGCGGCTTCTTGGGGGCGTGTGGTGCGCCTGAACGCCACGGTGAAGGCATTGCCGCCGGTGTTGCCACGCGCTGTGGTGCGGTGGGTGCGCTGGTAGCTGATGGAGGCGCCGTGCCTTTGGCACAGTTCGCGGCATATATAGAGGCCCAGGCCGCTGGAGCGGCTCTCTGAGGAGAAGAAGGGCTCGAACAGGTGGCGCTCCACGGATTTGTCCATGGGGGCCCCATCGCTCCAGACCTGCAGCGTAATCTGTCCGGTCGCACTGGTACGGGTCTGCACCAGTAGCGAGTCTTCATGTGGCCCCATGTAGCGCAGGGCGTTGTCCAGCAGGTTGACCAGCACCCGGCGCAGGTGCTCGGTATCGAACTCTACGTGCAGCATCGGTGCGTTGAGCAGGATTTGCCCTTGGCGCTTGGCGGGGGCCTGGGCGCACCAGTCGCTCCACACTTGGGCCACGCTGGCATCCAGCGCCAGCGTGGAGGCCGGTGCGTGGTTGGCCTGGTGCTGTACGCGGGCAATGTCCAGTACCTCCTCTGCGATGCGGGCCAAGCGGTCGGCGTTTTGCTGCACCATTTGTGCCAGTCGTTTTTGGCCAGGGTCTTGCAGGTCTTCTTCCAGCAGCGCGTTGGCTTGGACGATAGCGGCCAGCGGATTGCGGATTTCATGCGCCACAGCCGCAGACATGCGGCCCATGGCGGCCAACTTTTCGGTGCGCAGGCGCGCTTCCAGTTCTCGAAGGTCATGCAAGAACATCACGCACAGGCGCTCTCCACGGCTTTGCGGGTCGGCGTGGGTGGATGTCATCCAGGTGCGTGCATGCAGCCCGGTGGGACTTTCGCCAGGGTGCAGCAGTGCGACGTCGGCCGTTTGGGGGGCTTCCTTGTCAAACGTGCGGTGTGCTAGGTCCACCAGGGGCTGCCAGCCTTCGCACCGGCCCAGAGAAAAAGGCAGTTGGGTGTGCTGGCTCTCACCCAGCAGGCTTTGGGCCGCCGGGTTGGCCATGCGGACCACGTCGCTTTCGTCCACCACCAGCACGCCGTCGCTCAAATGCTCAATCACCAGCGCACTCACCTGGGTCTGCACCTGCGCTGCCATCTTGTTGCGCTGGGCGACTTCCTGCTCGCCCACCAGCCGGGTGGCAAGTTGGTGCACCAAGTAGGTCACCACAAAATACCCGGTGCCTGTCAGCGCACTTTGCAGGTAGCGCTGGGTGTCGTCGCTCAGCGATTGGGTGTTACTCCACCAAGCCCACAGCAACAGCAGCAACGTCACGGCCGCGGTGGTGCCCAGCGCCAGGCTCAGGGTGCCCAGTACGGCTGCCATCAAGATGGGCAGGCCGAACAAGGGTGTGAAACTCATGGTGCCCGTGTGCAAGAGCTGCAGGGCGCTGACCACGGCAATGTCCACGCCGATGGACGGAAGCCACTGTACGCCCGTACCCGCAGCAGGGGGGGCATGGCGCCCCAGAATGCGCAGCAGGACGGTTGCGCACAGATAGGCCCCACACACCGCCACCAAGACAGGGTCGCTGAGCTGGTTGAACAACTGCCCCAGAATCTGCAGCACCAGCAGAGCCACGGCAATCATCACCCGTCCCGTGAGAAAGCCGCGCCACAGGCGTACAAAGGGCGCGTCAGCAGTGTTCAGCCGGGCGTCGGCCAATAGGGCTTCTTTCATGGGCGCAGCGCTGGGCCAGCGCGCAGGTGGTCTGCGCTGCAATAGGCGACGCCATTTTGTACGACCGCGTCACTGTAGGGCAGGTGCAGGCCGCAGTGGGCGCAGGCCACCATGTCTTGTGGCTTGGGCGGGGCTGCGGGCGGTGTGCGCGCTGGCTGGGCGGACTCGCGCTTGCTTCGCCACACACCCACGGCAATCACCAGCACGATGAGCAAGACCAGGTATTTCATGCGCTGCGGCCCAACACGACTTCCATCACGAAACGCGATCCCACATACGCCAGCATCAGCAAGGCGGCGCCCGCGTACAGCACCCGCACTGCATTGCGCCCGCGCCAGCCAAACCGTGCGCGGCCCAGCAGCAAGGTGGCAAACGTGAGCCACGAGAGCATCGAGAAAACGGCTTTGTGGTCCCAGCGCCAAGCGCGGCCGTAAAGAGTTTCGCTGAAAAGCCAGCCCGCCATCAAGGTGGCGCTCAGCAGCACAAAACCGGCCGTCACAAAGCGAAAGGTCAGCCGCTCCAGCGTCAACAGAGGAATGCCGCTGTGCGGGTCTTCGGCCTGGCGGATGTGGTGTTCTGCACGGGTCATGAGCCAGGCGTGCACCACGGCAGCGGCAAACAGGCCATAGCAGGCAATGCCCAAGGCCAGGTGCAGTGGCAGCCAAGCCGAGGCCGCCACATGCAGTGGCTGTCCAGGAAACGCCAGGGCCAGCAAGATAGTGGCTGCGCCCAGGGCGGCTAGCACCCAGCGTGCCTGCATTTGGGGAAATAGCTGCCGCTCGACGGCGTACACCGTCAATACCAGCCAGGCGGTCATTGACAGGGCCGGGGCAAAACCGAATCGGGGCGCGTCACCCCACAGCCCCCAGACCAGCAGGGCACCGTGCAACACCCATGCCAGCAGCAGAGCGTTGCGTGAGGCGGTGGCGCCCAACCGGGCGGCTGCTGCGGCAGGTGCGGCGTATGCCAAGGCTGCGGCAAGGGCCAGCAACCAGCTGACGGGGGAAGCACTGGGTAAAATCATGGGTCACAGTTTAGCCTTTCGCCCGCTGCCAGCGCTTTGGCAAACCTGCCCACATTTGACCTGTGTGCGGGTAACGGGTAACCCTGGAACCTTTCCAAAATCTCCTATGGCCTCCGCACTTACCGACAAACTCACGCGACTCGTCAAGGAGATGCGTGGCCAGGCCCGTATCACCGAATCCAATGTGCAGGACATGCTGCGCGAAGTGCGCATGGCGCTGCTGGAGGCCGACGTGGCCTTGCCGGTGGTGCGCGACTTCATCGCCCGCGTCAAGGAAAAAGCCCTGGGCCAAGAGGTGCTGGGCTCGCTCAAGCCGGGCCAGACGCTGGTCTCCATCGTCAACCGCGAGCTGGCGGCCACCATGGGCGAAGGCGTTGCCGACATCAACTTGGCTGCCCAGCCACCCGCCGTCATATTGATGGCTGGCTTGCAAGGTGCAGGTAAAACCACCACCACGGCCAAGCTGGCCAAGCACCTGATTGAAAAGCGCAAGAAGAAGGTGCTGACCGTCTCGGGTGACGTGTACCGCCCCGCCGCCATTGAACAGCTCAAAACCGTGACTGCTCAGGCGGGCGCCGAATGGTTCCCTAGCACGCCGGACCAAAAACCGCTGGACATTGCCCACGCTGCGCTCGACTACGCCAAGAAGCACTACTTTGATGTGCTGCTGGTGGACACGGCCGGCCGCCTGGCCATTGACGAAGCCTTGATGAAGGAAATCAAGGACCTGCACGCCGCGCTCAACCCGGTGGAAACCTTGTTTGTGGTGGACGCCATGCAGGGCCAGGATGCTATCAACACTGCCAAGGCTTTCAAGGAAGCCCTGCCGCTCACCGGCATTGTGCTGACCAAGCTCGATGGCGACTCGCGCGGTGGTGCCGCGCTGTCGGTGCGCCAGATCACGGGGGCCCCCATCAAATTTGCAGGGGTCTCGGAAAAGATCGACGGCCTGGAGGTGTTTGACGCCGAGCGCCACGCGGGCCGCATCCTGGGCATGGGCGACATCGTGGCGCTGGTGGAGCAGGTCACGGCTGGGGTGGACATCGAAGCCGCCCAAAAGCTGGCCGCCAAGGTCAAGAGTGGTGACGGCTTTGACCTCAACGACTTCCTCTCCCAGATCCAGCAGATGAAGCAGATGGGTGGCCTGTCCAGCCTGATGGACAAGCTGCCGTCTCAGCTCACGGCCAAAGCGGGCTCCATCGACATGGACAAGGCCGAGAAAGACATCAAGCGCAAGGAAGGGATCATCCAGAGCATGACCCCGCTGGAGCGCCGCAAGCCCGACCTCATCAAGGCCACGCGCAAAAAGCGCATTGCCAATGGCGCGGGCGTGCATGTGCAAGAGGTCAACCGCCTGCTCAAGGAGTTTGAGCAGATGCAGGACATGATGAAGAAGATGAAGGGCGGCGGCCTCATGAAGATGATGAAGCGCATGGGCGGCATGAAGGGCCTGGGCGGCATGCCCAAGATGCCGTTTGGCGGCTCCTGAAGCGCTTTTTGCTCTTTAATTGATAGCTGCCAGCGCTTATTTATCAAGCGCTAGAGGCCAAAAAGAACGCGACTCTTGCAAAAGGGCCGTGTTTTTTTCTTGGGGCCATGCCCTTTGAGGGGGTGCTCAGTGCGATGAAGGGGGCGCATCGCCACTGGTGGGCGGGGGCAGCGTCTGGGGCAGTTCAGGGCAGGGCCAGTTCAGCAGCTCTGCCAGGCGGGTCGCGATCCAGGTGGCCTCGGCCACCGACACGCCCGACTCGGCCGTGCACAGCCCGGCATGGATGCGCAGCAGGATCTCTTTTTCAGACGGTGCCTGCACGTGGTACAGCGTTTGCGCGTGCTCTACCAAATGCCCCGCCAGGTCTTCACACAGCTCGTAGCGGGCGCGAACGACGGGGGCGGGCTCGCGCAGGCGCTGGCGGCTGTCGGCATACACCGCCACGAACGAGGGCGGGACGTGGATCTGGTTGTCGTCTTCGTGCATGGTCGGGCAGGGCAGCTCAGTCGGGGGTGAACAGGCGCTCGAACTTGGCCTTGTCTGCGGCCAGCTCCAAGGTCACCAGCTGGCCCATCTTCATGTCTGACAGGCGGCAGGCAGCGTACAGCGTGGTTTTGCCAGCCAGCTCCATCACGTCCAGGTCGATGATGGCGTAGGGGTGGGGCACAAAGACCTGGTGCTCGAAAATCTCGCGGTGCTGGTTGCGGGGCGAGGGGTAGAGCTTGTACTGGTCGGTGGTGATGGTTTGTGTGGCCATGGGGGAAATGAGGGGCTGGGCGCGCGTTGCAAGGCGGCGGTGGGGGTACAGTGCGGGCGAATGCTACAGACATTCCTGTAGAAACCCTGTCGAACTATCCAAATCATTTCCATGGCACGACCCAAAAGTGAATGGCCGAGCAAGGTGCTGGCCTTGATCCAATCCGGCAACCACGCCGCCGCAGTGGCGCAAATCAAGGTGGCGCCCACGGTGGGCGACATCACGCGGCTGCAAACGCAGCTGGCCAAGCTGCCACCCTCGCCTGCACTTAAGCAGCTGCAAAACTTTGTGGAAGAAGAGCGGGCGCTGCTGGCTGCGCCCCGCCTGCACCGCGCGCCATGACGTCCGCACGCGTTTCGGTCCAGACAGAGGACTTTGATCTGTCCCGCGAGATTGCCGAACTGCGCCAGGGCGACAAGGGCGTAGGCGCGGTGTGCAGCTTTGTGGGCACGGTGCGTGACCGCAATGAGGGCGACACAGTGGCCTCCATGGAGCTGGAGCATTACCCCGGCATGACCGAGAAATCCATCGAAGCCATGGTGGCAGAAGCCTTTCGGCGCTTCGATATTTTGGGCGCCCGGGTGATCCACCGCGTGGGTCTATTGCAGCCGCTCGACCAGATTGTGCTGGTGGCGGTGACCAGTGCGCACCGAGGGCAGAGCTTTCAGGCCTGCGAATTTTTAATGGACTACCTCAAGACCCAGGCGCCATTCTGGAAAAAAGAAGAGACTGCGCAAGGCGCCCGCTGGGTAGACGCCCGAGTGAGCGATGACGCAGCGTTGGCGCGCTGGGGCATCACGGCACGCAACGCCTGAGCCCAGGTTGGGGGCTATTTTTCTAATAAAAATAGCTGCTAGCGCTTATTAAATAAGCGCTAGCAGCTATTGATTTGATAGTGATTGTGTGGGCCGTCTCCGCTGCAACCCACTGATCCAGGTCAATCTCTTCCTGTGCCCGCTGCCTTGAAATGAGGCAGTGCCCACCCCAACTGCAGGGCAATTCGGAGGATATAGACCATGCGTCTCGACAAATTCACCACCAAGTTCCAGGAAGCCCTGAGCGATGCCCAGAGCATTGCGTTGGGCAACGACCACGCCTACATCGAGCCCGTGCACATGCTCGTGGCCATGCTCAAGCAGGACGACGGCCCCAAGGCGCTGCTGCAGCGTGCGGGCGCCAACGTACCCGGCCTGCTGGCAGCGGCGGAAGCCGCCGTCAAGCGCCTGCCGCAGGTGCAGGGCAACGACCAGGTGCAAGGCGGCCCCGAGCTGGGCCGCGTGCTGCAGGCGACTGAGAAAGAGGCCATCAAGCGCGGCGACCAGTTCATTGCCAGCGAGCTGTTCTTGCTGGCCGTGATCGACAGCAAGGGCGAGGCGGCAAAAATAGCCAAGGACAACGGCCTCACGCGCAAGAGCCTGGAGGCCGCCATTGAAGCTGTGCGCGGCGGCCAGAAGATGGACAGCGCCGAGGCCGAAGGCCAGCGCGGAGCCCTGGCCAAATACTGCATGGACCTGACCGAGCGCGCCCGCCTGGGCAAGCTCGACCCCGTGATCGGCCGCGACGATGAAATCCGCCGCGCCATCCAGGTGCTGCAGCGCCGCACCAAGAACAACCCCGTGCTCATCGGCGAGCCCGGCGTGGGCAAGACCGCCATTGTGGAAGGCCTGGCCCAGCGCATTGTGGCGGGCGAAGTGCCCGAAAGCCTCAAGGGCAAGCGCGTGCTCTCACTGGACATGGCCGCCTTGCTGGCGGGGGCCAAGTTCCGGGGCGAGTTTGAAGAGCGCCTGAAAAGCGTGCTGAATGAGTTGGCCAAGGACGAAGGCCAGACCATTGTCTTCATCGACGAGTTGCACACCATGGTGGGCGCTGGCAAGGGCGAAGGCGCGATGGACGCGGGCAACATGCTCAAGCCCGCGCTGGCGCGCGGTGAGCTGCACTGCGTGGGCGCGACCACGCTCGACGAGTACCGCAAGTACATCGAAAAGGACGCAGCGCTGGAGCGGCGCTTTCAGAAGATTCTGGTGGGCGAGCCCACCGTGGAGGCCACCATCGCCATCCTGCGCGGCCTGCAGGAAAAGTACGAAGTGCACCATGGCGTGGACATCACCGACCCCGCCATCGTGGCCGCCGCCGAGCTGAGCCACCGCTACATCACCGACCGCTTTTTGCCCGACAAGGCGATTGACCTCATCGATGAGGCGGCGTCCAAGATCAAGATCGAGATGGACTCCAAGCCCGAGGTGATGGACAAGCTTGACCGCCGCCTGATCCAGCTGCAGATCGAGCGCGAGGCCGTGCGCCGCGAGAAGGACGAATCCTCGCAAAAGCGCTTTGCGCTCATCGAGGAAGAGATCACCAAGCTGCAAAAGGAAATTGCCGACTACGACGAAATCTGGCAGTCCGAAAAGGCCCAGGCGCAAGGCAGCGCGCATGTGCGCGAGGCCATCGACAAGCTCAAGTTCCAGATCGAAGAATTCACCCGCAAGGGCGACTTCAACAAGGTGGCCGAGCTGCAATACGGCAAGCTGCCGGACCTGGAAAAGCAACTCAAAGAAGCCCAGGCGCAAGAGGCTGGCAAGGACGGCGCACCCGCCACACGCCGCCTGCTGCGCACGCAGGTCGGTGCGGAAGAAATCGCCGAGGTAGTGAGCCGCGCCACGGGCATCCCTGTGGCCAAGATGATGCAGGGCGAAAAGGACAAACTGCTGCAGATGGAGACCAAGTTGCACGAGCGCGTGGTGGGCCAGCAAGAGGCGATTGCTGCGGTGGCCAATGCCATCCGCCGCTCGCGCTCGGGCCTGTCAGATCCCAATCGCCCCACCGGCTCGTTCTTGTTCCTCGGCCCCACGGGCGTTGGCAAAACCGAGTTGTGCAAGGCGTTGGCAGGCTTCCTGTTCGACAGCGAAGACCACCTGATCCGCATCGACATGAGCGAGTTCATGGAGAAGCACTCGGTGGCCCGCCTGATCGGTGCGCCTCCGGGCTATGTGGGCTACGAGGAGGGCGGCTACCTGACCGAAGCCGTGCGCCGCAAGCCCTACAGCGTGCTGCTGCTCGACGAGGTGGAAAAGGCCCACCCCGACGTGTTCAACGTGCTGCTGCAGGTGCTCGACGATGGCCGCCTGACCGATGGCCAGGGTCGCACCGTGGACTTCAAGAACACGGTGATCGTGATGACCAGCAACATCGGCTCGCACCTGATCCAGGCCATGGTGGGTGAGGACTCTGACGACATCAAGGAAGCGGTGTGGGGGGAGCTCAAGAACCACTTCCGACCCGAGTTCCTGAACCGCATTGACGAGACCGTGGTGTTCCACGCGCTGGATGCGCAGCACATCGCTTCGATCGCCAAAATTCAGCTGCAGCTGTTGCAATCCCGGCTGGCCAAGATGGATTTGGAGTTGCAGGTGTCGGACGCGGCCTTGGCAGAATTGGCCAAGGTGGGGTTCGATCCGGTGTTTGGTGCGCGGCCGCTCAAGCGGGCGATCCAGCAGCGGATTGAGAACCCGCTGTCCAAGCTGCTCTTGGAAGGGCAGTTCCCGCCCAAGAGCGTGATCGCGGTGAGCGTGAACCCGGTGCTGGAGCCGGGCGTGTTCCAGTTCAGCGCCGCGCCGCAGGGTTGACCTGCAAAGCGCTGGCGGGTGTGCAGGCTTGTGCAGAGGCCGGTGCTGCCCCCGCCCATGTTGTGAATGAGAGGTGTGAGTTGAACGAAATTGTTGCGGGCCTGTTGCGCCTGGTGCTGCGTGTGGTGGTGTTGGCCATGGGCGTGGTGCTTTTCTTGAGCCTGCTGGCCGCCGTGCTGGTGCTGGCGCTGGTGTGGGCCTTGCGCGCTGGCTGGGCGCGGCTGACGGGCAAGCCTGTGACGCCCTGGGTCATGCGCATGGACCCTCGCACGGGCTTCAGCACCGCCTTTCGTTCCACGCAGCGTTGGTCTGCGGGTGGCCACCGTGGTGTGCCTGGGGCTCCTGGAGCGGGTGATGGTGTGGTGGATGAGCCCGCCGCACAGCACCGTGGCGGCATCCTGCCCGGGGCAGCCCAGGTGACAGACGTGGAAGCACGTGAAGTCCGCTGAGGCTTAGAACCTGTTCAAAGTCTTTTTGGAGATTGCATTGGAGTGCAATCGCCCGATTTCACTCCAACCCTTTGGGCAAGTGGCTTGCCGGGCGGTCAGCTTCGTTGTACGCGCCTTGCAGCCCATCCCGATCCCCAGCGCACACCTACCGCTCGACCCGTGCAAAGGGGCCTTGGCACTTGCCAGGCTGCGCTGATGGCCTTGTGCTCCCTGTGTCGGGTGCATGACGCAGGGGCGCCAAGGGCGCGGTGCCCAGCCATCGCATGTGCCCTTTCGTGACACGCCCGCTGGCGGGGTCTCCTATGATCGTTGCATGACCCCTGCCGAAATACACGCCCAGTTCCAACTCCAGCACCAGGCCAGCCGCGCGCAAGTGGATGTGCCCCTGCTGGTGCGCCGCGAGCGGTTGCTGCGCTTGCAAAAATTGCTGGACGAGCACGCCCCCGTGCTGGCCGCCGCCGTGCAGGCCGACTTCGGCATGCGCTCGCCGCGCCTGACCGAGGTGGCAGACTTGTTTGTGCTGCGCAGTTTGCTGTCGCACACCCTGCGCCACCTGGGCCGCTGGATGAAGCCCCAGCGGGTGTTCACCCCCCTGTTTTTGCAGCCTGCCAGTGCCTGGATTGCCCGCCAGCCGCTGGGGGTGGTGGGGGTGATCGCGCCGTGGAACTACCCCATCCAGCTGGCGCTGGCCCCCGCCATCACCGCACTGGCGGCGGGCAACCGCGTCATGCTCAAGCCCAGCGAGCTCACGCCGCACACCTCGGCGCAACTGGCGGCGTTGGTGGCACAGTTTTTTTCGGCCGATGAGTTTTGTGTGGTGCAGGGCGATGCCAATTTGTCGGCCTTGTTTGCCTCGCTGCCGTTTGACCACCTGGTGTTCACCGGCTCCACCGCCGTGGGGCGCAAGGTGGCGCAGGCGGCGGCGCACAACCTCACCCCGACCACGCTGGAGTTGGGAGGCAAATCGCCTTGCATCATCGACGGCCACTGCGACCTGCAGGAGGCTGCCCTCAAGATCGCCCACGGCAAGTTGTTCAATGCCGGGCAAACCTGCGTGGCGCCTGACTACGTGCTGCTGCCCCGGGGTCGCGAGGCTGAGTTTGCCCAGGCCTATGGCGCTGCCGTGCTGCGCCTGTTCCCAAGCATTGAGGGCAATGGCGACTACGCGTCCATCATCACTGCGCGCCACTACGCACGGCTGCGCACCATGCTGCAGCAGGCGCAAACCCTGGGCGCTGAGGTGCAGACGATTGACCCGTCTGTGGGCAAGCCCGCTTCCAGCAAACCCGCAGTGCCCACGGCGGGCATGCTGGGCGATGGCGTCAGCCGCCAGATGCTGCCTACGCTGGTGTTTGGCGCCACTTCGGCCATGCAGCTCATGCAGGAAGAAATTTTTGGCCCCATCCTGCCCGTCATCTCTTACGAGCGGCTGGACGATGCCATTGCGCACATCAACGCCGGGCCGCGCCCGCTGGCGCTGTACTGGTTTGGGCAAAGTGAGGCGGTGCGCGACGACGTGCTGGCCCGCACCGTCAGCGGGGGCGTGACGGTGAATGACACGCTGATGCATGTGGCCAACGACAACCTGCCGTTTGGCGGCGTGGGCGACAGCGGTTGGGGCGCCTACCATGGGGAGCAGGGCTTTCTGCGGTTTAGCCACCAGAAGTCGGTGCTGGTGCAGTCGCGCTGGTCCCTGGGCGCGTTGCTTTACCCACCCTATGGCGCACGGTTTCAGCGTTTGATGGATTTGATGCGCCGCTTGTTTTGAGCCTGCTCGGGCGCTGCGGCTGCGTGGGCTCAGGTGGGGTCGGCAGCCGCTTCTTCGGCCTGCCAGGCGGCAGGCTGGGGTTGCTGCAGCAACAGCGAAATGGCGTCGCGCAGCTGGCCGGTGGACACGGGCTTGTGCAGCAGCAGGGCTGAGGTGGACTGCGCATCGCGCAGGCGCTGGGGAGAGGTGTCGCCCGTCATGATGATGGCGGGCACCATGGCGCCCAGCTGGGAGCGCAGCGCTTGCAGCACTTGCTTGCCCGTTTCCTCATGCCGCAGGCGGAAGTCGGTGATGATCAACTCGGGGGTCATGCGCTCCAGGCTTTGCATGGCATCGGCGCCGGATTCGGCCGTCAGGCATTCGCACCCCCAGCTTTGCAGCAGCGATTGCATGCCCATGCGCACGGCCTCGTCGTCGTCGATGGCCAGCACCTTCAGGCCTGCCAGGCTTTGCGGGTCCAGCACGGGCTGGGCTTCGTCCTCCAGGGCGCCTTGCCAGTTGTCCAGCCAGAGCCGGAAGACCGAGCCCTTGCCCAGGCGCGATCTCACCTCCACGTTGGTGCACATCTCGCGGGCCAGCCGCTGCACGATGGCCAGGCCCAGTCCCAGGCCCTTGCGCCGGTCGCGTTCGGGGTTGCCCAGTTGGTGGAACTCTTTGAAGATGTCCTCCCACTGGTGCTCGGGAATGCCATGGCCCGTGTCCCACACCTCCAGCGCCAGCCGGGCACCGCGCTGGCGGCAGGCAATCAGCACACCGCCCCGGCTGGTGTAGCGCAGGGCGTTGGAGATGAAGTTGTGCATGACCAGATCGACCAGCGAGCGGTCGGCAAAGGCCGCTGCAGAGGTCTCGCGCGTGCGGTAGATGAGGCCCGCAGCATCGGCCTGCACACCGAACTCTTGCTCTAGCGAGGTCAGCAGCGATTGCACCGAGAAAGCCGCAGGGCGCACCTTGACAACCCCGGCCTCCAGGCGCGAATAGTCGAGCAAGGTGGTGAGCATCTCTGCCGCAGCGCCAGAGGCCGCGTGTGCGTGCCCCAGCACGGTTTGCTGATACGCGTTGAGTGGGCTGCGTTGCAGCGTTTCCAGGAACAGCCCCATGGCGTGCAGGGGCTGGCGCAGGTCGTGGCTGGCAGCAGCCAGAAAGCGGGACTTGTCGCGGTCGGCTTGCTCCGCGGCTTCTTGCGCGGCCAATGCGCGGCGCGACTCGGCACGCAACTCGGTCACCAGCCGCTCGTTTTCGAGCTTAAGGACGATGGAGCGCAGCGTAGCCTGCTCGCCGGTGCGTGCGTGCATGGAGGTCAGTGCGTAGTACACGCACACCATCAGCAGGGCAGGCCACATCACCACGCCGCCCGCCATGGCCAGTGCCAGCAGCACCCCGCCAATGGCAAACGTGAGGTAGATGATGTAGCCCCACAGCAGCGGTGCCCCCAGCCCCAGAGCACCCGATGACACCGTGCTGATGATGCCGATGGCGTAGATCACGCTCTCACCACTGCCCCAGTACAGCACCACGTGGGCCAGGCTGCCCCAGCTGATGCCCATGGCGCTCATGCACACCATCAGCCGCCACACGGCGCGCTTGGGGTGGGCAGTGCCCTGGCGGTCAATGCCCAGCAGCACGGCGTACACACAGCTCACCACCAGGATGTGCGAGATCAGCCAGGCCAGCATGGCCTGCGGGTCGGCCACCGGGCGCATCACCCACAGCGTGCCAAAGGCTGTGGCCAGCGAGGCCAGCAAAGTCATCGGGAAGTTGTGGCGTAGCAGCGAGACCTGCTCGCGAAGGATTTCCTCGCGCTCCCACCGTGGCCAAGCCCAGCCCAGGCGGCTCATCAAGTGGGTGGGGGTGTGCAATGCCGATGGCGCTGCGGCAGCCTCGGCTGCTGCGGGCTCTGCATGGTGGGCGTCAGAGGGTGTCATGGCTGGGTGTGGCGACCAGGCCCATGCGCTGCGCTGTGAGCAGCGCCGCACTGCGGCTGTTGACCCCCAGTTGCCCAAAGATGGCTGCCACATGCACCCGCACGGTGTTCTCGCTCAGCCCCAGGTCGCGGGCAATCACCTTGTTGGGCTTGCCCGCGCACAGCAGGGCCAGCACATCCAGCTGCCGCGCCGTGAGGGCCGATGCACCGGCCCCGCGCACAGCGGGTGGGGCTTGGCCGCTGCCTGCCGGAAAGCAGGGCAGCCCTGCCAATGCGCAGGTGATGGCGTCCAGGATGTCTTCGCCGCTGGCCGATTTGGGTAGAAAACCGTCGGCTCCGCGCATGCGGGCCTCGTTCACTGCATCTGGGGCCACGCTGGCAGACACCAGCACGATGCGCGCCTTGGGGCAAGCCTGGCGGATGAGGCGCAGGCCGTCCAGGCCACTCATGCCTGGCAGCTGGATGTCCAGCAGCACCAGGTCTGCATCGGCCAGCTGTAGTGCGCAGGCTTCAGCCACAGAGCCCGCTTCTGCGATGGAGCCTACCGATGGGTGGTCCTGAACGATCAGGCGTAAGCCTGTGCGAAACAGGGTGTGGTCATCAACAAGCAGTAGACGGGCAGACATCCACCAAGTATTGCCCACAAACCACCCGTTTGGACTAGTCCATTTTTGTTAGTCCATTTGTGCGATGGACGCGCTGCAGTCCGTTTTCTAGACTTTCTCCCATGCATTGAACGGTGCCTTGCAGTGCAAATGTCAATGCGTACCGACCTTGCTCAGAACCATCGCATCCATTGCATTCAACATCCACAGAGGGGCTCAAAATGACCGCATTTGCCAACCGTTCTCCTGCCGCGTCTTCCACTGCGCAGCGCGCCGCTGCAGAGCGCCGCTCAGGCGCCGCCGCGTCGCCTGCGGCAGGTGGGGTGGGGGGTAACAGCGTGATCCAGATCCTGCAGGACAACTGCCCTGAGCTGGCGCTGCACGCGGGCATGGTGATCGAGCAGCTGGACGCCCAGGTGGGCACCTGGCAGTTCTCTACCGATGCCGGGCAAACCTGGCGCACGGTGCGCACCGATTTGATCAACCGCGCCGGAAGCCTGGGCTTGGCCCTGGACCGCGACGCCCGCGTGCGGGTACTGCCTTTTGGGGGTAGCCGCGTGGCGAGCGCGCGGGTGGCTTTTCATGCGGTGCGCCGCAGCCATGGGCAGGGCAATGGCAGTTACCGCGCCTATGCCATTGATGACCGTGAGGACGATTCGCGCACCGTGACACTGGTACTGAGCCTGGGGGCAATCAATGGCCAGCCACCCGCCGTGCATGCGCCCCGCCCGCGCAACAAGCGCGCCCTGGTGCAGCGTGCGGCGCAGGCCATGGCCGCGGGTGCCATGGGCAACGCCATGGCCATTGCCTGAGCGGCTTTGCACGGCGTTTTCGTGGCTTTTGAAGGAGGCAAAAAGCGCCTGAAAAAGGCACTTTGAACCCGCGCTGTAACCGAGCGCAAAGGGGTGGAAAACCGTTTGCGGCGACAATGCCGATCCTTTTTGTTTTTTACACCCTGTTTTCGTTCGGTTTGTCCATGTCCAGTATCCAGGTTCGTCCCGCCACGCTTCGCGATGCAAAAGCCATTGCCCAGATCCACACTGTCTCTGCTCAAGAGGCCTACAAAGGACTGGTGCCAGACGAGCAATTGAAATCCATGTCGGTCGAAAAGCGCCAGGCCTACTGGCGCGAGGCCATTGAATATTGCGAGCCACAGGTGCAAGTGGCCGTGGACGGCGAGAAGATCGTCGGCTTCGTCGGTTACGACCGCTCGCGCGATGAAAAATCCCGTCCCACGACCGGTGAAATCTGGGCCATTTACGCCGCCCCTACGCATTGGAACCAAGGCGTGGGCCTGGCCCTGTGGGATGCCGCCCGTGATGGCCTGCAAGAAGAGGGCTGCACCAATGTCACCGCCTGGGTGCCGCTGCGCAATGAGCGCGCGCTGCGCTTTCACGAGATGGCAGGTTTCAAGCGCGAGCTGTCCACGGCCAAAACGGCTGTGATCGGCGGCGTGAAGATCGAAGAAGTGCGCCTGAAGCGCCCTATCAACGGCTGATACCTCCCATGATCGAATGGAGCAGCCAGGGCCAGTCCCACACCGCCCACTGGCGCTCTGAGAGCGGCGCCCCGGCCCCTCGCCGGGTAGTGGCCGCAGACGACACGTTGCCCGCAGACACCGCATACCGCCTCGCCTGCGAAGGCACAGGCCTGCTGTGGACGGGCGATTTTCAAAACGCACGCATGCTGCTGCAGGCGCTGATGCGCCGCACCGACCGCAAGCCCGCCAAGGCTGCAGCCAAAGCCGCCAAAAAAGCGGCCGATGCCACACCGGCCCAGGCGTTTCACCTGCACCGGCAGGCCCAGGCGCAGCGGGCGCGGGTGCTGTCGTCGATATTGATCGTGCTCGAAGGCGATTACGCCATCGGGCTGCGCCGCGCGCCCGATTTGCGCCAGGCGTGCGCCGAGGCCTGGGGCCCTGCCGGCGGCCAGCGCGTGGTGGCATCGCTGCGCGAGCTGCTGGGCCTGGTGGGCGCGCACGAGTGGCGCAAGAAGGGCGTGGAAGTGCCCGCCTTGGGGGCTGCGCCGGGCAATCGCATTCACCCGCACTACGGCGTGTTCTCGCCCGTGCGGGGCGAGTATGTGGATTTGGTGGCGCAAACGCCGCTGCCATCCAAAGCGCTGGCCTTTGATGTGGGTGTTGGCTCTGGCGTGTTGTCTGCCCTGCTGGCACGCCGAGGTGTGCAGCGCGTGGTGGCCACCGACCAGGACCCGCGTGCCATCGCCTGTGCCCGCGAGAACCTGCAACGCTTGGGCGTGGCGGGCCGTGTGGAATTGCTGCAGACCGACCTGTTTCCCGAAGGGCGCGCGCCCTTGGTGGTGTGCAACCCGCCCTGGTTGCCTGCGCGGGCCAGCTCGCCCATCGAGCGTGCGGTGTACGACGAGGGCAGTGGCATGCTGCGCGGGTTTTTGGCAGGCCTGGCTGCACATCTGGAGCCTGGTGGCGAGGGCTGGCTGATCTTGTCGGACCTGGCTGAGCACCTGGAGCTGCGCCCCCGTGCCCAGCTGCTGGAGTGGATCGCGCAGGCAGGGCTGCAGGTGCTGGGCCGCCATGACGTGAAGCCGCACCACGCCAAGGCCACCGATGCCACCGATGCCCTGCACGCTGCGCGGGCTGCCGAGGTGACATCCTTGTGGCGCCTGGGCGCTGCCCAATAAGCAACGCTGCAACCTGGCTGGCCTGGCGTGCCAGGTCTTGAGGCTCCCATACCGTGATGATCGGTGGGGGTTGAGGCTGTGCTCTCAAGCCGGTGTGGCGCTGGCTTCGCGTGGCAGCAACTGGGTCATGCGCTCGCGGATGGTCTGGGCGCGTTCCGCGCCCCCGAGTTGCGCCACTTCTTCCAGCAAGGCTTCGCCCACGTCCAGCATGCTGTCGCGGTCGCGCGCGGCACGCAGGGCGCTGTGAAAATGCTGGGCCATGGCCGGGTCGCGCCGGGCAAACAGCCGCTCGCAAATGTCGAACAGGTACATCCGGGCACCGGCCAGCGAGCGCAGGGCGTCACTGGGCTCGGTGGGTTTGTCGGTAGGTTGGCTCGCCGTTGTGGTCGCCGGTGCTGCCTTGGGGGCGCTGGCAGGGCTTGGCGGGGTGTTGGGGTGGGTTGTGGAGGCTGCTGCGGGCGCGGTGGGCGCCATTGGCGCCAGGTAGCCCTGGTTCAACAGGTGCTCCACGATCTGGGCGCCACCGCCGTTGTACATGGCTTGCAGTTCGGCCTGGGGTTTGCCTTCTGCCAACAGCAGCAGCGAGCGCTCGCGCAGGCTCAGGGTGCGCATGCCGGGTGCCAGTTCTTGTCGGGCTTTGTCGGTTTTGATAAGCAGCATGGCGGGCGTTGGCAAAGGCGGGGGCGCAGGAGGCAGTGGCCGATATTGCAACAGCGGGCCGTGACATGGTGATGACTGAGCGAACACCTGGTGTCATCTGGTGGTGTGCAGGTTTTGCTATATATTTGATAGCTTGCAGCGCTTTATATGATTGCGTTGAAGGCATTTTTTATGTTTGATTTTGCGGGTGCCGCGCGCAAACGCATGGGACTGGGTGAGTTGGCATGACGTTGTTGCTGGCCCCGATGGAGGGGCTTCTGGATTTCGTGTTGCGTGACGTGCTTACCCGGGTGGGGGGTGTGGACCGGTGCGTGTCCGAGTTCATTCGCATCACGGGCACTTTGCTGCCCGACAAAGTGTTTTTGCGCTACGTGCCTGAGCTGTTGCACGGCAGCCGCACCCTGGCGGGTGTGCCGGTGCGCGCTCAGTTGCTGGGCTCAGACCCGGTGTGCATGGCCGAGAACGCCGCGCGGCTGGCGGCCTTGCAGCCGGAAGGCATTGACCTGAACTTTGGGTGCCCGGCCAAAGTGGTCAACCGCCACGGTGGTGGCGCGGCCCTGCTGCAAGAGCCCGAGCGCATTGCAGCCGTGGTGTCGGCTGTGCGCCGCGCCGTGCCAGCGCATTTGCCGGTGTCGGCCAAGATGCGCCTGGGCTTCAACGACACGTCGTTGATGCGCGAGTGCGCGCAGGCCATGCAAGACGGTGGGGCGGTGGAGCTGGTGGTGCACGCCCGCACCAAGTCCGACGGCTACCGCCCGCCCGCGTATTGGGAGCTGATCCCCGAAGTGCGTGCGGCCGTGCGCATCCCGGTGGTGGCCAATGGCGAAATCTGGACCGTGGAGGATGCCCAGCGCTGCCGTGCCGTGTCAGGCTGCGAGGCGCTGATGCTGGGGCGCGGCGCGGTGGCCGACCCTGGGCTGGCTCGCGCCATCCGGGCGGCCGATGCCGGGCATGCGGGCACGGACACGGTGGTGTGGGCCGATCTGCTCCCCCACCTGGCCGCCTTTTGGCAACTGGTGTGCGATGGGCTGGAGCCGCGCCAGCGCGCGGGCCGTCTCAAGCAGTGGCTGAATCTGCTGCGCAGGCGCTTTCCCGAGGCAGAGCAGGCTTTTGAGCATGTGCGCACCCTGACGGACCAGCGCGCCATCACGCTGTGGATTGCGTCCCTGCAGGCGCAGGCGGGCACGCGCTAGTGTCCCGAGGTGGAAGGTCGTTGATGAAATAAAGAGGTCGAAATCGTCGTTAGGCAAGGCGCAAACCACAGCGATAGCCGAAGCTATCGCGAGGATGTGCAACGCAGCATGGCGGCGATTTCGGCGTCTTTATGAGACGAGTCTCCAACTCGGGACACTGGGTTGCGTTAGCCAGGCGGCTACAGCAGATGGTCGGGCGCCAGTGGTCCGATCAGGTGCAGCAGCCAGCGCAGCGGGGCGCTGGCGTCAGGCTCGGTGGTGGCGTCTTGCAGGCTGCTGTGGGCAGGGGCCCGCCATACCAGTTGGCCCTGCGCATCCAGCACCACGTGCCAGGCGGCATCGGTCAGTGCGGCTTCGATCTGGCGCGTGGCCTGGGCGGCCAGGGGTCGGCTTTGGATCAGCAGGGCAATTTCGGTGTTTTGCAGCTGTGAGCGCAGGTCCAGGTTCATCGACCCCACCGCCAGCAGCCGCCCGTCCATCACCAGCAGTTTGGAGTGCAGCATGGACCGTGAGTTGCCCACACCCATAGATCCGGAAGCCCCCCCCGCTGCGCCACTGCTGCCTGTGCCCAGGAACACGCTGCGCAGCCCCGACAGCTCGCTGCGCATTTCATACAGCTGCACGCCTGCTTGCAGTAAGTCAGTCCGGTGCCTTGCGTAACCAGCATGGGCCAGAGGCGCATCGTTAGACGCCAGCGAATTGGTCAGCACCCGCACCCGCACGCCCCGGGCGATAGCGCTGGCAAATGCCTGCTTCATGTCGGCCCCAGGCACGAAGTAGGGCGAGACGATGAGCAGCTCTTGGCTGGCTTGCCCCATGAGCTGGAGCAAGCCGTCCACCACCGTTTCGGCGGGGGGCTCGGGTGGGGTGACCGCGTTGCTTGCGGGGGCTGTGGTCGGAGGGGTGATCGTGCCGATCGACTCCGTCGGCTGAGCGGGTGGTTGCGAAGGAGGGGGGCTCGCCTCTGTCCCGTCAGCGGGGATTTTGGCGGGCTGGTCTACCAGCACGGCGGCGGGGGCCCAGGTCCAACGCATCTGGCGCAGGTCCAGTGGGCGCTGGTTCCAGATGCGTGCACGTTGAGCGCTGGTGGGGCTGGGGCCATCGGCGCTAGTGGGCGGGGTGCTGGGGAGGGCGCTGCCTGCTTCTCCCTCGCGCAGCCTGCGTTGTATATCGGGCGATAGGGGGCCGTTGGGCGGGCTCAGGCGCTCGCGCATCCGCAGCAACTCTGGGCGCGAGATCAGCGACTGCACGGGGTAGGCGCGTGGGTTGTTCCAGTACGCGTCAAAGCTGCGCGACAGGGCCTGCACCACCGGTCCGGTGGCCAACACGTCCAGGTCTACAAAGTTGCCGGATTCGTCGTTGCCAAAGTAGGCGTTGCCCAGGTTGCGCCCCCCCGCAATGCCCATGGCGTTGTCGGCAATGAACAGCTTGTTGTGCATGCGCTGCTGCACGCGAGAAAAGTCGCCCAGCAGGCTGAACACGCGCCCCATCTGGGAGTTGCGGGCGCCCGTCAGTGGGTTGAACATGCGCATTTCGATGTTGGGCACAAACGCCAGCCGCATCACTTGGGCATCGCGCCCGGTGCTGTGAAAGTCGTCCAGCAGCACCCGCACCCTCACGCCCCGCTGGGCCGCAGCCACCACGGCCAGCAGCAGGCGCTCGGTGCTGGCATCCGCGTGGATGGCGTAGTACTGCAAGTCCAGCGTTTGTTGTGCGGCATCCACCAGCGCCAGGCGGCTGCCGTAGGCCGCTTGGGGACCGCTCAGCAGTACAAAGCCGGATGGGTGGCGTGCCTTGTCTGCGCTGCGTTGTGTCTGCGCCCACTGCGCCAAAGGGGTTGGGCTAGGGTCTGCCAGCGCTGTAGAGACAGGGCGGTCCACCTGTTCAGGCAAACCCGTGCAGCCTGTGAGCGCGGCGCCCAGCGCCGCGACAGTCAGTATCCAACCCACCCAAGACCAACCCGCCGGGCCAGGCAATGGCCTGCGGTGCTGGGAGCGAAGGCTTGGCGGGTGAGGGTGGGCGAGGTGCATGCAGGGGTGGGGTGGGTGGCGCAGTGCTGGCTGCGTCCCAATGTATACCCACCCACACGGGGCCTGGGTGTCAGACAACGCGCCTACCCGTGGCAGCGTTGTGCTGGGCCGCTGTGCACGCCAGTGGCTTACCAGCTCACCTCGCGGTCGGGGGTGGCGCTGATCTTGTGGATGGACAGGTCGGCGCCATCAAACTCTTCTTCTTGGCTCAGTCGCAGGCCCACGGTGGCTTTGAGCACGCCGTAGACCACCACACCGCCTATCAACGCCCATGCCACGCCCATCAGCGTGCCAATGAGCTGCCCAGCAAAGCTGATGCCGCCCAGCCCGCCCAGCGCCTTGCTGCCAAAAATGCCCGCAGCCAAACCGCCCCAGGTGCCGCACAGCCCGTGCAGTGGCCAAACGCCCAGCACGTCGTCGATCTTCCATTTGTTCTGTGTGAGGGTGAACATCGCCACAAAAATCGCGCCCGCCACTGCGCCCACCACCAGGGCGCCCAGTGGGTGCATCAGGTCAGACCCTGCGCACACGGCCACCAGGCCCGCCAAAGGGCCGTTGTGTACAAAGCCAGGGTCGTTTTTGCCCATCACCAGGGCTGCGAGTGTGCCGCCCACCATCGCCATCAGCGAGTTCACCGCCACCAGGCCCGAGAGCTTGTCTACCGTCTGTGCACTCATCACATTGAAGCCGAACCAGCCCACGATCAGGATCCAGGCACCCAGGGCCAAGAACGGAATGTTCGATGGCGGGTGGGCCGAGATCGCACCATCCTTGCGGTAGCGGTTGGCCCGCGAGCCCAGCAGCACCACGGCGGGCAAGGCAATCCAGCCGCCCATGGCGTGCACCACCACCGAGCCCGCAAAGTCATGGAACTCCTCCCCCGTCAGGGACTTGATCCAGGCCTGCACGCCAAAGTGCTGGTTCCAGGCGATGCCTTCAAAGAACGGGTACACAAACCCCACGATGACCGCCGTGGCCAGCAGCTGCGGCCAAAAACGTGCTCGCTCTGCAATGCCGCCCGAAATGATGGCCGGGATGGCTGCGGCAAACGTGAGCAGAAAGAAGAACTTCACCAGCCCATAGCCACTTTGCAGCACCAGCGTCTCTGCCCCCACAAAGAAATGTGTGCCGTAGGCGACGCCGTAGCCCACCATGAAGTACACGACGGTGGACACCGAGAAGTCCACCAGAATCTTGACCAGAGCGTTCACCTGGTTCTTTTTGCGCACAGTGCCCAGCTCCAGAAAGGCAAAGCCTGCGTGCATGGCCAGCACCATGATGGCGCCCAGCAAAATGAACAGAGCGTCCGTGCCCTGTTTGAGTGCTTCCATATCGTCCTCTTGCGTTTGATTGGGTTGTTTTGGTGCACATGGGGGTGCCGTGGACCAAATTTGCACCACGATAAAGCAAGAAATGCGCCTGGAATGTGCGCCATGGCAAGGTGTGGGGTGCAATGTGGTGCGCCCCATGGCCCATGGACTACCGCGTTCAGCGCCATGCCGCATGGGGCGTGCGTTGTCGCAAGATCGTGCCGATCAGGTTCTTGCGACGGATGGGCTCAGCCTCAGTCGCCAGTGGGCCCTCTCTTGGATGCCCTTGTCGATGAGGCAGTCTGCCCTACGTTAGGCTGTGAATTGAAGGAAAAATAGCTGCTAGTGCTTATTCAGTAAGCGCTGGCAGCTATTAATTTAATAGTAAATGAATGGCGCGGTTGGCACAGTCGTCACTGCGGGAGTGCCCTTTGCAAGCCCCGGCTAAGGCGGGGCAGGGCTGAGGGATGCCGCGTTGACTCGCCTTGGTGCGCTGGTCCGCGCACTGCCGTCACTGTGCGGCGGCTGGTGCCGCCAGCATGCGCTCCACGTACCGTGCGATCAAATCAATCTCCAGGTTCACGCGCGATCCCGTCTTCAAGCTCCCCAGCGCCGTGTTTTCGACCGTGTGCGGAATCAGGTTGATGCTGGCCTCGCATCCAGCTTCGCTATCGGTGATGCGATTGACCGTCAGACTCACCCCATTGATGGTGATCGAGCCCTTGTAGGCCAGATATTTGCCCAGATCGCGCGGCGCCAAGACCCGCAGCTCCCAGCT
This sequence comes from Acidovorax sp. 106, assembly GCF_003663825.1. Taxonomy (NCBI): domain Bacteria; kingdom Pseudomonadati; phylum Pseudomonadota; class Betaproteobacteria; order Burkholderiales; family Comamonadaceae; genus Acidovorax; species Acidovorax sp. 106. The sequence goes on along the minus strand of NZ_RCCC01000001.1, from coordinate 655,734 downwards.
CTCGCCCACCTGGGCAAAGTGCGTCACTTGCCCCAGCCCATCGACATGGCCCGACACCAGGTGCCCCCCCAGCCGGTCGTGGGCGCGCAGCGCCTTTTCGAGGTTGATGGGCCCGGGGGTGTCCAGCCCCGTGGTCTTGAGCAGCGATTCGGCCGAGATATCCACGGTGAACTGCAGCGCTTGGGGCTCCAGCGTGGTCACCGTCATGCAGGCGCCGTTCAGGGCAATGCTGTCGCCCAAGCCTACGTCGTCCAGATACCCCTTTGGGGCTTGAATGACCAAGCGTTTGCCGTGGGCTTCTGTGGCACCCAGGGGGGCGACTTCTGCAATGCGGCCTTGGCCGGTGATGATTCCTGTGAACATGGCTGCGGTAGTGGTTGTAATGAGTGTGTGACTGTAGGCGACAAACGGTAAGTCTGGCTGTGCCGAAGGAGCTAGGCCCAGCGCGCCTTGTCTTTAATAATTAGCCCATGGAGAAATCTAACCAAATGTTGCCAGCCCGCTCGCCGTTGCCCACGGCCGAGGCCGGGTTCACCCTGATTGAGTTGATGGTCACTTTGGCTATCGCCGCTGTCCTTGCGATGCTTGCAGCACCTTCCATCCGTGATTTCATTGTGCGCAGTCAGATGACGAACTTGGGGAACGAGTTCAATGCCAGTATTTTGAAGGCCAGAAATGAAGCTGTGAATAGAAATACTTGTGTCACGGTCTGCATGAGCAGCAGCGCTGCCAATGCCTCTCCTGCATGCACCACGTCAGGTGACGATTGGCAAGCCGGCTGGATCGTATTCCTCAACCCTAGTTGCGATACCGGGCTCAATAAGCCCAGCGAAGACATCAATATGCTGCTGGCGCGCCCTGCAGGTGACTCAATCTATTTGTTGCAGACCCAAAACAATCGTAAAAAAATAACCTTTAATTCAAGAGGAGCACCAGGTCTTGGGAGTGCAGGAGAGTTTGATTTGATTTATGAATCAGTCGGAAATGCGATGACAATAAAGTACGGTTTCAATATCTGTCTCGACAGTTTGGGGCGTACGAGAACCATACCGCATGATAAGACATGTTCCAATTATCAATAATTGAAATCTGATGATTTTTTCATTTTATTTACCTAGGCGCGAAGTTGTGGCCGCAAGGCGTGATGTTCGTGGTGTGACATTGGTTGAAATGATGGTAGCCGTTTTGGTGCTGTCTATTGGCTTGCTTGGTATTGCGGGCCTGCAAGCGGCAACATCAAAGTACAAAATAAATACATGGGCTCGATCTTCTTCTTCAGCTCTTCTGTCTGATCTCTCGGAGCGCGTGCGTATTAATCCGGGGGTGGCCGGCACCAGCTTTGCATCCGCTGGTGTAGAGAGTGTCTCCGCCTACGTGCTGAATCAAACTTGGGCCACCCAGCAATCTGATGCGTTGACCATAGCTAAGAATTGTGAAACCACGGCATGCTCAACAACGGAGCGCGCAGCCTTTGATCTACTAACTTGGCGTCAGCTTTTGCGTATCAAAATGCCACAAGGCGCGGCGCATATCGATGGCAATTCTCGCAATGGCTTTCTTGTCACTATGATGTGGTTCGATAAGGAAAATGTTGACAAGGACGGCGTTCTTCAAGCAGCTCCCGTTTGTGCGGGCAATGAATCGGGCATGGCTCAGCAAAGCTGCTGTCCTAATGTTGCTTCTGCGCCTGCTGGTGTTCGTTGTGCTCGATTCTCGTTTGTGCCATGAAAAATACCACTCAAATATCCGTTCGCCAGAAGGGTTTGACCCTGATTGAGTTAATGGTAGCTATGGCCATTAGCTTGATCATCGTGGTTGCTGCTGCGTACGTATACTTGGCTTCTCGAGAGTCTCAGCGCTCTATTGACCGCAACAGCAGCAGCCAGGAAACGGGTGCCTTTGTTCTGCAGATGTTAGGGCGTGAAATCATGAATGCTGGATTTTATCCAGCCACTGTTGCGCCTATTCCGGTTGATCCAACTCAGCAAGGGATGTATGACACTTACCCCCCCTTGCCGTCGAATCCTCGTGTTATTACAGATTGGCAAAATCCGTTGACGGGTTGGCCTCCAACAGCTTTTCGTTCTTCAATTTTTGGCTGTGCTGGGGGCAAGTTTGATGTGGCGACTAGTACGTGCCCTGCGGTGGATGCAACAAAGCCAGATACTATAGTGATTAATGCATTCACGAGTGATACGGCTGCAATGGGTGGAACGACTGGGAGAAGAATGGACTGCACAGGTGCTGATGTTGCTCCGAATGTGGCAGGTGGCGACCCAAGTAACAACGAGCGCAAGAAGAATACAGGAGGAGCACCGCCGACAACGCCACACCCTGGAGTGGATACAGCGATTCCACCTCAGTTGCCGGTATTTGTTTCCAATCGATTTGCACTTAATGATACAACTGTTTCTGTGGAGAATCGGGATATTACGACTCGCAGCTTGGCTTGTAGTGGTAATGGGCGTAGCCCGCATGGTATGGCAGATGCAACCGCTTACGAACCTATTATGCAAGGGGTGGAGGATATGAGGTTCACCTATGGGGTGTACACGGGCGATGCTACCTTGACTCCTGCGCGATTCTATACAGCTTCGGAAGTGAATGGTTTATCGAATGAAGCTATTAATGGTGTCGTTTTGACCCCATGGCAGCGTGTGACGGCAGTGCGAGTGTGCGTACTGACGCGCACATTGGGGGGTAATACACGTATTGCTGACAAATCTGGATCGTCGCGTAGTTATGTGGATTGCAGTGGAACTACTAAGAACCAACCCACTGGTGACACTATCACCCGACATGTAGAGGTTTTTGGTCTGCGAAATGCCTTGAAACAATATTACTAGGATCTAGAGAATGCAATTCGCTTGCAACTCCTCAAGGCGAAATGCCGGAGTTAAACCCATGAAATTGCGTGTGCGCCAAGTTGGGCAGCAAGGCGTCGCCTTGGTGGTGGTTCTGCTTTTTTTGGTCGCAGTGACAGGCATAAGCGTGTGGACTGCACGCCAGTCTATGTTGGCAGAGTCCATGGCCAGAAACCAGATTGATCAGGAGGCGGCGCGCCAAGCTGCTGAGTCAGCTTTGCGTGATGCTGAACGTGATATTGACAACGCTGCCTTTGGTGTGAAGCTTGCGAACGCTTCGTGTGCACGAAATAGCAGCCCTGTTGACGATGAGGGTATCAACATAGCAGAGTTCACGGTTGGGTGTACGCGTGGTCTATGTTTGAAAGATGATGCGACCTACAAAGATGCAAACTGGAGCATGGCTTCTGCCAGTAACACCGGCGTGGCTGAGCCATGGTGGCCTGCTAGCAAAGGAGGGCTTTGGAATGACAATGAAGCTACCAAGCCTGGGCGGGAACCTGTAACGGCCAACAACTGTGATTCCTTCACAGGGGGGGTACCTCTGGGGACATTTACGGGGGTGCCTCCCATACGCGGCGTAGCGAAACAGCCCGAATATTTGGTTGAAGTGTTTCTTCGCAAGCACGTGCGTATGAATATAGATGAGACTCAGGTAACCTCAACGGGTGAAAGTGCTAACCAATGGTCCACTATGTACCGAGTTACAGCCCGTGGTTTTGGATATTCAACTAGAACCCAGGTTGTTCTTCAAACAGTGTTCTTCCCGTGAAGAATGCGAAATGCATTAATTATTGGACGCAGGTTTTTACATGTCAAAATACTTAAAATCAGGTGTGTTGGCGCTGGGGGCATTAACTGGAGTGCTAGTATTGGCTACTCCGATTGATGTTTCGACGCCCAAAGAAGCTATTCCGCCTAATATTATAACGACAGCTAATAAGCCGATGATAATGTTAACGGCTTCAAAAGATCATTTGCTGTTTGGTCCCGTGTTTACGGACTTTGAAGACTTGGATGGTGATGGGGTAATTGATACCACATTCAAACCTGATTTTAAATATTATGGATATTTTGATTCGACCAAATGTTACGACTATTCTAAGGCTGCGAATCAATTTAATCCGGCCGCTAAGGCAACGGCAACTACAATCACAGTGGGATCAGTGACCAGTACAAAGTACAGTTGTTCGTCTGCTAATAGGCATTGGAGTGGAAACTTCTTAAACTGGGCGAGTATGACTCGTTTGGATACCGTGCGCAAGATGCTCTACGGTGGTTATCGCTCGACTGATACAAATGGTTCGACTGTTCTGATGGGTAGTCGGCTTGTTCTTGATGCACATTCCTTTGTCAAATATTACAAAGGTGCAGATATTCGAGATTACACGCCATTTACGCAGGCAGATTTGACGAAAACAACGGGAGCCAATGCAAATCAGTATGCTGGTTTGAGTATATGTGTAACGGGTAATTCCGAAAATTATAAAACTTCTCAGCCTGTCATGCGTTTGGTCAAGGGTAATGTGCGGTTTTGGTCGACCGTCGAAGTTCAGTTGTGTCGCTGGCGTGATACTGATAATTATGCTTTGGGTACTTTTGGTCCTAAATTGGCTCGATTTTATAAAGATGCCGATAAAGGCAATGGTGGTGTAAATCACGAAGTGAGCATTCCACGGCAGGATACGGATGGTGCTACTTATTCTGGTATTGGTCCAGATTTGAATTTGAATGTGAAGGTGTGCGATCCTAATTGGTTGGGTGAGGAGCGCTGTCAGGCTTTTCCGCCAGGTTCAACCACTAATTTGAAGCCCTATGGACTTTTGCAGGAGTTTGGATATCCGCAAAATGCAGGCGATGCAGCTCGTGTGGAGTTTGGTCTGATTACTGGTAGTTACGATCAAAAGAATACTGCGGGCGCACTGCGGAAAAATATCCGCGATTTAGAGGATGAGATAAATCGTACAACAGGTGTTTTTTGTCATAGCGCTGGTGCTGGCTGTGCAGCTACTTTGACTGACGGTCGAACAACTGGTATTGGCGCTATCAAGGCTTTCGACTCTATTGTTTTATATGGACGCTCGTCAAAGACTTACGGAGGGGGGAATACTCCCAGTGCCTCTGGTGAAACTAATTTGCCTGCTTGGGGAAATCCAATTGGGGAAATGTTGGTGCAGGCTCTGCAATATTACGCATACAACGGGTCGTCGCCTACACCGACAAATCCATCTTCAAACTCCAATGATTCTAATGCAGGATTGCCGGTTGCCAGTTGGAGTGATCCATTAGCCAACAGTACAGCACGCTCAAAATATGGAAACTCAGTGTGCAGGCCATTAAACATTCTGACATTTTCATCTAGCGCGCTGAGTTTTGATGGTCAGGCCGATGCAGCTTTTAACACATTACCAGGCGTGGCCACTGCAGGTAATTTGGATTCTTTCGTCAATAAGATTGGTGCACTTGAAGGTATTCACGGTACTTCGCGCTCAGTAGGTTCAGTCACAGGTAAGGGTTTGACAGGTGCCGATGACTCTAACTCCTGTTCGGCGAAAACTGTAGGTACTTTGGCTAATGTCAATGGTATTTGCCCAGAAGCGCCTGCTATGGGTGGAACTTATCAAGTGGCGGGAGCTGCGTATTACGGTAACACTAACAAAATACGTACCCTTGCATCTCCTCCCTCCGATTTGGCTACGGTGGAGAATGCGCTGAAGGTCAAAACAATGGCCGCGTCATTGAGCGGCGGCGCTCCTCGTATTGATGTTCCTGTTCCGGGGACCAATCCGCAAAAATATGTTTATATCACTCCAGAAAGTGTTCAAGTTAATGGCAAAGTTAGCGCGCCTTTGACGTTTGCATCCATCAGTTCAGGGCCAACCTATGGTGCATTTATCGTTACTTGGAACGATATTTTGATGGGCGGTGATTATGATATGGATATTACGGGATTTCTTCGGTATGACTTGGTTGCCAATGCTGCATCACCGTCCGGTTGGGATATAAAAATTACGACGGATATTCCAGGTGTGTGTGGCGGTGCCTCGGGTACTCATGGATTCAGTGTGATTGGAGTGCAGAAGTCAGGGACTGGTTTGAGCGGTAATGGGCGGTATCTTACTCATCAGCATATGGGTAATGGTGTTTCTGGTATATTGAGTAATATGCCTGACACGAGTGAGTATTTGTGTGGTGATAATGCTTACCGTAGCAAAAGCGCTTTTGGTAATACATATGCCAACACGGTGTGCAATGTTACTGGGAATGGTAGTACCGGTGATCCAGCAATACCAACTCTTGCAAATTATTGCTCGGTGAAAAATGCAGATTATTTGGTTTCCAATACTTTTAATGTGGTTGGTGAAACAAATGCACTCATTAAGGATCCATTGTGGTATGCTGGGAAATATGGCTATTTTAAGTCAAGTGTTAAAAATAACGATGGTACCTGGGGCACGCTGAATCAACCTTCTTCCCAAAGTGATTGGGATAACGTCAATGCAGATGGTGAGCTGGGATCCGATGGTGTGCCCGATGGCTACTTTCTGGCTCGACGCCCAGAAATTTTAGAATCACAGTTGCGTAAGGCACTGAATGCGGCTGCCAAGGCTTCTAATGCTGCGCCAGCTACTTCGTCCGCTCAATTGGTTGAGAGCGGGTTTAAGTATTTGGTCAAGTTTGACAGTGCGACGGTGCAGGGTACTGTAGAAGCCTACAAGGTTGATTCAGAGGGAGAGTTCGGTACCGCTGCGACCTGGGAGGCAGGAGCGCTGCTCTATGGTAATCATTCCGCAAATGGAGGCACCAATCGAAACATCATCACTAACAGTGGTGGGGCGGGTGTTGCTTTTCGGTGGGCTAGTTTGCCTGCAAGCTACAAAACGCAGATGACTACTGCTAGTACCAATAATCTCTCTGCCACCAATGCTGAAATAGCCTTGAATTACATTCGTGGTGATCAGAGCAAGGAAGGTGCGAATGGTTTGCGTGAGCGAGGCACAAGCTTGTTGGGGCCTGTGGTGAATGGCACACCTTGGATTCAAGGTCCTCCAAGTGCAACGTTTCCTGGCGCTTCGGGCGATGGCTATGCGGCTTTCCGTGCGACGCACAAGGACCGTAGCCGACTGTTATGGGTAGCTGCTAATGATGGGATGCTTCATGCTTTTAATCCCTCTACAGGCGCAGAAGTGTTCTCTTACATTCCCGGAGCGCTGGCGAACCGTCTGGCTGAAATTCCACTGCAACGCAGTACTAGTGCTAAAACAAAACTTGATGGTGCCGATTTTGTTACCAATGCCGAAGTGCGGCCGTCAGGTACCGTGTGGCCGTATGTGGATGGCAGTCCATTCAGTGCAGATGTGAAGGTGGGTACTAGCACAAGCGCGGCATGGCGTACCTACGTATTTGGTACGTTGGGACGTGGTGGCAAGGCTGTTTATGCTTTGGATGCCACTACGGTGAACAGCTTGGCTGAGTCTAGTGCAGCGAGTGTCTTTAAGTGGCAATTCACTTCGGATGATGATGCTGATTTGGGGTATATCGTAGGTGATATTTCCAGGCACGCTACCACAGGACAGGCTTTGCCTGTGGTAAAAATGAATGATGGAAAATTCGCACTCTTGCTGGGAAATGGTCAAAAGTCTACAAACGGAAAGACGGTTCTTTTTATTGTGTATTTGAATGGTCCGACATCTGGTGTTTGGACAGAAAATACAAATTATCGAAAGATTGTCGTGGATACGGGCGCTGGTGGCGGTCTGTCCATGCCACGTTGGGAGGATATTGATGGCAACGGCACTGCTGATATTGCCTATGCAGGCGATATGAAGGGTAATATGTGGAAGTTCAATTTGGCAGATGCTAATCCTGCTAATTGGGCTGTTGCGTATAAATCTGGTACAACGAATAAACCTTTGTATCAGGCTACGTACACAAGCGGAAGCACAGTGACTGCACTGCCAATTACCACTGCACCTCAATTGCTCTATATGGGTAAAGGAGGGTTCCTAGTGACTTTTGCAACTGGCAATGCGTTTGAAACAGGTGATTTTCCTGCAGCTGGGTTGGTGCAACGTGCTTATGGTATTTGGGATCGGGTAGGTATGGGTAGTACTCGGGCTTTGCCAACAGGGCTTACCACTCTTGCTGCTCGTACATATACCCGCAACGCTACGACTGGAGTTGTTACGGTCACTTCTAGTATTCCTTTGGATTGGACTACCCATGACGGTTGGTATATGAATCTCCCTGGTGACTCCGAGGCGGTGCTCTCCGATCCTTCCTATGACTCCGGTGTTCTCACATTTGTAGGTGTTCGGCCTAAAACTGTGACCACTGAATGTACGGCTACGCCAAATACTGCCTTGTTTACCATTGATCCCATCTCTGGTAAGGCCGAAAGAAATACTCAAGGTACGGTTACATCAGGTCCATCACAGATCGTGATTGCAGCTAAAGAAATTAACGATCAGAAGGTGCAAGTGGTTAATGATCGAACTAAGAAGCCATTTTCTACATCATGTAAATCTGGTGAAGCAGGCTGTACTTGTGTCGGGCCAACTTGTACCAAGGCGGCAACCTGTACCGCAGGGCAGCGGGCGAAGCGTGTAACCGGGCAAAATGCCGATGCTGTAATTTGCTCAAGTGCTGCGCCGCGTTTGCAATGGCGTGAAATACCTGGGTTGAGGACAAATCAATGAAGAAAAATCCAATAGATCAAGCCGGTTTCACTTTGATTGAGGTGATGATTGTTGTTGCAATTATTGGCGTTTTGGCATCCATTGCATACCCGTCTTACCGGGAGTTCGTTGCAAAGTCTCGCCGTGCAGAGGCCAAAACCACTTTAATTGGTGCCCAGCAATGGATGGAGCGGTTTTATACAGAGAATTTTCGCTATGATAAAAATAGTGTAAATATCGCTGTGACAGATCAGAGTCAGTTTCCTTCCCGGTTTAGCGTTTCTCCATTGCCTGGGCAGGGGGCGGCGATGTACGACATTACGGTAACGGTCACAGATGGTGTTCGTGACGTATTTTCTGTAAATGCAGTCCGGAAATCTGGTTCTGGCATGGCCAACGATCGTTGTGGTGATGTATCAATTGATCATCTTAATCGTCGTATAGTTAAAAATTATTCAGGTTTTGCGTCAGCAGCTGCAGCGCTTGAGTACTGTTGGCGTTAGATGCTGCCTGAGTGACTAATCATCCCAGCTACGCGTGTGGTAGCTGGGATTTTTGTTTTGGAGCTTTCTATTCGAAGGCATTTGGAGTTTATGTTGTGACAGATTTGGAGTTCTCCGATGAGGCCTATATGCGAAAGGCACTCGACTGTGCTCATGCATCACTTTTTATTACCTCGCCCAATCCAAGGGTCGGTTGTGTTTTGGTGGACGAGCATGGTGAGGTCATCGGTTCGGGGTGGACGCAGATGGCGGGCGGACCGCATGCAGAGATCATGGCGTTGCGCGACGCCGCTTGCAGGGGGCGCTCGGTGCATGGTGCCGTGGCTTATGTAACGCTGGAGCCTTGCTCTCATCATGGTCGCACGGGGCCTTGCTGTGATGCCCTGATTGAGGCGGGTGTGCGTAAGGTTGTGGCGGCAATTGCAGACCCCAATCCTCTCGTGGCTGGCTGCGGTTTTGAGCGTTTGCGTGCCGCAGGTGTCATGGTGGACGTGGGCGTTGGTGCACAAGCTGCGCGTGAGCTCAACATCGGCTTTTTCAGCCGAATGATAAGAAAGCGTCCTTGGGTCCGATTGAAGGTGGCTGTGTCGTTGGATGGGTTTACAGCCTTGCCAAGTGGAGTCAGTCAATGGATTACGTCACCTGCAGCGCGTGCTGACGGCCACGCTTGGCGCGCTCGTTCTTGCGCAGTGCTGACCGGCGTTGGAACTGTTCTGGCTGATGATCCGCGGTTGAGTGTTCGTGAAGTGCAGACGCCGCGCCAGCCTATGTTGGTCGTGGTCGATAGTCAATTGCACATATCGCCGAATGCGGCGCTATTTGATGTGGATAGGACGGTCTTAATATATACAGCCAGTACAGATGGGTGCAAGTTGCAGCAGTTGGAGGGGCTTGGCGCGGCCGTGTACTGGGCTGGCAACTCAGAGGGGCAGGTTGATTTGGGTGCCGTGTTGAATGACTTAGCAATTCGCGGCGTGAATGAGTTACACGTCGAGGCTGGCGCAACGCTCAATGGAGCGCTTTTGCGGTCTGGGTGTGTTGATGAGCTCTTGATGTACGTGGCACCTAAACTTCTGGGGGCTGGGCTCGGTATTGCTCGCATGCGTCCCATTGCCGAGCTTGACAATGCTCCAAGTTTCAGTTTTAAGTCGATCGCGAGCGTTGGTGATGATCTGCGATTGGTAGCTCGGGCTAGTGCGGCTGAAGAGTTTTGAGGGGGTGTACTTCCCATTTTTAATGTCGAGTATGAGGCTTTGGTGCTTGAGAGTGCAGATCTGAATTTGGGATTTCAATACCAGCCCCTGCTAGGAATCCTCTGCGCGAATCGAGCGGAAAGTGGGCGCTTCGGATCGGGATGGGCTGCAAGGCGCAAAACGCAGCGATAGCCGCAGCTATTGCTAGAACGTGTCATCAATCAATCCCCCTGCAGTTGAAAGTTGCAGCCCCAGCGCCAAGTGAACACGATGAGTAAAAGATATGCCCTCAGTGATGGGCCGTGGGATCGCATCAAAGACCTGCTACCGGGACAGGCAGGGCAGCCCGGAGCCACTGCAAAAGACAATCGACTGTTCGTGGACGGCGTGCTGTACCGCTACCGTGCAGGTATTCCTTGGCGGGATCTGCCTGCCCGTTTCGGCGACTTTCGCGTCGTGCACACCCGTCACTCGCGCTGGAGCCATAGCGGCGTATGGCAACGTGTGTTCGAGGCCTTGGCGCAGGATGCGGACAACGAATACGCCATGATTGATGCCACCATCGTGCGCGCCCACCAGCACAGCGCAGGTGCAAAAGGGGGGATCCAGACAAACAGGCCCTCGGACGCAGCAGAGGCGGCCTGAGCACCAAGATCCATGCCGCGGTCGATGCGTTGGGCAACCCGACAGGCTTTCTTCTCACACCAGGGCAGGCCCATGATCTCAAGGGAGCCGATGTTCTGCTAAAGGACACCCCGCGCAGACCGTCATTGCCGACAAAGCCTACGATGCCCAGGCCCGGCTGATCGAACCACTCCTGGACAAGGGCAAGGCAGTGGTCATTCCTTCCCGGGTGACGAACAAACAGCCGCGCGAATATGACCGTGATCTCTACAAGGCTCGGCATCTGATCGAGAACTTCTTCGCACGCTTGAAGCAGTACCGGGCCATTGCTACGCGCTACGACAAAACCGCTCGCAACTTCCTGGGGGCCATCCATCTGGTGGCATCCATGGTGTGGTTGGCCTGAGCGGTAGCAACCCCATCACACCATCGGATTTGATTGATGACACGCCCTAGGGACTGTTGAGAATCAAGCACAACGGCTCGGAGGGCTGTGATGCAATAGGCGCATGAGCATTCGATGGGTACTGACAGACGAGCAATGGGCCAAAATGGAGCATCAATGCCTTGGCAAGCCAAGTGATCCTGGACGCAGCGGCACAGACAACCGCCGCTTCGTTGAGGCAGTGCTGTGGATTGCCCGCACAGGCAGCCCCTGGCGAGACCTGCCGCCAGAGTTCGGCAAGTGGAACACGGTGTTCAAACGCTTTAGAGACTGGGTTAAGGCCGATGTGTTCCAACGTCTGTTCGATGCAGTGAGCGAGCAGCCGGACATGGAATATGCGATGGTGGATGCCACGATTGTGAAAGTGCATCGGCACGGCCAGGGGGCAAAAGGGGGACTTCGGGCCAGGCCATAGGCCACTCGAGGGGCGGCATGACCACGAAGATACTGGCGCTGACGGATGCATTGGGCAATCTGGTGAAGTTCGTCTTGATGCCAGGGCAGCGCCACGACACCAAAGGGGTCAGAGAGCTGATTGCCGATGTGCGCTTTGATGCCTTGCTTGCCGACAAGGCCTTCGATGTGAATTGGCTGATCCAGCAGTTGGACAAGCGCGGCGCACAGGTGGTGATCTCACAGATGCCACGTCGGAGATCACCGCTGGAGATTGACCGGGAGGTCTACAAATGGCGTCACTTGATCGAGAACTTCTTTTGCAAGCTCAAGGAGTTCAAACGTATCGCAATGCGCAGCGACAAGACGGATAGCAGCTTCGCAGCGATGATCTATCTCGCAGCTGGGGTTATCAACTCCCGTTGATTCTCAACACGCCCTAGTCCAGAGTCGGCATCCACGCCAATGTGCGCCTTCATGTAATAGCGCCACTGGTTGCCCATCTTGGTCTGGTGCATCTCAGGGTTTCGCTCACCTTCTTTGTTCTTGGTCGAGCTGGGCGCGGCAATGATGGTGGCATCCACGATGGTGCCGGTCTTGAGCATCATGCCCCGCCTGGCCAGTCCAGCATTGATGGTGGCTAGCACCTGGGGGGGCAGTTGGTGCTTCTCCAGCAGATGATGTAAACGCATGATAGTGGTCTCGTCGGGCATGCGTGCTACTGTGGTGACCTGACTTAAACCAATCGACCTCCTCGAAACTCGGGGCCATTCAGCTTCTCGGCTGTGATCCTTCTGGCTGCAGCGGTTATCAACTCTCGGTGATTCTCAACAGACCCTAGTTTTGTGGGCGAATTGATATATGGTGTCAGCGCTGTGCATACCCTAGGCATGCTCCAGCATTCGGGCGTCCCTTGCATTCTCGGCTGAGGCGCCGATCACGCTGTGCGGTAGTCTCCTCAGACGTGCTGCGCACGGGTTGGTGTTTGACGGTCGTGCCCCTTTTGCTTTGGCTGGTCTTTGCTTTGGTCGTCGCATCAGCTTCTGCAGCTCTTGCAGGAATGCTTCCAAACAGTGCAGATGCAAGGAAAAGCGAAAGCCAGATGTATTTTTTCTCTGCAGACATCTGCTTGGAGTGTCTGCTTTGCATTGAAATTTCCATGGTGTGCAGCTCCTTGGTGCTCTTGGGTTGTGGTCAAAGAGTTGGTCACTCGGTCTGAGTGGGGCGCTCTGTATAATACCGATTGTTCTGCATTGTGCGGGGCGCACGCTCACGGCTTTTCCGGCTGTTTGCGCAAGTCAAAATCAAGCCCATCAAGATGGGCATATCAAAGGAAAAAACATGATTGCATCCTCCATCAAGGCCGAAGTCGTCAAGGCGAACGCCCGTGCTGCCAATGACACTGGTAGCCCAGAAGTGCAAGTGGCCCTGCTGACGGCCCGCATCAACGAACTGACTCCTCACTTCAAGACACACGCCAAGGACCACCATGGTCGCCGTGGCCTGCTGCGCATGGTGAGCCGTCGTCGCAAGCTGCTGGACTATCTGAAGGCCAAGGACGCTGACCGTTACACCGCGCTGATCGCCAAGTTGGGTCTGCGCAAGTAATTTTCATTGCATGCGAAAACGCCTGGGTTAGTCCGCTAGCTCAGGCGTTTTTTACTTCGGAGTCGCAAAACGGAGCGAAGCTGTGTCATTCCAATGAAGTTGCCGCCATGGATTGGTGTGCAGGTTCCCTGGAATGGCATCGTGTTCTGAATTGCCCTCCAAGACAATCTGGTAGAGCGCTACCAGCTATCAAAATAGGAGCTGAACATGAGCATTTTCAACAAAATCACCAAGACCTTCCAATGGGGCGACAAGACCGTCATCATGGAAACTGGCGAAATCGCCCGCCAGGCCTCGGGTGCCGTGCTAGTGAATATTGATGACACCGTGGTGCTGGCCACCGTGGTGGCTTCCAAGGGGGCCAAGCCCGGCCAGGACTTCTTCCCCCTGACGGTGGACTACATCGAGAAAACGTACGCCGCAGGCAAGATCCCCGGCAGCTTCTTTAAGCGCGAAGCCAAGCCCAGCGAGCACGAAACCCTGACCAGCCGCCTGATCGACCGCCCGATCCGCCCGCTGTTTCCAGAAGGCTTCTTCAACGAAGTGCATGTGGTGATCCACACTGTTTCGCTGAATCCTGAGGTGGATGCCGACATCGCAGCCCTGATCGCTACCAGCGCCGCCCTGGCCATCTCGGGCATTCCGTTCAACGGCCCCATCGGTGCCGCACGCGTGGGTTATATCAACGGCGAATACGTGCTCAACCCCGGCCAGACTGCGCGCAAGAACTCGCAGATGGATCTGGTGGTGGCGGGCACCGAAGCCGCAGTGCTGATGGTGGAATCTGAAGCACAGCAACTGTCCGAAGAAATCATGCTCGGCGCCGTGGTGTTTGGCCATGAGCAAGGCAATGTGGCCATCAACGCCATTCACGAACTGGTGCGTGATGCGGGCAAGCCTGTGTGGCAGTGGGAAGCCCCTGCCAAGGACGAAGCCCTGATTGCCAAGGTGGTTGCACTGGCTGACGACAAGCTGCGCGCTGCCTACCAGATCCGCAACAAGCAAGCCCGCACCCAAGCGTGCCGCGAAGCCTATGCCGCCGTGATGGCTGCGTTGAAGGCCGATGGCGTTGAATTCGACGCGGTCAAGGTCGAAGGCATGCTGTTTGATATTGAAGCCGGTATCGTGCGCAGCCAGATTCTGGCGGGCGAACCCCGTATCGATGGCCGTGATACGCGCACCGTGCGCCCCATCGAAATCCGCGGCAGTGTGCTGCCTCGCGCCCATGGCTCGTCGCTGTTCACGCGTGGCGAAACCCAGGCGCTGGTTGTGACTACGCTGGGCACCGAGCGTGATGCACAGCGCATCGATGCGCTGGCTGGCGAGTACGAAGACCGTTTCATGATGCACTACAACATGCCTCCCTTTGCCACTGGCGAAGTGGGTCGCATGGGCTCGACCAAGCGCCGCGAAATCGGCCACGGCCGTCTGGCCAAGCGTGCTCTGGTGGCTGTGCTGCCTACCAAGGAAGAGTTTCCCTACACCATGCGTGTGGTGTCGGAAATCACCGAATCCAATGGCTCTTCGTCGATGGCTTCGGTTTGCGGTGGCTGCCTGTCGCTGATGGATGCTGGCGTGCCCATGAAAGCGCACGTGGCGGGTATCGCCATGGGCTTGATCAAGGATGCCAACCGCTTTGCCGTACTGACCGATATCCTGGGCGATGAAGATCACCTGGGCGACATGGACTTCAAGGTGGCGGGCACCACAGCCGGTATCACCGCACTGCAGATGGACATCAAGATCCAAGGCATCACCAAGGAAATTATGCAAGTTGCCCTGGCCCAGGCCAAGGAAGCGCGCATTCACATCCTGGGCAAGATGCAGGAAGCCATGGGTGAAGCCAAGACCGAAGTGTCGAACTTTGCGCCCAAGCTTTACACGATGAAGATCAACCCCGAGAAGATCCGTGACGTGATCGGCAAGGGTGGCTCGGTGATCCGTGCGCTGACCGAAGAAACTGGCTGCCAGATCAACATCGACGAAGACGGCACCATCACCATTGCCGCCACGGATGCCGCCAAGGCGGACGAGGCCAAGAAGCGCATTGAGCAGATCACGGCCGAAGTTGAGATCGGCAAGATCTACGAAGGCCCAGTGACCAAGATCTTGGACTTCGGTGCGTTGATCAATCTGCTGCCTGGCAAGGACGGTCTGCTGCACATCAGCCAAATCGCCCACGAGCGCGTTGAGCGCGTGGGTGACTACCTGACCGAAGGCCAGATCGTCAAGGTCAAGGTCATGGAGACCGATGAGAAGGGTCGCATCAAGCTGTCGATGAAGGTGTTGGCGGACCGCCCTGCTGGTGGCAGTGACCGCCCTGCGCCCGCTGAGCGCGGTGACCGTGAGCCACGCCGTGACCACGGTCGTGATGGCGGTCGCCAGCCCTCCGAGCAACAACAACAGCAAGAGCAGCAACAGCAGTGATTTATCGGACCTCCGGGTCCGTAAATTGAAGTGGTTTGCTATTGAATTTATAGCTTCTTCCGCTTATTTGATAGGCGTTAGAGGCTTAAATTATCTACAACGTACCGACTTATGACTGAGCGCCTCATGCGTGCTGTAGAGATATCCTCGTTCGGAGCACCTGGTGTGCTACGCCTAGGGGATCGCCCTGTGCCGGTGCCTGGTGTGGGTGAGGTGCTGATACGGGTGAGTGCCAGCGGCATCAATCGTCCTGATGTCTTGCAGCGGGCTGGGCACTACGCGCCACCGCCCGGTGCTTCTGATCTTCCGGGGTTGGAGGTCGCGGGTGTCATTGAGTCTGGCGATGTGCAGGCTTTGGCTTTGGCGGGCTTGCAGCTCGGGGATCGGGTCTGTGCTTTGGTGGCGGGTGGTGGCTATGCCCAGTGGTGCGTAGTGCCTGTGGGGCAGTGCCTGCCTGTGCCTGAGGGGCTTACGGACATCGAAGCGGCATCCTTGCCTGAGACCTTCTTCACTGTGTGGAGCAATGTGTTCGACCGGGGGCGTTTGCAACCGGGCGAGTGGCTTCTGGTGCAGGGCGGCACAAGTGGTATTGGCGTCACGGCCATCCAGTTGGCCAAGGCCTGGGGTGCTCAGGTGATGGCCACAGCAGGCAGTGATGAGAAATGTGCCGCTTGCGTGGCGCTGGGCGCTTCCCATGCGATCAACTACCGCACCCAGGATTTTGTGGAAGAGGTGCGTCGCATCACTGGGCAGCGCGGCGTTGACGTTGTGCTGGACATGGTTGCCGGTGATTACGTGGCCCGCGAGGTGGAGTGCCTGGCGGAAGATGGCCGACTGGTCATCATTGCTGTGCAAGGCGGCACCAAAAGTGCCTTCAATGCAGGGCTGGTGCTGCGCCGCAGGCTGACTGTCACGGGCTCTACCTTGCGGCCCCGATCGGTAGAGTTCAAAGCAGCCATTGCCCAAGCCTTGCGCCAGCATGTGTGGCCTCTGATCGCGTTGGGGCAGGTGCGTCCGGTGATCTATCGCACGTTTGATGCAAGTGAGGCGGCCGATGCCCATGCGCTCATGGAGTCCAATCAGCACACGGGCAAGATTGTTTTGACCTGGTAATCATGAAAAAGAAACTCATTGCAGGCAACTGGAAGATGAATGGCGGCTTGGCGGCCAACGAGGGGCTCGTCCGGGGCCTTCTTGCGGGGCTGGCTTCGGCGCCGTCTTGTTGTGATATTGCGGTGGCCGTGCCCGCTCCCTATCTGGCGCAGGTGCAGGCTTTGACTGCGGGCTCTCCCATTGCCGTGGCCTCGCAGGATGTGTCTGCGCATGCATCGGGTGCGTACACCGGTGAGTCGGCTGCGGGCATGCTCAAGGAGTTCGATGTGCGCTATGCGCTCGTGGGCCATTCCGAGCGCCGTCAATACTATGGTGAATCAGATGCCGTAGTGGCTGAAAAAGCCCGTCAAGCCCTGGCTGTGGGCATTGTCCCGATTGTTTGCGTTGGGGAGACTCTGCAAGAGCGCGAATCGGGTCAGACGGAGGCTGTGGTCAAGCGCCAGTTGGCCGCCGTCATCCATGTCAATGGGCATTGCATCAGTGAAATCGTGGTTGCCTACGAGCCTGTGTGGGCGATTGGTACGGGGCGCACGGCATCTCCTGAGCAGGCGCAGCAAGTGCATGCTGTGCTGCGTGCGCAATTGGCGGCTGCCAGTGCGCATGCAGACCGGGTTCGTCTTCTTTATGGTGGCAGCATGAATGCCGCGAATGCCGCAGAGTTGCTGGCACAGCCAGACATTGATGGCGGGTTGGTGGGGGGCGCCTCGCTCAAGTCGGAAGATTTTTTAAAGATCATCGCTGCGGCCCAATGAGCTGTGCGCTATAAGCTATTCAATTAGGAGTGAAAATGAGTGTTTTGGTGAATGTGATTTTGGCCGTGCAGATGCTGGCGGCATTGGGAATGATTGGATTGATCCTGGTTCAGCACGGCAAGGGTGCTGACATGGGGGCTGCATTTGGTAGTGGATCTTCCGGCAGTCTGTTTGGTGCCAGTGGCAGCGCCAACTTTTTGTCGCGCAGCACGGCAGTCTTGGCGGCTGTGTTCTTTGTCTCCACGTTGGCGTTGGCCTATTTTGGCAATGCCCGCCCAGCCAGTTCTGGTAGCGTGCTGGAGACGCCTGCTGTGGTTGCGCCTGCTTCGGGTGGCGTGGATGTTGTGCCTGCGCCCCCTGTCGTGCCAGCATCTGGTGCGGCCCAGATTCCGACAAAATAATCCGCACTAAATTGACGCCCTGTTCTTTGTGCAGGGTTTTTCCGGAGTAGAATTCCGGATTGTCTGGAAAGCCAAAACCTTCATGGTTCCTCATGCCATTCAGACATGCAACAACAGCCGTCGTGGTGAAATTGGTAGACACGCTATCTTGAGGGGGTAGTGGCGAAAGCTGTGCGAGTTCGAGTCTCGCCGACGGCACCAAAACAAAAGCCTGTCCGCAAAATTTGTAAAATTTTGACGGATCGGGCTACAGCGGTGAGCATCCTCAAGATGAACCTCGATCAGTACCTCCCCGTCCTTTTGTTCATCTTGGTTGGCATCGCCGTAGGCGTTGTCCCCTTGATTCTTGGTTATGTGCTGGGCCCCAATCGTCCAGATGCGGCCAAAAACTCCCCTTACGAATGCGGCTTTGAGGCCTTCGAAGATGCGCGCATGAAGTTTGATGTGCGCTACTACCTCGTGGCCATTTTGTTCATCCTGTTCGATCTTGAAATTGCGTTTCTCTTTCCTTGGGCGGTGACGCTGCATGAGGTGGGGATGACTGGCTTCGTGGCGGTGTCGATCTTCTTGGCCATTCTGGTTGTGGGTTTTGCCTACGAGTGGAAAAAAGGCGCGTTGGATTGGGAATGATCGAGCTTCAATAAGAGGACGAATGCGATGATTGAAGGCGTGATGAAGGAAGGCTTCATCACCACCAGCTATGACTCGGTGGTGAATTGGGCTAAAACCGGTTCTTTGTGGCCCATGACCTTCGGTCTGGCGTGCTGCGCGGTAGAGATGATGCATGCGGCGGCGGCCCGCTATGACATTGGTCGTTTTGGTGCGGAGGTGTTTCGCGCCAGTCCGCGTCAATCCGATTTGATGATCGTGGCTGGCACACTGTGCAACAAGATGGCACCAGCCTTGCGCAAGGTGTACGACCAGATGTCAGAGCCACGTTGGGTGCTGTCGATGGGCTCGTGTGCCAATGGCGGCGGTTATTACCACTACAGCTACTCTGTGGTGCGCGGTTGTGACCGCATCGTTCCTGTGGATGTGTATGTGCCTGGTTGCCCCCCAACGGCTGAAGCGTTGATTTACGGCATCATCCAGCTGCAACAAAAAATCCGCCGCACCAATACCATTGCTCGCGTCTGAAGGGTTGATGATGACTGCTGTTGCCATTCGGCCCGAGAAACTCAAAGACAACATCGCTGCAGCCTTGGGAGCCAAGGTTCGCGAGATCACTGTGGCTTTGGGTGAAGTGACTGTCGTCGTTGCCGCGGCAGACTATCTGGATGCTATGCGCACACTCCGTGATGCCCAAGCCTGTCGCTTTGAGCAATTGGTGGACTTGTGCGGTGTTGACTATTCTGCGTATGCCGATGTGGTTAACGAAGGTGCGCGTTATTGCGTCGTTTCCCATCTGTTGTCTGTCAGCCTGAACCAGCGCGTGCGCGTGAAGGTGTTTTGCCAGGACGACGACTTTCCCGTGGTCGCCTCTGTGGCAGAGCTCTGGAATTCAGCCAACTGGTATGAGCGCGAAGCCTTTGATTTGTTTGGCATCGTGTTTGACGGTCACAACGATTTGCGGCGCATTCTGACGGACTACGGTTTTATCGGCCATCCGTTCCGTAAAGACTTCCCTCTGTCCGGCCATGTGGAAATGCGCTACGACGCTGAGCAGCGTCGCGTGGTGTACGAGCCTGTGTCTATTGAGCCCCGTGAAATCACGCCTCGCATCATTCGCGAAGACAAGTACGGAGGTTTGCACTGAGTCGCTTTGCGCTCATGTGATCCATCATGGCAGAAATCAAAAATTACTCTCTGAACTTTGGTCCGCAACATCCGGCCGCGCACGGTGTGTTGCGTCTTGTGCTGGAGTTGGATGGCGAAGTGGTGCAACGTGCGGATCCGCACATTGGTCTGCTGCACCGTGCCACCGAAAAGCTGGCCGAGCACAAAACCTACATCCAGTCCTTGCCTTACATGGACCGGCTCGACTATGTGTCGATGATGTGCAACGAGCACGCTTACTGCCTGGCCATTGAGAAGTTGCTCGGCCTTGAGGTGCCTTTGCGTGCGCAGTACATCCGGGTCATGTTCTCGGAAATCACGCGCCTGCTGAACCACTTGATGTGGCTTGGGTCGCACGGCAACGACTGCGGTAGTTCCACCATCCTGATCTATGCTTTCCGTGAGCGGGAAGACCTGTTTGATATGTACGAGGCAGTCTCCGGCGCCCGTATGCATGCAGCGTACTTCCGCCCCGGCGGTGTTTACCGTGATCTGCCTGACAGCATGCCCCAGTACAAGGTCAGCAAGATCAAGAACGCCAAGGCGCTGGAGGCAATGAATCAGAACCGTAAGGGTTCTTTGTTGGATTTCATCGACGATTTCACGCAGCGCTTCCCGGCTTGTGTGGATGAGTACGAAACGCTTTTGACCGACAACCGGATTTGGAAGCAGCGGACTGTGGGGATTGGTGTCGTGACGCCAGAGCGTGCCTTGAATCTGGGCATGACTGGTCCGATGTTGCGCGGCTCTGGTATAGCTTGGGATTTGCGCAAGAGCCAACCCTACGATGCCTATGACCGGGTGGATTTCGATATTCCGCTGGGTAAGACGGGCGATTGCTACGACCGTTATTTGGTTCGTATGCAGGAGATGCGTGAATCCAATCGCATCATCAAGCAGTGCGTGGATTGGCTCAAAGCCAATCCAGGGCCAGTGATTACTGACAATCACAAGGTTGCTGCGCCTGCGCGTGAATCCATGAAGTCGAACATGGAGGAGCTGATCCACCATTTCAAGCTGTTCACTGAAGGATTTCACGTTCCTGAAGGTGAAGCTTACGCAGCGGTGGAGCACCCCAAGGGGGAATTCGGCATTTACTTGGTAAGTGATGGTGCCAACAAGCCTTACCGCTTGAAAATTCGCGCTCCTGGGTTTGCGCACTTGGCGACCTTGGATGAGATGGCACGCGGACACATGATTGCTGACGCCGTGGCCATCATTGGCACCATGGATATCGTGTTCGGAGAGATTGACCGATGATTACCGAAGCGACGCTGGCGCGGTTTGCGCGTGAAGTGGCTAAGTATCCTGCAGACCAAAAGCAGTCTGCCGTGATGGCTTGTTTGTCCATCGTGCAGCAAGAGCAGGGCTTTGTCAGTCCTGACACTGAGGCTGTGATCGCCGAGTATCTGGGCATGGCTCAGATCGCCGTGCATGAAGTCACCACCTTCTACAACATGTACAACCAGCAGCCCGTGGGCAAGTACAAGCTGAATGTTTGTACCAACCTGCCTTGCCAGTTGCGTGACGGTCAGAAGGCATTGCACCATCTGGAAAAAAAGCTGGGTGTTTCCATGGGCGAGACAACTGCTGATGGATTGTTCACCCTGCAGCAATGTGAATGTCTGGGGGCATGCGCTGACTCGCCAGTCATGCTGGTCAATGACCGGACGATGTGCAGCTTCATGGACAACGACAAGCTCGACCAACTGGTCGATAGCCTTCGTGCTGCGGAGGGCAAGTGATGACGACAGCTGCACAAATTCTTTCCCAGTTTCAATCTACGGGTGTCCAGACGTGTTTCCATGATCGCCATATCAATCCGCAGATTTATGCGGACTTGGATGGTAAGAACTGGAGCATCAAGGACTACGAGGCGCGTGGTGGCTACCAGGCACTCCGCCGCATCCTGGGCAAGGATGGCTCTGAAGGCTTGAGCCAGGACCAAGTGATTGCGACGGTCAAGGAATCCGGTTTGCGTGGTCGCGGCGGTGCGGGCTTTCCTACGGGGCTCAAGTGGAGCTTCATGCCCCGCTCGTTCCCCGGCCAGAAGTACCTAGTGTGCAACTCCGACGAAGGCGAGCCGGGCACCTGCAAGGATCGCGACATCCTGCAGTTCAACCCGCACATCGTCATCGAAGGCATGATCATCGCGGCCTACGCGATGGGCATCTCCGTAGGCTACAACTACATCCACGGCGAAATCTTCCAGACCTACGACCGCTTTGAAGAAGCGCTCGAAGAAGCACGCGCAGCGGGCTACCTGGGCGACAAGATCCTGGGCAGCAACTTCAGCTTCCAGCTGCATGCAGCGCACGGTTTCGGCGCCTACATCTGCGGCGAAGAGACCGCGCTGCTCGAATCGCTGGAAGGCAAGAAGGGCCAGCCGCGCTTCAAGCCGCCGTTCCCGGCCAGCTTCGGTTTGTACGGCAAGCCCACCACCATCAACAATACCGAGACCTTCGCGGCCGTGCCGTGGATCATCCGCAACGGCGGAGCTGCATATCTCGAATGCGGTAAGCCCAACAACGGTGGTACCAAGATCTTCTCGGTCTCTGGCGACGTGGAAAAACCTGGGAACTATGAAGTGCCCATGGGTACACCGTTCTCCAAGCTGTTGGAGTTGGCCGGTGGCGTGCGCAAGGGGCGTCAGCTCAAGGCTGTGATTCCAGGA
The DNA here is from genome assembly GCF_003663825.1 of Acidovorax sp. 106. Classification (NCBI taxonomy): domain Bacteria; kingdom Pseudomonadati; phylum Pseudomonadota; class Betaproteobacteria; order Burkholderiales; family Comamonadaceae; genus Acidovorax; species Acidovorax sp. 106. The sequence continues at coordinate 633,283 of NZ_RCCC01000001.1, read as the reverse complement.
GGGTCGTCGTCCCCGGTTCTGCCTGCATCCATCATCATGGAATGCACGATGGACTATGACTCCATCGCCAAGGCGGGCTCCATGCTGGGCTCTGGCGCCGTGATTGTGATGGACGACTCCCGAAGCATGGTTGAAAGCCTGTTGCGTTTGTCCTATTTCTATTCGCACGAGTCTTGTGGCCAATGCACGCCATGCCGCGAAGGCACGGGCTGGATGTGGCGCGTTATTGATCGCATTCAGCACGGTCAGGGGCGAGAAGGTGATCTGAACCTGCTCAATTCTGTGGCTGACAACATCCAGGGCCGCACGATTTGCGCTTTGGGTGATGCTGCCGCCATGCCGGTGCGCGCCATGATCAAACACTTCCGTCCCGAGTTTGAGGCACTGATCCGGAACAACGCCCCACAGGCTGCGACGTCCGTCTGATCGCGAGAGAACATATGGTTGAAATTGAACTGGACGGTCAGAAAGTAGAAGTCGCCGAAGGTTGCATGGTGATGCATGCAGCCGAGAAAGCGGGTACCTACATTCCCCATTTCTGCTACCACAAGAAGCTATCCATCGCCGCCAACTGCCGTATGTGCTTGGTGGACGTGGAAAAAGCGCCCAAGCCCATGCCTGCCTGTGCCACACCGGTGACTCAGGGCATGATCGTGCGCACCAAGAGCGACAAGGCCATCAAGGCCCAGCAGTCGGTCATGGAGTTTTTGCTGATCAATCACCCCCTGGATTGCCCTATCTGTGACCAAGGCGGTGAATGCCAGTTGCAGGATTTGGCTGTGGGTTACGGTGGCTCTTCTTCGCGCTATGAGGAAGAAAAGCGCGTGGTACCGGTCAAGGACGTTGGCCCGCTGATTTCCATGCAGGAAATGAGCCGCTGTATCCATTGCACCCGCTGCGTGCGCTTTGGCCAGGAAGTGGCCGGCGTGATGGAGCTGGGCATGATCCACCGCGGTGAGCATTCCGAGATCACCACGGTCACGGGTGATACGGTGGACTCCGAGTTGTCGGGCAACATGATCGACATCTGCCCTGTCGGCGCTTTGACCAGCAAGCCTTTCCGTTACAGTGCCCGTACATGGGAGCTGTCGCGTCGCCGCTCGGTGAGCCCGCACGACTCGACCGGTTCCAACCTGATTGTCCAGGTCAAGAACCATAAGGTCATGCGTGTTGTGCCTCTGGAGAACGAGGCCGTTAACGAGTGCTGGATTGCCGACCGTGACCGTTTCTCCTATGAAGCGCTGAATGGCGAAGATCGTTTGACCCAGCCCATGCTCAAGCAGGGCGGGGTGTGGAAAGAAGTCGACTGGCAAACCGCGCTGGAGTACGTTGCCAACGGTCTCAAGAACATCAAGAACGATCACGGCGCCAAGAGCATTGGTGCCTTGGTCAGCCCGCATAGCACGCTGGAAGAGTTGTACTTGACTGGTGCTCTGGTGCGTGGTTTGGGCAGTGACAACATCGATTACCGTCTGCGCAACGCTGAATTTGCTGCACCCGAAGGCATTCGTTGGCTGGGTGCTTCGATTGCCTCGTTGTCTGCACTGCAACGCGTGTTGGTGGTGGGCTCGAACCTGCGCAAGGACCACCCTCTGTTTGCCCAGCGTATTCGCCAGGCTGCACGCCATGGGTGTCAAGTTAGCGCCATCGGCTCTACGGTCCAGGATTGGGCAATGCCTGTGCAGCCATTCGTTGCACAAAGTGCTTCTGAGTGGATGACCACGCTGGGTGGTATCGCTTCTGCCGTAGCCCAAGAGAAAGGCGTTGCCCCCCCTCAAGGCGCCGCTGCCGCCAGCGAAGCCGCGCAAGCCATCGCCCGTTCCCTGCTGGGCGGTGAACGCAAGGCGGTGCTGCTGGGCAACGGCGCTGCGCACCATGCGCAAGCCACGCAATTGTTGGCACTCGCCAACTGGATTGCCGAGAACACCGGCGCGACGGTGGGTTACCTGACCGAAGCGGCCAACACTGTGGGCGCACAGTTTGCGGGGGCTCACCCTGTCAATGGTGGTCTGAATGCAGCCCAAATGCTCTCCGGTGGTTTGAAGGCTGCAGTGTTGCTTAACACCGAGCCGGTCTATGACTCCGCTGCGGGTGCACAAGCTGCAACCGCTCTGACTGGTGCTGAGATGGTGGTCACGTTGAGCCCTTTCAAGGCCAACATGGAATTCAGTGACGTCCTGTTGCCAATTGCGCCTTTCACGGAAACATCGGGCAGCTTTGTCAACGCCGAAGGCCGTTTGCAAAGCTTCCATGCTGTGGTGCGTCCATTGGCAGACACCCGTCCGGCCTGGAAGGTTTTGCGTGTCCTGGCCAACCTGCTGGGGGTGCCAGGCTTCGATTTTGAAACCTCCCAGGATGTGTTGGCCCGAGCTACGAATGCTGCTGCGGGTACGGTCACGCAACTGCCCGCTGCGCAGTTGTCGAATGCCGTGAAAACAGTGCCCGCTGCCACCTCTACCGCTGCAGAACCTGTAGTTGCTTCTATCTATCAACTGGACGGCTTGGTGCGCCGTTCTACGTCGCTGCAGCTCACTGCCGACGCACGCATGGCTCGTGAAGGAGTGGCCGCATGATCGACGCGATCTACAACGCGGGCCTGAACCTGCTTTCCTTTGGCTGGTGGACTGGCATGGTCTGGCCGGTACTCTGGATTCTGATCAAGATCGTTTGCATCTTGGCCCCATTGATGGGCGCTGTGGCGTACCTGACTTTGTGGGAGCGTAAGCTGCTGGGCTTTATGCAGGTGCGTCATGGCCCCAATCGCGTGGGCCCTTTGGGATTGCTGCAGCCTATTGCAGACGCCTTGAAGTTGCTCACCAAAGAAATCATCCAGCCCACCGCCGCAAGCAAGGGGCTGTTTGTGCTCGGGCCGATCATGGCGATCATGCCCGCTCTGGCTGCATGGGTCGCGATCCCCTTCGGTCCGGATGTTGCCCTGGCTAATGTCAATGCAGGCTTGCTGTTGGTGATGGCCATTACCTCCATCGAGGTGTATGGCGTGATCATTGCCGGCTGGGCATCGAACTCCAAGTATGCCTTCCTGGGAGCTCTTCGCGCCTCGGCCCAAATGGTGAGTTATGAAATCGCGATGGGGTTCTGTTTCCTCGTGGTCATCATGGTGTCCGGGAGCATGAACCTGACTGAGATCGTCATGTCGCAAGCCAAGGGCATGGCTGCAGACAAGGGCCTGACCTTCTTGTCATGGAACTGGTTGCCCCTGTTGCCAATTTTCTTGGTGTACTTGATCTCTGGCGTTGCTGAAACCAACCGTCACCCTTTTGACGTGGTGGAAGGCGAAGCCGAAATCGTGGCCGGTCACATGGTTGAGTATTCGGGCATGGGCTTCGCGATCTTCTTCCTGGCTGAGTACGCCAGCATGTGGTTGGTGTCGATCCTTGCTGTACTGATGTTCCTGGGGGGCTGGTTGCCGCCTCTGGATATCTTGTCCTTCGTTCCCGGTTGGATCTGGTTGGCTGCCAAGACATTCTTGGTGGTGTCCATGTTCATTTGGATTCGTGCCACGTTCCCGCGCTTTCGCTATGACCAGATCATGCGTTTGGGTTGGAAGATTTTTATCCCAGTCACGTTGGTGTGTTTGGTGATCGTCGGCGGGTGGTTGCTCTCGCCTTGGAATATCTGGAAATAAGCGGGGACACGAATGACTGCTGTTGCTGCTGCTGCGCCTTTTTCGTTCAAAGACTTTTTCAAGAGCTTCATGCTGGTGGAGCTGCTCAAGGGTATGGCCCTGACTGGGCGCTATGCCTTTCGCCGCAAGGTGACCGTGCAGTTCCCAGAAGAGAAAACTCCGCTGTCTCCCCGCTTCCGGGGCTTGCATGCCCTGCGCCGTTATGACAATGGCGAGGAGCGTTGCATTGCCTGCAAGCTTTGTGAGGCCGTGTGCCCTGCGATGGCGATCACCATCGAATCTGATGTGCGTGACGACGGCTCGCGTCGCACCACCCGTTACGACATCGATTTGACCAAGTGCATCTTCTGCGGCTTTTGCGAAGAGAGCTGCCCGGTCGATTCGATTGTGGAAACACATATCTTTGAATACCACGGTGAGAAGCGTGGTGACCTGTATTTCACGAAGGACATGCTCCTGGCTGTGGGCGACCGGTACGAAGGCGAAATCGCTGCGGCCAAGGCAGCAGATGCCAAATACCGTTGATCGGTGTTGAACTCAGCCTGTTTGCCTGACTTTCTATAAAGACCCGATCCATGGACGCCAAGACTGGTTTCTTCTACTTTTTCTCGGTTGTGCTGCTTTTCGCGGCCTTCCGGGTGATTACCGCGCGCAACCCTGTGCACGCGGTGCTCTATCTCATCCTGGCATTCTCCCAAGCTGCTGCAGTTTGGTTGCTGCTCAAGGCGGAGTTTTTGGCCATTGCCCTGGTGCTGGTCTATCTCGGCGCTGTGATGGTGCTGTTCTTGTTCGTCGTGATGATGTTGGACATCCACATCGACACCGTGCGAAAAGGTTTTTGGAAACACTTCCCTTTGGCTGCCACGGTCGGCGCTTTGATCGCACTGGAAATGGCTGCGGTGTTGATGGGTGGGTTCCGGGGGCTGGATGAGCCCAAGGGGGCGGCTCCCTTGCTGGATGCCGCAGGCCAGGTGGTTCAGTATTCCAATACCAAGACATTGGGTAAGTTGCTCTACACCGAGTACCTGTACCCCGTCGAAATTGCGGCCGTGATTTTGCTGGTGGCCATGATTGCCGCCATTGCATTGACGCTGCGTCAGCGCAAGGACAGCAAGGCGATCAACCCTTCCGTTCAGGTGCGTGTCCGTGCCCGTGATCGGCTTGAGGTGGTGAAGGTTGCCGCCACACAGAAGCCTGCAGAACCTTCGCAGGAAGAAGCCCAGGCTCAGGAGAAAAAAGCATGACATTGACATTGGGGCACTTCCTATCGCTCGGGGCGATGCTTTTCGCGCTGGCCGTCATTGGTATCTTTTTGAACCGCAAGAATTTGATCGTTTTGTTGATGGCCATTGAGTTGATGCTGTTGGCGGTCAACATGAATTTCGTAGCGTTTTCCCACTATTTGGACGACATGCACGGGCAAGTGTTCGTGTTTTTTATTCTGACAGTGGCAGCTGCTGAATCCGCCATTGGGCTGGCCATTCTGGTGCTGCTGTTCCGCAACAAGTCCAGCATCAACGCAGAAGACCTCAACACCCTCAAGGGTTGATGAGTTACCCGTATTCCCAAGGTTCTCAATAATGAGTCAAACCCTCTCTGCTTCAACGCTCCTGGCCGTCCCGCTGGCCCCGCTGGCGGGTGCTTTGCTGGCAGGCGTTTTCGGCACCACCTTTGGTGGTAACTGGATTGGCCGTCGCCTTAGCCACACCTTGACGATTCTGGGTGTGCTGGTGGCTTTTGTTCTGTCCGCCATGACGCTCAAGAGCGTTGCTCTGGACGGTGCCCGCTTCAATGAAACCCTCTACACCTGGATGGTGGTCGGTGGCTTGAAGATGGAGGTAGGCTTCCTCATTGACAGCCTCACTGCCATGATGATGGTGGTGGTGACGTTTGTTTCGCTCATGGTGCACATCTACACCATCGGCTATATGGAAGAAGACGAAGGCTACAACCGCTTCTTCTCCTACATTTCGCTTTTCACTTTCTCGATGCTCATGCTGGTCATGAGCAACAACCTGCTGCAGCTGTTCTTTGGTTGGGAAGCAGTGGGTTTGGTCTCTTATCTGCTGATCGGTTTCTGGTTCAACAAGCCTACGGCCATCTTCGCCAACATGAAGGCCTTCTTGGTCAATCGCGTGGGTGACTTTGGCTTCATTCTCGGTATTGGCCTGATTGCAGCCTACACCGGCACACTGAATTACGGTGAGATCTTCGCCAAATCGGGTGAACTGGGGGGCTTGGCCTTCCCTGGCACCGACTGGATGCTGATCACCGTGATTTGCATCTGCCTTTTCATCGGCGCGATGGGCAAGTCCGCACAGTTTCCGCTGCACGTCTGGCTGCCTGACTCGATGGAGGGCCCGACCCCCATCTCGGCGCTGATCCACGCAGCCACCATGGTGACCGCAGGCATCTTCATGGTGTCGCGCATGTCGCCGCTGTTCGAGCTGTCGGACACGGCACTCAACTTCATTCTGATCATCGGCTCCATCACCGCCCTGTTCATGGGCTTCCTGGGCATCATCCAGAACGATATCAAGCGCGTGGTGGCGTATTCCACGCTGTCGCAGCTGGGCTACATGACGGTGGCTCTGGGTGCCTCGGCCTATTCGGTGGCCGTGTTTCACCTGATGACCCATGCGTTCTTCAAGGCGCTGCTGTTCCTTGGCGCTGGCTCGGTCATCATGGGCATGCACCACAACCAAGACATCCGCTGGATGGGTGGCGTGCGTAAGTACATGCCCATTACTTGGATTACTTCGTTGCTGGGTTCGTTGGCGTTGATCGGTACCCCTCTGTTCGCGGGTTTTTACTCCAAGGACAGCATCATTGAGGCAGTGCATTTCAGCCATCTGCCAGCCGCACACTTTGCGCACTTTGCCGTGCTGGCCGGTGTGTTTGTGACGGCGTTCTATTCGTTCCGTATGTACTTCCTGGTCTTCCATGGCAAGGAACGTTTTGACCAGAACCCCGATGCGCACCACGGCGATCACCATGGGCATGGGCACGACGACCACCATGAACCACACGAATCGCCTTGGGTAGTGACAGTGCCTTTGGTGTTGTTGGCTATCCCGTCGGTCATTGTCGGTTTCCTGTTCATTCAGCCGATGCTGTTTGGCGACTTCTTCAAGAACGTGATTTTTGTGGACGCTGCAAAGCATCCTGCGATGGCCAAGCTGGGTGAGATATTCCACGGGCCCGTGGCCATGGCTGTGCACGGTCTGCAAACGGCGCCTTTCTGGCTGGCATTCGCGGGCGTCGCCTTGTCTTACTACATGTATATGGTCAATCCAGCGCTTCCCGCGGGCATCAAGGCACGTGTTCAGCCGCTGTACCGTTTGCTGGAAAACAAGTACTACCTGGACTGGATCAATGAAAACATCCTGGCCCGTGGCGCCCGTGCGTTGGGCACAGGGCTCTGGAAGGTGGGCGACCAGGCCATCATCGACGGCGGTGTGGTCAACGGCTCCTGGAAACTCGTCGGTGCTGTGTCCGGCGTGGTTCGCTGGATGCAATCTGGTTTCATCTTCCATTACGCCTTGGTGATGATTTTGGGTGTCTTCGCGCTGATGACCTGGTTTGTCTGGGGCGACTTCTTCATGCAGCTCATCAAGTAAGGAAAAAAACAAAATGAGTTCGTTGTTGAGTCTCGCAATCTGGACCCCTGTTGTCTTTGGGGCAGTGTTGCTCGCTTTGGGGCGAGATGAGCATGCCCGCGCGGTGCGCTGGATTGCACTGGTGGGTGCCGTGGTTGGCTTTTTGGTCACGCTGCCTCTGTATGGTGGATTTGAGACAGGCACTGCAGCCATGCAGTTCGTCGAGAAGGCTGCTTGGATTGAGCGTTTCAATATCCACTACCACCTGGGTGTGGACGGCATCTCTTTTTGGTTTGTTCCGCTGACGGCTTTCATCACGGTGATCGTGGTTCTGGCTTCGTGGGAGTCCATCACAGAGCGCGTGAACCAGTACATGGGCGCCTTCCTGATTTTGTCGGGCCTGATGATTGGCGTGTTCACGGCACTCGATGGCATGCTGTTCTACGTGTTCTTCGAGGCCACGCTGATCCCCATGTACCTGATCATCGGTATCTGGGGCGGCCCCAACAAGATCTACGCAGCGTTCAAGTTTTTCCTTTACACGCTGATGGGCTCTTTGCTCATGTTGATTGCGCTGATCTACCTGTACAACCAGTCGGGTGGCAGCTTTGACATCGCTTCGTGGCACAAGCTGCCTTTGGGCAGCACCGCGCAGACCTTGCTTTTCTTTGCCTTCTTCGCGGCATTTGCCGTGAAGGTGCCCATGTGGCCTGTGCACACTTGGCTGCCTGATGTTCACGTGGAAGCGCCAACGGGCGGCTCTGCTGTGCTGGCTGCCATCATGCTCAAGCTAGGTGCCTACGGTTTCTTGCGTTTTTCTCTGCCTATCGCCCCTGATGCCTCGCGCGAATGGGCTTGGCTGATGATCGGTTTGTCTCTGGTGGCCGTGATCTACGTGGGTCTGGTGGCCATGGTGCAAAAGGACATGAAGAAGCTGGTGGCTTACTCGTCCGTTGCCCACATGGGGTTTGTCACACTCGGCTTCTTCATCTTCAATGACCTGGGCGTGTCCGGCGGTTTGGTGCAGATGATTGCCCACGGGTTTGTGTCGGGCGCGATGTTCCTGTCGATCGGCGTGTTGTACGACCGCGTGCATTCCCGTGAGATCGCTGCCTACGGCGGTGTGGTCAACACCATGCCCAACTTCACTGCATTTGCACTGCTGTTTGCGATGGCCAATTGCGGCCTGCCAGGAACCGCTGGTTTTGTGGGCGAATGGATGGTCATCCTGGGCGCCGTGAAGGCCAACTTCTGGGTGGGTCTGGCCGCTGCCACGGCGTTGATCTTTGGTGCTGCCTACACACTGTGGATGTTCAAGCGCGTCTACTTGGGTCCTGTGGGCAACAGCCATGTGAAGGAGTTGACGGACATTGGTAGCCGTGAGTTCTTGGTGCTTGCGCTTCTTGCCATTGCCGTGCTGGCGATGGGCCTGTACCCCCGTCCGTTCACGGATGTGATGGACGCTTCGGTGGCTGAACTGCTCAAGCACGTGGCCTTGCAAAAGCTGAACTGACCGACAGAACTGAGAGATTTGAGATGATTGACAACATCAGCTGGCTTGCGGTCTACCCCGAGATCGTGCTTCTTGTGATGGCCTGCGTGATTGCGCTGGTCGATCTGGGGGTGAACAGCCCACGGCGCACTGCAACCTACGTGCTGACCATGCTCACTTTGGCCGTGGTGGCCGCCCTGGAAGGTGTTTACGCCAGCAGTGGCAATACCTTCTACGGCTTTGGCAACATGGTGGTCAGTGATGCCATGGGCAATTGGCTCAAGTGTTTTGCCACCATTGCTGTCATGGTGACGCTGGTGTATGGCCGCCCTTACGCTGCCGACCGCGACATGCTGCGTGGTGGTGAGATGTTCACGCTCTCCATGTTTGCCTTGCTGGGCATGTTCATCATGATCTCCGGCAACAACTTCCTGGTGATCTATCTGGGTCTGGAATTGTTGACGCTGTCCAGCTACGCCCTGGTGGCTTTGCGTCGCGATAACGCGACGGCCACTGAAGCGGCGATGAAGTACTTCGTTTTGGGTGCGATGGCCAGTGGCTTCTTGCTGTACGGCCTGTCCATGCTTTACGGCGCTACCGGCTCTTTGGACATCGGCCAAGTGTTCAAGGCGGTGCTTTCGGGTCAAATCAAGCACCAGGTGCTGGTCTTCGGTCTGGTGTTCGTGGTGGCTGGCCTTGCTTTCAAGCTGGGTGTGGTGCCTTTCCACATGTGGATCCCCGACGTTTACCAAGGTGCTCCTACCGCCGTTACTCTCATGATTGGTGGCGCGCCCAAGTTGGCTGCTTTCGCCATCACCATGCGTCTGTTGGTGGATGGCCTGTTGCCCCTGGCAATCGATTGGCAGCAAATGCTCGCTGTGTTGGCGATTGGCTCCTTGCTGGTCGGTAACCTCGCGGCGATTGCGCAAACCAACCTCAAGCGCATGTTGGCTTACTCCACCATTTCACAAATGGGCTTTGTGCTGCTGGGTCTGTTGTCGGGCGTGATCAATGGCCAAGTGAACTCGGCAGTGGCAGAGAACGCTTACAGCGCCTCGATGTTCTACGTCATCACCTATGTGCTGACCACCCTGGCCACCTTCGGTGTCATCCTGCTCTTGGCCCGCGAAGGCTTTGAAAGCGAAGAGATTGCCGATCTGGCCGGATTGAACCAACGCAGCCCTTTGTATGCCGGCGTGATGGCCGTGTGCCTGTTCTCCATGGCGGGTATCCCGCCCATGGTGGGCTTCTACGCCAAGCTCTCTGTGCTGCAATCCCTGCTGGCATCGGGTCAGAATCTGTACATCGCCTTGGCCGTGTTTGCCGTGATGATGTCGCTGATTGGTGCCTTCTATTACCTGCGCGTAGTGAAGGTGATGTACTTTGACGCACCACTCACCGCTACCCACGTGTCCGCTCCATTGGACGTCCGTGTGGTGCTGACGATCAACGGCGCCTTGGTGCTGGTGCTGGGTCTGTTGCCTGGCGGGCTGATGACGCTGTGTGCCAACGCCATCGTGCGTGCACTCGCGACTTGATCCAGAATTTTTGAGCCGTGTCTCAAACAGGCGCCATCTGGTTGGTGATTTTCGCGGCGTTGGTTGCGGCCAACCTGCCGTTTCTGAGCCAGCGGCTGGCGCTGGTGGGGCCCGTGGCAAGGCCTCACAAAACCCTGTTCATTCGACTGCTGGAGCTGGTGGCGCTGTATTTCATCGTAGGTGGCTGCGCCATGCTGCTGGAGCGCCGCGCGGGCCAGAATGCGCCGCAGGGTTGGGAGTTCTACGCCATCACGGGTACGTTGTTCGTCACGTTGGCATTCCCTGGGTTCATCTACCGCTACCTTGTGCGCCGTCGCGGTTGATTGCCTGACCCTCGCGTAAGCTCGTCGCCATGAAGGTGCTTGATCTGCAGTGCCGTAGCGAACATGTCTTTGAAGGCTGGTTTGCATCGGAAGAAGACTTTCAGTCTCAGCTCCAAAGGGGGTTGGTGCAATGCCCTTTGTGCGGTGATGAGCAGGTGCACAAGCGCCTCAGCGCCCCGCGCTTGAACTTGGGGGCCACGCCGCCCGAGCCCCTTGCTCAGTCTCCCTCTGTGCGCCAGCCGGAATCTCCCGCCCCCAATCCGCAGCAACTCGCCGCTTGGTTACACCAGGCCCGTCGCATGGTGGCCGAGTCTGAAGATGTGGGCTCTCGCTTCGCCGAAGAGGCTCGCAAAATCCATGCGGGTGATGCCGATGAGCGTGCCATTCGCGGGCAAGCCACGCTGCAGGAAACCGTGCAATTGCTGGACGAAGGCATTGCCGTGCTTCCCCTTCCATCCGTCTTGAAAGAGCCCTTGCAGTAGTTGCCTCTTTCGGGGCGGGGGCATCAGCCATGGCTGGCAGGGGCCAAGGTGCTGGTCATTTCGCAGTGCTGAATTGCACCGATCCATGCCAGATAAATCGATGCTGTTGCGGCCAGCCTTGGTCGGTAACGACTCTGGCTGCTTTATCCACCACGCCCCAGTTGGCCCACGTTTCTCCCTCGCCTTTCCATCCCCAATACCTCAAAGCAAAAGAGGGCTATGCAGTGCATTGCATAGGAAAAACCGCGCTGACTAGGCCTGCAATCTCCAGGTACTTGCCTTTTTTTACGGGCCAGTGATTTCCCGTAGCTAGTGCATACTTTGTTGCTAACTAGCTACCATGTGGGCCGTTGCCGAAAATTTGCGCCACCTGTGAAACGGCTGGCAGATAATTTTCAAACACTTACATTCAAGGCGCTCCACATGTTTCAAACACTGCGTGCACGGCTGATTGCCATTTGCGTTGCGATCACGGTGTTTTCACTTCTAACGCTGGCGCTGGCTACTTTTGTGGTGGTTCGCAAAGACACTTTGAATGGCATTGACGACCGCGTGGGTCAGCTCACCCGATCCCACGCCAACGAACTGGCGGAGTGGGTGCGAGAGAAGCAGCGCATCACCAGCTCATTGAAACTGGCCGTGGGCCAGGCAGAGCCAGTGCCCTTTTTGCTGGCCGCCAAACAGGCTGGTGCGTTTGACGACACGTATTTTGTCTACGCCGACAAACGCAACATCTTTGCCCACCCCATGCCCGATGGCTACGACGGAACGGCCCGCCCTTGGTACAAGCAGGCCGTGCAAACCGGGGGGCCAGCCTTGACCCCGGCTTACGTGGATGCGAGCACGGGCAAGCTCACTATCAGCTTTGTCGAGCCCGTTGGCCCCAAAGGGCAGCCCACTGCCGTGGTCGGTTCCGACATGCACCTGGACACTGTGACCAAGAAGGTCGCCGCGATCCGCCCTATCTCCAAAAGCTTTGCGTTCCTGATTGACGGCGAAGGCAAGCTGCTGGCGCACCCCAAGGCCGACCTCTCGCTCAAGCCCGCATCCGACATTGCCAAAGGCGTAGACGCCGCTTTGTTGACCAAATTGGCCGCTGACAGCGCCCGCGCCGATGTGCTGATCGATGGCGCCGACCAGATGCTGTATGCCGCCAAGGTCGACGGCACGCCCTGGACGCTGGCGATTGCCATTGACCGCGCAGAAGCTACGCAGGCAGTGACCGCCATGCTGCAGATTGCTGCCACCATCACCGTACTGAGCGTGCTGGTGGCCGTGGCCCTGCTGACGGTGGCGGTCAGCCGCCAGCTGCGCCGCCTGGGGCTGGTAAGCGACGCCTTGCGCGACATTGCCTCGGGCGAGGGTGACCTGACCCGCCGCCTTGCCACCGAGGGCAATGACGAGCTGGCCACCATCGCTGCCTCGTTCAACCAGTTTGTGGACAAGATCGCCAAGGTGCTGGTGAGCATCCGCGAATCGTCCGAGTCCGTGCGACTGGCCTCCACTGAGATTGCCAGCGGCAACCACGACCTGTCAGCGCGCACCGAACAACAGGCGGGCTCCCTCGAAGAAACCGCCGCTGCCATGGAGCAGCTGACCGCCACCGTGCAGCAAAACGCGGCCAACGCCCGCCAGGCCAACGACCTGGCCACCGGCGCATCGCAGGTCGCGTCGCACGCCAGCACCGTGGTGGGGCAGGTGGTGCAGACCATGGGCGGCATCGATGCCTCGGCCCGCAAGATCGTGGACATCATTGGCGTCATTGACGGCATTGCCTTCCAGACCAACATCCTGGCCCTGAACGCCGCCGTCGAGGCCGCCCGCGCTGGTGAGCAAGGGCGCGGCTTTGCGGTGGTGGCCTCTGAAGTGCGTACGCTGGCCCAGCGCAGCGCCACGGCCGCCAAAGAGATCAAGGAGCTGATCAGCGAATCGGCCTCGCAAGTGGATGCGGGCAGCAAGCTGGTGCAAGAGGCCGGCGCCACCATGGACAAGGTGGTGGAAAGCGTGCGCAAGGTCACCACCATCGTGGCTGACATCAGCCTGGCCAGCCAGGAGCAAAGCACTGGCATTGCCGAGATCGGCAGCGCCGTCACGCTGATGGACCAGTCCACCCAGCAGAACGCCGCTTTGGTCGAAGAAGCCACGGCCGCCGCCCAGTCGCTGCAGCACCAAGCGGTGGCGCTGGCCGATGCGGTGGCAGGCTTCAAGCTCGACCACGGTGGCGCGGCCGCATGGGGTGGCAGCGCATCGCCCCAGCGGGGTCAGGCTTTGGCGCTGTCCAGGGACTGAATCGCAGCCTGATTCATCCGGCTGAACGCCCGTCCAAAGAGCCTGCGGCCACGCGTTGCATGCTCTTTTTTATTGAAATCGATCCGTAGTGATTCTGTGGAGGCGGGGCTATGGGAGCCAACCGCAACCCACCGCACCCCAGCCCTGCGCTCAAAGCCGCATGGCCCGGGTGTACCCCGTCATCTCCAGATACCCACGCCCCGCCACGTTGCCATTGGCGTGCAGCAGGTCTGACAAACCCTCCCAATACACCGCCCCGGTCGACGCACTGCTGTCCAGCTCCTGCGCATCCAGCACCGCCGCCACGGTGTAGGTGCCCACGGGGGTTTGCACCTCCCACTGCACCGCGTAGCGGGCGCCGCTCTCGGGGCTGGTCCACCAGCGCAGTGGGCGCCAGGCCACCTCGGTGGCGGTGAACACGCGGGTGGCTTGGCCCACCGCCCTGAACGACCCGCCCGCCCACAGCGCCGTGCCATCGGCCCGCCGCAGCCTGAAGGCCGTGAGCGCGCTGCCGTCCAGCAGGTTCATGCCGATCCAGTCCCAGCCCACCGCATCGTCGGCCAGCAGGGCCTCGCTCCACTCATGGTCCATCCAGGCGCGGGCGGACTGGGTGGTGTCAATGGTCAGGGTGCGCCCATCCAGCACGATGCGGCCGCTTACCGCCAGTTGGGGCTGGCTGTAGTAGTAGCTGGCCTGCGCTGCCTGCGGCCCTTTGCGCGACAGCCCTTGCTGGCCCTGCAACAGCAGGGGCTGGGTGGCGTCAAACTGCAGCTGTAGACCAAAGTGCTCGCCCACCACCTGGGTGGTGTAGCGGCTGGTGGCTGTGTCGGGCTTCCCCCGCGCCGTGTCCTGCCGCTGCAGGCTCCAGTCCCGTAGCCGCACTGCGGTATCGGCCTCGCTGGCCTGCGCCACGCCAAACCCGGCCCGTGCCATGCGCTGGTCGTGTAGCAAGCGGCGGCCCTGCACATCGGTCACGGCAGCGTGCGCAAACACCAGCTGCTTGGCCGCAAAGGCCGACTGCATGGCCTGCGTGGCATCCATACGCGATCGGAAAAACGTCACCTGAAACCCAAACGGCCGCCCCCCGGCCGTGGCATAGCCGGTGATGTACCACCACTCGGTGCGCAGCTCGGAGTGGCTGCCATGGTCACGCGGAAACTGCAGCGCCCGAGCGGGCAGTGCCTGGGCGATGGGGCCAGCCCCCGCACCCATCGCACCCAGCGCCCAGGCCAGCCACCTGCGGCGCGAGAGGGCCCGCACCATTGCGGGCGCAGCCGCACCAGTGGGCATAGGTGTTAGTGCACGCATCGGCATCAGATTCGTCCGCCGTTGTGCCGATCAATCCAGCAGCGCCGCAATGCGCGCCTGCGCCTCGGTGCAGTCACCCATGGTGGCAGACACCCAGTCGCCGTTGTAGTACGTGGGCAAATACCGCTCCCCCGCATCGCACAGCAACGACAAGATCGAGCCGCTCTCGCCCCGCTCACGCATCTCATGCGCCAGCGTCAGCATCGCCACAAAGTTGGTGCCGGTGGATGGCCCCACGCGCCGCCCCAGCAGTTGCGACAGCACTCGCATCGCTGCCACCGAATCCACATCCGCCACATCCACCATGCGGTCTACCAGCGTGCGGATAAAGCTGGGCTCCACCCGGGGGCGGCCAATGCCCTCGATGCGCGAGCCCGGGGCCGTCAGGCTGGCATCGCCCGTGCGGTGGTAGGCGCTGAACACCGAGCCCGCCGGGTCGGCCACGCACACCTGCGTGGCGTGCCGCTGGTAGCGCACATAACGGCCAATGGTGGCGCTGGTGCCGCCCGTGCCTGCGCCCACCACAATCCAGCGCGGCACCGGGTGCCGCTCGCGCGCCATCTGGGTGAACATGCTCTCGGCAATGTTGTTGTTGCCCCGCCAGTCGGTGGCCCGCTCGGCATAGGTGAACTGGTCCATGTAATGCCCGCCCGTCTCCGCCGCAATGGCGCGGGCCTCCTCATACACCTGGCCCGCACTGCCCACCAGATGGCAGCGCCCACCGTGGAACTCGATCTGCGCAATCTTCTCGGGCGAGGTGCTGCGCGGCATCACCGCCACAAACGGCAAGCCCAGCAGCCGCGCAAAGTAGGCCTCGCTCACTGCCGTGGAGCCGCTCGACGCCTCCACCACCGTCGAGCCCTCATGCAGCCAGCCATTGCACAGCGCATACAAAAACAGCGACCGCGCCAGCCGATGCTTCAGGCTGCCCGTCGGGTGCGTGGATTCGTCCTTGAGGTACAGGTCAATGCCGTGCGCAGCAAAGGCAGGCAGGCGCAGCGGGATCAGGTGGGTATCGGCGCTGCGCTGGTAGTCGGCTTCGATGCGGGCGATGGCTTCGTGGAGCCAGGGGGAGGGGGATTCCATATGACAACTTATCGAGAGAATGGGGCCGAACTGCTGTAGTGCCTAGGCCCGTCTTTAACAGAATTCAGGGGCTTTGCTGCGCAAATGAAATTCCTTGCTGAACAGTGCTGCATATGCACAGATTCTTGCTTCACATTGGATGGAAGAATCTTTCGCCAAAGACGTCAAGCTGGAAAAGGATTGCATTGTGCAGCAAAACCGAATTTAGGTAGTCAATAGCCTTTCAGTAAATATTGCATTAACTTTTCAGAGGGATCACTGTCATAAATAATAAAAAAGCTAATGTTTAGCCGACAGAGTTTAGCTTAGGCAACTTCCAGGTTCCAATTCGCGCCATGCGTAGTGCGAGGTTTCTTTTTAACTTTTCCAAGAATGGCTTCGCTCGTAATTCATTCCGTGTTGAAGAGTCGGCCTCGTCTGTGGTCACTATGTTGACAGCGATTTCTGAGTACAGCTCCATAGCTCTTTTTGCGTACTTTTTGAGCGCAGCATTGAAATCAGGTGAGATCATTCTCTTTAATGTTAGCTTGCTCATGTCAGAGCCTGATTTCTCGATTAGTGTATTTGCAACGTATATTCCCCAGGGCGTTCCATGAATTCCGAGAATAGCTTTCATTATTGGATCGGAATCTCCCTCTTGTGCATTAAGCAGTTGTGCTCTTTCATTTTCTATTTCTTGGGCTAGGAGCCATGCAAGCATTACGCGTTCAGGTTTTAATCCGCGAGGAAATATGTTTTTATACGAGCGATCAAAAAGCTCGGCTTTCTTCGCTACTGACTCTAAAACCGTGTCTTCTGACATGGCAGCTAGATATTGTGTGATGCGATCAAGCTCTATTCGTTTGGCGCTTTTTGCAGTTTTTGCACCTTCCTGTTTAGGTGCATAAACGTATTCGATGGTAGAAAAGGCGCTTCGCAGACTCTCCTGAATGGGGTCTAGTAAGCGGACTGCTGCTAGCTTTACTGGATTCTGAGTATTGTTGTAACGGACGATGTCGGTTAATAAAGCTTTTTTGGCGCCCACTATTCTTGCGAGAACTTGTGCTTTGCCCGCATCTGGAGATTTTTCAATTGCTCGTGTCAAGCTAACCGTTGTCTGGCACCCGTTTACAACCGAAAATCGTCGTATTAGATACTTGTTGCCACCAACATTTTCGAAACTGTCGGCAACTATGGTAATTCCATTGTTTAGTGCCCAGAAGTCACCAGGTCGATTATTTGCCGTTTCGACAATTTTCTCATTAATTCCGCCTTTTCGTTCGCCGATAAAGAGGCGCACATTTCCTTCAAATAACTGATTGTTGTATTTTTCATGTAGCCTGGCTAGTTCAGATGCCGCTACGGAACCAACAATGGCTTGTCCGAAGTCACCCTTGATATCTGCGACTGGGCCGGAGAATGTAATTGCGTCTTCTGTGACATTACGGTCCGCCGCTCGAGCTATCACAAACTTGTCATAAATCGACTCTTGATATTCATAAAAAAAGGTTGCCTCTGGCCCATAGGTCCTTGCGCGCACTGTTGCTTCACGTTGTCTAGCAATTTGATCAGATTTTGCTGCTAGGGTTACAAGGCCAAAAACTCGAGAATAATGCGAGATGTCTACTTCTGTGAGAAGGTCAAATATATCTCGGCGTCCGCCATGCTGGAAAGAGATTGGATCATTAATGTTGGTAACTGCCGCAACCAGCGCATTCCACTTCTTGATTCCTGCGCTTCGATCCGCTCGGTCGGAAACGTAGCCTTGGAGAACATATACAACTTCTTGGTCATTATCGATATAGATAAAGTCGCAGCCGTTGTCCTCCGAGCCATCGACAGAGGCTGCGTCAATTGCCTCGTCTTCGTCAATCCCTAGCAACGTCGACGCGTACCACGCAGTGATGGCTTTATCTCTCGAGATACCGCCACGTTTTGCCACGCCATCGATAGCTGTCAGCATTTCCTTTCTGGGATCCACGTTGCTAGCCTTGGATGCCGTCGAGCCTTGACTGATACTTGCCAAAATTTTCTCCTCTGGTGGTTATTGCGCACAGTTTATGTAAATGCTCGTCAATACCAAAGCAAAAAGAGCTTGAGGCTTGACTTGAATTCAGAGTGTCACTGCATAGATTACAAAAAATTGACCCCAACTTTTTTCGACATGGTTGTGGGGGCGTTATAGGAAGGTTCGTATGAAACCGGAAGGGAAAAGCGTGTGCTACCAATCCTCCTTCACCGCCATCACCGCATCCCTCCCCGCCGCCGCTCGCCCAGCCAGCCACGCAGTCACCGTCCCCGACACCACCACCGCCGCACACAGCGCCCACAAGCGCGGGGCGGGGATGTTCATCTCCATCGTCCAGTGAAAACTCTGCGGGTTGACCACGTGCACCAGCACTACGGAAACGGCCAGGCCCAGCAGCACGCCAGCGATGGCGCCAATGCCCGTCCACGCCGCGCCTTCGCCTGCCACCACGGCCAGGATTTGGCGGCGGGTGAGGCCCAGGTGGGCGAGCAGGCCGAACTCTTTGCGGCGGGCCAGCACCTGGGCACTGAAGCTGGCGGCCACGCCGAACAGGCCGATGCCAATGGCCACGGCCTGCAGCCAGTAGGTGACGGCGAAGCTGCGGTCAAAAATTTGCAGCGAGCGTTCGCGGATGGATTGGGCGGAGACAAATTCGACCAGGGGCGGGTTGCCATCCACGTTGCTGTTGGCGGCACCTGAGTCGCTGGAGCCCGCTGGTGCTGCCGCGCTGGCCTGCTGCGCCGCGTTGCGGATGTGGCCTTGCAGTGCAGCCATGTCCACCCCCTCGGCAGGCCACAGGGCCAGATCGCTGATGCGGGTGTCGCCCGTCAGGTGCTGGTAGGCGGCGCTGTCGAGGGTAATGGCCCCGGTCTGGCGCACATAGTCGCGCCACACGCCTGCTATAAAAAACGTAGCTGCCTGCGCTTGATGATCGGGCGCTACAGGCATAAAAGCCTTGGAAAGTTCGGGCCACGCCTGGCCGGGGCGCACGCCGTACAGGTCCACCACCGCCTCGCTCACATACACGCCGATTTGCCCGGTGGGCACGGGCAAAGCGGGGCCGGTGAGGGGCAGCACCTGGGCGGGGTCGGTGCCAAGGGGGCGGCTGAGCACGGTGAGGGCGGGGCGGGCGGCGCTCAGTTGCAGGGGGCTGGTGCGCAGGGGCGATACCTTGTCCACACCCGGCAGGCGGGCCACCGCTTCGGCAAAGCCGGGGGGCAGCAGCGCAGCGTCGCCGCCAGCGGCTTGCAGTGCCGAGCGCACGTACAGCGGCGATGGCAGCACCGCGTCCAGCCACTGGATGACCGAGCCGCGAAAGCTGGCCACCATCACCGTCAGCGCCACGGCCAGGCTCAGGCTGGCCACCACGCCGCCCACGGCAATGGCGGCGGTGCCGCGCATGCGGCGCGCACGCTCCAGCGCCAGCAGGGTCAGCGGGTGGCGCACGGCCAGGGGCTGCAGCCGCTGCAGCAGCCAGGCCACGCCCCAGGGCAGCAGGGCAATGCCGCCCACCAGCAGCAGGCCAATCGCTACATAGGCCGCCAGTGGAATGCCAAAAATGGGCGGAAGCGCCGCCAATAAAGCGCTGGCAGCTATCAAAACCATACCCACCCAGCCCCGCCCGGCGCGCCCGCTGGCGCTGCCCATGCCTTTGAGGGTTTGCGCAGGCGGCAGGGCTTGCGCGGCGCGGGCGGGCCACCAGCCGCCCACCACGGCGGCGGTCACGCCCAGGCTGCCGTACAGCAGGGCGGCGCTCAAGCTCCACTGCAAGCGGGGCTGCACCCCGGCAAAGTAGCCACCGCCCAGGTCGCCACCCAGCAACTGCAGCGCTGCGCTGGCCAGGGCCGTGCCCAGTGCCAGCCCGGCCAGGCTGCCCACCAGGCCCAGCAGGGCCGATTCGGCCAGCACCAGCGCCAGTCGCTGGCGCGGGGTGGCGCCCAGCACGGCCAGCAGCGCAAACTGCGGCCCGCGCTGCGCCACGCTCAGGGCCAGCACCGAGAACACCAAAAACGCCCCGGTGAACAGCGCCACCAGCGCCAGCACCGTCAGGTTCACACGGTAGGCGCGCGAGAGGTTGCTCACCCGCTGCGCCGCATCGCCCGGCTCGGCCAGCGTGGCCTGCGCGGGCCAGCCGGGCAGGGCTTGCAGCGATTGTTGGAAGGCGCTGCGGTCGGTGCCGGGCTGCAGTTGCAGGTCGATGCGGGTGAGCTGGCCCACGCGGCCCAGCAGGTCTTGCGCAGCGCCAATGTCCATCACCGCCAGTGGGGCGCCGGGGGCGCTCACGGTGCCTGCCACTTGCACGGTCAGGGTTTGCAGGCCGGTTTGCAGTTGCAGCGTGGGGCGGGGCTGGGTGCCTTCGGGCGGCACGCCCAGCGCTTGCAGGGCGGCGGGGTTGAGGTAAACCGTGGCGGGGGCAAAGAGTGCATCGCGTGCCGCGCCTTCCCACGGCCGGGGCATGAGGGCCGGGGCCATGGCGGGCAGCAGCAGGGCATCGGCCCCCAGCAGGCGCAGGGGGATGGCGTCGTTGGAGGGGGCTTGTGCCTCGGTGGGGGCTGTGGATGCTGTGGAGGCTGCAGGGCGGGCCATGGCTGTGGCCTCCAGCACCGGGTTGGCGCGGGCCACGTCGGGGTGGGTGGCGATTTGGGCAAACAGGTCTTCGCCCAGCGTGCCCTGCATGGCGCGCACTTCCAGATCGGGCTGGCCGTTGACGGCGCGCACGGCCTGCGAGAACTCGTCCAGCGCCGATGCGTTGATGACGTGCACGGCAAACGCCAGCGCCACGCCCAGCATGACGGCAGCCACGGCGGCGGCGCTGCGCCAAGGGTGGTGGCGCAGGTCTTGCCACGAGAAGGTGCGAAGCAGTGCGAGCATGGGGGCATTGTGCCGCTGGCGTGGGGTGTGCCCTGGCTTCGACAGGCTCGAACGGGTGGGCTGGTTCAAAGTGCTGGTTCAAAGCGGCCCAGGCCATCGCAGGCTCAGCCCCAGTGGATGGGGGGCTGGGGGGCATGTGCTTTCCCCAACCGTTTACGCTGAGCTTGTCGAAGCGCTGCACTGTGCGACGCGTGGGTAGATTCAGCTGTGTAGGTCGGGTTAGCGCAGCGTAACCCGACGTCAACGCTGCGTGCCCTGTGGGCGTCGGGTTACGCCCTTGCGGGCTAACCCGACCTACGAGGTCTGGGTGGGCGTGCCCCGGCTTCGACGGGCTCAGCCCGAACGGGTATTTGGGGTTCCAAGAGATCCGTGCCATGGCGGGCCCAGCCCGAACGGGTGGGGTGATGTGCCCTGGCTTCGACGGGCTCAGTCTGAACGTGTGGGGCGGGGCTTTGGGGTGCGCCTTCCCCCGACCGTTCACGCTGAGCTTGTCGAAGCGCTGCGCGAGGCGGCGTAACGCGTAGGCGGGCTCAGCCCACCATGCCGCTGGCCGTCAGCCGCAGCACCCGGTCGGCGCGGGCTGCGGCGGCGTCAGAGTGCGTGACCAGCACCAGCGATGCGCCGTGCTCGCGCGTTTGGGCCAGCAGCAGGTCCATGACCAAAGCTGCCGTGGTGGGGTCGAGGTTGCCGGTGGGCTCGTCGGCCAGCAGCAGGCCGGGGCGGTGCACCAGGGCGCGGGCGATGGCCACGCGCTGCAGTTGCCCGCCGCTCAGTTGCTGGGGCAGGCGGTTGCCCAGCGTGCCCAGGCCCACGGCATCGAGCATGCGTTGAACACGCGCAGGGTCTGTCTGGCCCAGCAGCATCAGCGGCAGGGCCACGTTTTGCGCCACGTCCAGGTGCGGCAGCACGTGGAAGGCCTGGAACACAAAGCCCACATGGGCGCGGCGCCACAGGGCGCGGGCGGTGTCGTCCAGGTCGGCCAAGCGGGTGCTGGTGCCAGCCTGGGCGGTGTAGGTGATGTCGCCCTGGTCCCACTGGTCCAGCCCGGCCAGGCAGTTGAGCAGGGTGGATTTGCCCACGCCCGAATCGCCCACGATGGCCACAAACTCACCAGGCGCCACGCTGAAGTCCACCTGCGAAAACACCGCGGTGCTGCCGTAGTGCTTGCCCAGGTGCTGGACGGACAGGGTGGGCGTGGGGCTCAGCGTGGGGGCGGGCATGGACGGGTGGGCTGGTGGGCTGGTGCGGGGTGGGCAGTCGCGGGGTGGGCAGAAGGGCCAACAGGGGATTGGGCCAAGGGGATAAAGGGCCGTTGGGGCTTTGCGCTCAGGCGCTGGTTTCTTTGGATGCGGCGGCTGGCTTGTCTGCCTGGTCCAGCCGCTGCAGCACGGCCTGCACCAGTGCGGCCACGGCGGTGGGCTGGTCGCAGGCGATGGCGTGGCGCTCGGGCATGCTGCGCAGCCAGGTCACCTGGCGCTTGGCCAGCTGGCGAGTTGCAACGATGCCGCGCTCGCGGAAGTGGGCGATGTTCAGCGGCGCGTCGGGGCCTTTGCGGGCCTGGTAGTCCAGCTCGTCCCACGCTTGCCGGTAGCCCACGCAGCGCATCGATGGCAGGTCGGCATGCAGGTCGCCGCGTGCGCGCAGGCCGCGCACCTCGTCCATAAAGCCTGCGGCCAGCATGGCGTCAAACCGCTGGGCTATGCGCTCGTGCAGCCAGGCACGGTGGTCGGGTTCTAAAGAAAAAAGGGCTGTAGCGCCTGCTGCGCTTGCGCTGGCAGCTCCTTTTTTTGTAGTGTGAAAGCTCGACAGTGGCTGGCCCGACACATGCCACACCTCCAGCGCACGCTGGATGCGCTGGCTGTCGCCCGGCGCCAGGCGGGCGGCGGTGGTGGGGTCTACCTTGGCCAGCTCGGCGTGCATGCCAGGCCAGCCAATGGCCTGGGCCTGGGCTTCTAGCTGGGCGCGCACCTCGGGGTCGGCGGCGGGCATGTCGTCAATGCCGTCGATCAGCGCCTTGAAGTACAGCATGGTGCCGCCCACCAGCAGGGGCAGGGCACCGCGTGCGCGGATCTCGGCGATGAGGCGCGTGGCGTCTTGCACAAACTCGGCAGCGCTGTAGGCCTGCAGCGGGTCGCGGATATCGATGAGGTGGTGCGGCACGGCGGCGCGCTCTGCCGCCGTGGGCTTAGCGGTGCCAATGTCCATGCCCCGGTAGACCAGGGCTGAATCGACGCTGATGATTTCGACCGGCATGCGCCGCCCCAGCACGGCAGCCAGGGCCAGCGCCCCGGCGGTTTTGCCCGATGCGGTAGGGCCTGCCAGCGCAATGTTGGGCAGGTGTTCAGGCAGCATGTCGCGGTTCTCCAAATTTTTGTACCAAAGTCCAGGATGTAATGCCCAGCACGACGGACCAGAACAGCACGCCGTAGATCAGCGGCCAGAGGGTGCCGTTGAGGTGGGAGCCTACCCAGCCGCCCGTGGCAAAGGCGGCCAGCATCATCACAAAACCATTGAGGGCCGAGGCCACGCCCGCCGCCTGCGGAAACGGCCCGACCGAGCCCGTTTGCCCGCAGGGCTGGTGGATGCCGTGGCCCAGCATGAACAGGTAAAACGGCGCCAGCAGCGCCACCGGCTGGTGCCAGCCCGCCAGGGCCACCAGGGCCATGCCGCAGCCGCCCAGCAGGCTCAAGCCCCCTGCCATCGCCACGGTGCGGCGCAGCCCCAGGCGCGCGAGCAGATAGCGGCACAAAAAAGTGCCCACAAAATACGCCGCGCTGGTGGACAGCAGCATCCAGCCGTATTGCGTGCGGGTGAGCTGCAGCACCTCGATGAACACGAACGACGACGCCGCTAAAAAAGTGAACAGCCCGCAGTACGTGGCCGTGGTGAGCAGCGAAAACGCCCAGAACGTGGGGTGCCCCAGCACCAGTCGCCAATTGCTCAGCAGCGTGGTGGGCTGCAGTGCCAGCGGGTTTTTGTGCTGCACTGTCTCGGGCATGCGCAGCGCCACCAGCGCCAGCGTGGCCAGCGCGTAGGCCGTGACGGCCAGCAGCGCCGCACGCCAGCCCAGCCACTGCGCGAGCATGCCGCCCAGGGGCGCGCACAGACAGGCCACCACGCCCAGCCCGGTCAGGGCTTTGGACATGGCGCGTGCCCCGGTCAGCGGCGTGTACAGGTCGCGCACGATGGCGCGGGCGCACATCACCACCGCGCCCATGGCCGCGCCTTGCAGCACGCGCCACACGATCAGCAGGCCCATGCTGGGGGCCAGGGCGCTGGCCACCGATGCGGCGGTGTACATGCCCAGGCCCGCCAGCAGCACCGGGCGGCGGCCAAGGCGGTCAGACAGCGGGCCCCACACCAGTTGCGAGCAGCCAAAGGCCAGCAGCAGCGCGCTGAGCGTGAGCTGGCCAGCAGCCACGGTGGCACCCAACTCGCGGGTGAGTGCGGGCAGCGCGGGCAGGTACAGGTCGGTGGTGACGGGCTGGATGCTTAGCAGCAGGGCCAGCACCAGAATGGCCAGGCCGGGTGTGGGCGAAGGCGGCGTGGCAGGCGTGAGCGGCGCAGCGCCTGCGGTGGCAGAAGGGGCAGACATAACCGGCTGAGGGTACCAGATGGGGGAGGGGGCTTGTCCCTGTCGGCCCGGTCATGCTGGGCATGGCAAAACGCTGCGCAGGGCTTCGACAGGCTCAGCCCGAACGGGCGAGAGATGTTCCAAGAGGTCTGAGCCATCGCGGACTCAGCCAGGAGGACTTTGGTGCGCATACTTTTCCCCAGTCCGTTCACGCTGAGCTTGTCGAAGCGCTGCACAAGGCTTCGACAAGCTCAGCCCGAACGGGTGGGATGGTGTTGCAGGCACCGTGTGGGCTATCGGATCTTAA
The DNA here is from genome assembly GCF_003663825.1 of Acidovorax sp. 106. Classification (NCBI taxonomy): domain Bacteria; kingdom Pseudomonadati; phylum Pseudomonadota; class Betaproteobacteria; order Burkholderiales; family Comamonadaceae; genus Acidovorax; species Acidovorax sp. 106. Next base: position 608,760 of record NZ_RCCC01000001.1, on the reverse strand, counting down.
ACAGCGAGGCCAGCGCCTGCCGGTATTGCCCCTGGCCCACGGCGTTGGTGTTGTGGTGCGAGCCGCCTTCGACCAGGATGAACTGCTTGGGCTCCTGGGCGGCGTCAAACAGCTTGCGGCCCAGCGCGGGCTGGATGAGGGTGTCCTCGCTGCCGTGCACCACCAGCAGGGGCGACCCAATTTCGGCCACCTTGCGCACCGATTCAAAGCGCTGGGTGATGAGGGGAGACACCGGCAGCCAGCCCCAGCGGAAGGTGCTCACCACATCGGGGATGCTGGTGAAAGTGCCCTCTACCAGCGTGCCTTTCTCGTCGTCCACACTGCGGGCCAGATCGATGGCAATGGCACCGCCCAGCGAGTGGCCAAAGATGTAGCGGGGCGCATTGGGGTGCTGCTGCGCCAGCCACTGCCAGGCGGCGCGGGCGTCTTCGGCGGCGGTCACCTCAGAGGGCAGGCCCGCGCTGCTTTTGCCAAAGCCCCGGTAGTCAATCGCCAGCACCGAAAAACCCAGCGCGTGCATGCGCCTTATGCGGCCAGACGAGCCCGCCACGTTCCAGCGTGCACCGTGCAGGTACAGCAGCACGGGTGCATGGCTGCGCGGCTGCGGCATCCACAGGCTGTGCAGGCGCTCGGCCTGGCCGGTGGTGGCCGACGGGAATTCGATCCACACGTCCTGCATGCCCTCGGTGGACTGTGCGCCGCCCCAGCTGCGGTCGCTGGGCTGGAAGATCCATTCGCGCTGCTTGGCGTCCAGCGTGGCGCAACCAGCGGTGATGGCCACAGCGGCGGCCAGGGCGAGGAAGAGGGGCGTGCGTCTCATGAAAGCGAGTGAGTCGGCCCGGGGGCAGAAAGTTCTGGTGTGTTGGCGCTCATGGGCCTGCATTCAGCCACCGCAAGCCGTTTACCGCAAGCCTGCCGGGGTGCTGGGCCCCCGCTTCGACAGGCTCAGCCCGAACGGGTGTTGCGTATTGCAGGCCCCTCCCTGCAGACGCATCAAAAATGCTGCGACGCCCGGTGCTGGGGCGATGTGGGCTCAATGGTCAAATCCCCGGCGTCCGAGGTGTTCACCCCTGCTGTCAGCCGCACCCGCAGGGCCAGGTCGGTGCGCGAATCGGCATTGTGCAGGGCTTCTTCCAGCGAAATACGGCCTTCGGTATAGAGCTTGTACAGCGCCTGGTCAAAGGTGCACATGCCCGATTCGGTGCTGTGGCCCATGGCCTCCTTGATGCCGGAGAACTCGCCTTTGCCGATCAGGTCGGCAATGTAGGGCGAGGTGAGCATCACCTCCACCGCAGGCACCAGCTTTTCATGCAGGCCGGGGATGAGCCGCTGCGACACCACGCCCGCCAGGTTCAGGCTCAGGTCCATCAGCAACTGGTGGTGTGCGTCTTCCGGGAAGAAGTTGATCACCCGCTCCATGGCCTGGTTGGCGTTGTTGGCGTGCAGGGTGGACAGGCACAGGTGCCCTGTCTCGGCATACGCAATGGCCTGCTTCATGGTGTTGCGGTCGCGGATCTCGCCGATCATGATCACGTCGGGCGCTTCGCGCAGCGCGTTCTTGAGCGCCTCTTCGTACGACTGGGTGTCGATGCCGACCTCGCGCTGGTCCACCACCGAGAGCTTGTGCGAGTGCAAAAACTCCAGCGGGTCTTCAATGGTGAGGATGTGGCCCGTGGTGTTTTCGTTGCGGAAGTTGAGCATGGACGCCAGCGTGGTGGACTTGCCCGAGCCCGTGGCGCCCGTCACCAGCACCAGCCCGCGCTTGAGCATGACCAGTTTCTCCAGCACCGGAGGCAGACCCAGGGCGGCTAGCGGCGGAATCTTGTTCTTGATGTAGCGCACTACCATGCCGGTCTCGCCGCGCTGCACAAATACGTTCACCCGAAATCGCCCCAGGTTCTCGGCCGAGATGGACAGGTTCATCTCCTGCTTGGCCTCGAACTCGCTGATCTGGCGTTCGTTCATGATTGAGTACGCCAGCTGCTTGACCTGGCCCGGCAACAGCGCGGGCATCTTGAGCGGGTGGGTGATGCCCTCGATCTTCACGTTGACGGGCGCCCCCACGCTGAAGAACAGGTCCGAGCCCGCCTTCTCGACCATGAGGTTCAGGAAGTTGAAGATTTCCATGCGCTGTATTCCTCCACGGGTTGCACCTCCGGGGCCTTGAAGGTGTTTTTGGTCCAAGGCGGGAGACTGTCGGTCAGCATACTGGCATTGGAGGCGTCGGCCAAATGAAAAAAGGGGGCTTGGAACAGGTTCCTGAAGCCCCCTTGCTTGGCGGCCCTGAGGGCTGCGCGTTACACCACGCCCTGGGCCAGCATCGCGTCGGCCACCTTCACAAAGCCTGCCACGTTGGCGCCGTCGATGTAGCTCACGCTGCCATCGGCGCGCTGGCCGTAGCGCAGGCAGGCGGTGTGAATGCCTTGCATGATCTGCAGCAGGCGGGCGTCCACTTCTTCGCGCGGCCATGACAGGCGGGCCGCGTTCTGGCTCATCTCCAGGCCCGAGGTGGCCACGCCGCCTGCGTTGCTGGCCTTGCCGGGGGCATACAGCACGCCTGCGGCTTCAAAAGCCTTGGCCGCTTCGATGGTCGAGGGCATGTTGGCGCCTTCGGCCACGCACAGCACACCGTTGCGGATCAGGGTGGCGGCGTCTTGGGCGTCCAGCTCGTTTTGCGTGGCGCAGGGCAGGGCCACGTTCACCTTCACATGCCAGGGGCGCACACCGGCTTCAAACTTCACGCCCGTGCGCTGGGCGTAGTCGCTCACGCGGCCATAGTGGTGGTTCTTCACGTCCATCAAGATGGCCAGCTTCTCGGGGGTGAAGCCGTCTTCGTCCACGATGGTGCCGCTCGAATCCGACACCGTGATCACCTTGGCGCCCAGCTCCATGGCCTTTTCCACCGCGTATTGCGCCACATTGCCCGAGCCCGAAACCGACACGCGCAACCCGTCAAACGAGCGGCCACGGGTCTTGAGCATTTCTTGCGCAAAGTACACCGTGCCGTAGCCGGTGGCCTCGGGGCGGATCAGCGAGCCACCAAACGACAGGCCCTTGCCGGTGAATACGCTGGCCGCGCTGTTGGCCAGCTTTTTGTACATGCCCGCCATGAAGCCCACCTCGCGGCCGCCCACGCCGATGTCGCCTGCGGGCACATCGGTGTCGGGGCCCACATGGCGGTACAGCTCGGTCACAAAAGCCTGGCAAAACCGCATCACCTCGCCCGCGCTCTTGCCCTTGGGGTCAAAGTCGCTGCCGCCCTTGCCGCCGCCCATGGGCAGGGTGGTCAGCGCGTTCTTGAAGGTTTGCTCAAACGCCAAAAACTTCAGCACCGACAGGTTCACCGAGGGGTGAAAACGCAGCCCACCCTTGTAGGGGCCAATCGCCATGCTGTGCTGGATGCGGTAGCCCCGGTTGACCTGCACGCTGCCGTGGTCGTCCACCCATGACACGCGAAACATCACCGTGCGCTCGGGCTCCACCAGGCGCTCCAGCAGGCCGTGCTCAGCGTAGCGGGGATTCTTCTGGATGAAAGGCCACAGGCTTTCCATCACCTCTGTGACAGCTTGCAGAAACTCGGGCTGACCCGGGTTGCGAAGAGAGACCTGGGAGAGGAAGCTGTCCACGGATTCGTATTTCATGTCGAAAAAGGCTTTCTGCATCAAAACAACAGGCAAGGCGCTGCGCACCAAATTATGTCAAACCGTCATAAGGTAATGCACAAACTTGGTGATTTGAGAGGTTGATTGCATTGTTTTGGTGCTTTGCCTTCTGTTTTTGCTCTGTTTTGGTGCTTTGACACTGTGGGTATGTCTGGCACATGACACTGCAGGCACATCGTCATGGCGCTGTCACAAGGCGGGCCCACAGTGCGCCGCTGGGATCACATACAACGAGGAGAACTGCAATGCACACTGACATCGATCGCACGTCCCGGGGCCTTTTCCGAGGCATTCCCCATGGCATTCGGCCCGCTGCGCTGGCCCTGGCTGCTGCGCTGGCCCTGGCGGCCTGCGGCGGCAACGACAGCCCCAGCTACCCCACACTCAATGGCGAGACCCCTTTGGTGATTGGCCACCGGGGCACGGCAGGCTACCGCCCTGACCACACGCTGGAGGGCTACAAGCTCGCCATCGACATGGGCGCCGACTTCATCGAACCCGACCTGGTGGCCACCAAGGACGGCGTGCTGGTCGCCCGCCACGAGCCCAACATCACGGGCACCACCGATGTATCCACCCGCGCTGAATTTGCCAGCCGCAAGACCAAGAAGGTGGTCGACGGTGTGGAAGAAGAAGGCTGGTTTGTTTCGGACTTCACCCTGGCAGAAATCAAAACCCTGCGCGCCGTGCAGCCCCTGTCGGACCGCGACCAGTCGTACAACGGCAAATTCTTGATTCCGACCCTGGAAGAAGTGCTGGACCTGGCCAAGACCGAAGGCGCCAAGGCGGGCCGCACCGTGGGCGTGTACCCCGAGACCAAGCACCCCACCTTCCACGCCAAGCTGGGCCTGCCGCTGGAAGACCGCCTGCTCACCGTGTTGGCCAAGTACGGCTACACCACCAAGGCATCGCCAGTGATCGTGCAGTCGTTTGAGGTGTCCAACCTCAAGTACCTGCGCACCAAGACACAAATCCGCTTGGTGCAACTGGTCGATGCCGATGATGTGAACCCCAATGGCACCATGTCGCTGGTGGCCCCGTACGACAAGCCCTACGACTTTGCGGTGGCCGGTGATGCCCGCACCTTCGCCAGCCTGCTCACCCCCGCAGGCCTCAAGGAAGTCAAGACCTACGCTGACGGCATTGGCCCCTGGAAGCCGTACCTGATCCCCTCAAAGCAGGTGGACGCCAACAACGATGGCAAGGCCGACGACCTGAACGGCGACGGCAAGATCGACGAGCGCGACCGCGTGATGATGCCCGCCACCTCGGTGGTGAAGGACGCCCACGCCGCCGGCCTGTTTGTGCACGCCTACACCTTCCGCAACGAAGCCAAGCGCCTGGCCTCGGACTTCAAGGGCGACCCGAAGGCCGAGTACAAGCTGTTCTTCAACCTGGGTGTGGACGGCGTGTTCAGCGACTTTGCCGACACGGCCAAGGCCGCGCGGGATAACTGATACCGGGCACCGGATGAGCGCGTGCTGCAGCGCGGCACACAGCACCAACGGCCATGCAAGCCCACCGCCTGCATGGCCGTTGTCTTTGTGCAGGTTCTTAATCCAGCACGTCGATCGAGCGGAACACCCGCTGCAATTGCGGGTCGGCCGTGTGCTGGCAGGCATGCACCTGCAGCAGCAGGTGCGCCACAAACCGCTGCGCTGCAAAGGGCAGGGGGCCGTGGCCGCGTTGCAGCACCCCGGCGGTGTGGGGCTCAAAGGGTTCTTGCAGCCGCAGCGGCGTGATGCGGCCGTGCGGGCCTTCGGTCTCTATCAGCGGCCAGGGGCAAAACGACACCATGTCACTGTGCGCCACCAGATGCAGCAGCAGCGACGCCGAGTGCACCAGGTGGATGCGCCGGGTGGGCACCGCGATGCCGTGGCGCAAAAAGAGCTTTTCGAAAATGCCGCTCTCTTCGCTGGGCGTGTAGTTCAGCAGCCAATCGCAGTCGTGCAACTCGTGCAGTGACCGGGCTTGCACCAACGGGTGGCCGGTGCGCGCCACCACGGCCGCCTCGTAGCGAAACAGCGGCGTGGCATGCAGGTCTTGCGCGGCGCTGCCGGTGGGCACGCGGCCAATCAGCAGGTCAATGCTGCCCTCGCGCAGGCGGGGCAGGGCCACGGCCGACAGGCCTTCGAACAGCTCCAGCCGCACCTGGGGCAGCTCGGCACGAAAGCTGGCCAGCACGGGGGGCAGCAGGCTGTGGGCAATCCATGGTGTGACGGCCACAGACAGGCGGATGTGGGCCTGCGGGTCGCGCAGTGCGGCCATCTCGGCCTCGGCTTGCTCTAGCTGGCCGGTAACGAGCTGGGCGTGCCGCAGCAGCACCTGCCCGGCGGCTGTGAGCACCATGCCACTGCTGTGGCGCTGGAACAGGGGCAGGCGGTGGGCCTCTTCCAGCTCGCGCAGGCCCTGGGTCACGGCGGCCTGGGTCACACCCAAGGTGCGCGCTGCGGCCCGCACGCTGCCGCACTCGGCCAGTGCCACCAGGTAGCGGATCTGGTGCAGCTTCATCGACAGGTGAGGGGGCGTGCGCGTGGCGTCCATGCCTTGAATGATGCACTTTCTGTGCCTTGGGTCTGCAGGGGCATGGCGCAGCTTGTCGGGCCAAGCAATGCTGGTCTTCTGCCGCTACCAAGCGCTGCCTAGACTGCGCCGCATGACCCAAGACCTTTTGCAAACCGCCGTGTTGCCCGGCATCCGTGCGCTGGAGACCGAGATGGTGGCCCTGCGCCACCACATCCACGCCCACCCCGAGCTGGCTTTTGAAGAATTTGCCACGAGCGACCTGGTGGCCGAGCGCCTGACCGCCTGGGGCTACGAGGTGCACCGGGGCCTGGGTGGCACGGGCGTGGTGGGCACGCTGCGTGTGGGCCACGGCAGCAAACGCCTGGGCCTGCGGGCCGACATGGACGCACTGCCCATCCACGAGGCCACGGGCCTGCCCTACGCCAGCCGCCACGCGGGCAAGATGCACGCCTGCGGGCACGATGGGCACACCGCCACTCTGCTGGCCGCAGCGCGCCACCTGGCACAGACGCGGTCTTTTGATGGCACGCTGCACCTGATCTTTCAACCCGCCGAAGAGGGCCTGGGCGGGGGGCGCAAGATGGTGGAAGACGGCCTGTTTCAGCTGTTTCCGTGCGATGCCATCTTTGCGCTGCACAACATGCCGGGCTTCCCCGCAGGGCAGTTTGGTTTCATGCCGGGCTCGTTCATGGCGTCGTCTGACACCGTCATCATCAAAGTGCGCGGCAAGGGTGGTCACGGTTCAGCGCCGCATTTGTCGTGGGACCCGGTGGTGGCCTCTGCACATCTGATTCTTGCCTTGCAAACCGTGGTGTCGCGCAACGTCGATCCACGCGACATGGCCGTGGTGACCGTGGGCGCCATCCATGCAGGCGACGCGCCCAACGTGATCCCGAACGAGGTGGAGTTGCGTCTGTCGGTGCGCGCCTACCGGCCCGAGGTGCGCCAGCAGCTGCGTGAGCGCATCACTGCGCTGGCCCATACCCAGGCCGCTGCGCTGGGGGCTGAGGCCGAGGTGGAGTACCGCTGGCGCTACCCCGCGCTGGTTAACGACCCCGCCTGCACCGCCATCGCCCGCCAGGTGGTGGTGGACTGGCTGGGGGAGGGCGCCCTGATCCCCAACCTGCAGCCCCTGACGGGCAGCGAGGACTTCTCTTTCATGCTTGAAGCCTGCCCTGGCAGCTACTTCATCGTGGGCAACGGTGAGGGGGACACCCATGGCACGGGCGGCTGCATGGTGCACAACCCCGGCTACGACTTCAACGACCGCATCCTGCCGGTGGCCGCTTCGTACTGGGTCAAGCTCACCGAGCACTTCCTGTCGGCCCAGGCCACAGCCTGATCGCCCCCGCCTTTTCTCTTGTTGATTGCGAGCTATTCCATGACTCTGCCTTTGCTTGATGCGGCTTCTGCTGCAACGTCCCGCCGTGATGTCCTGCGCGGTTTGGCCGCCTTGGGTGCTGCCGGGTGGGCACTGCCCGGCAGTGCCCAAGCTGCCTACCCCTCTAAACCCATCAAGTTCGTGGTGGGCTATCCCGCCGGGGGCTCGGTAGACCTGATTGGCCGCGTGCTGGCCGATGCATTGGGTCCGCGCCTCAAGGCCACCACGGTGGTCGACAACCAGGGCGGTGCGGCGGGTGCCATTGCCGCGCAACGCGTAGCCACTTCCTCGCCAGATGGCTACACGCTGCTGGTCGGCTCCAGCAACGAGCTGGTGGGTACCCGCGTGGTCAACCCCGCCCAGCGCTATGACGGTCTCAAGGACTTCACCCCCATCGGCATGATGGCCACCGCCCCGGTGGTGCTCACGGCTGCGCCGCACACGGGCATCAAGTCCATTCCTGAACTGCTCGACCTGTTGCGCCGCAATCCTGGTAAATACAGCTACGGCAGCTCGGGCGTGGGCTCCACGCTGCACTTTGCGGGCGAGCTGTTCAAGCAAAAGGCCGGAGTGTTCATGACGCACATTCCCTACCGGGGCGTGGCGCCGCTCACCAGTGACCTGGCCGGTGGCAGTCTGGACTTTGCCGTGCTGTCGCCCAGCTCGGCCATGCCCTTCATCCGCAGCGGCCGTATCACCGCGCTGGCCGTGAGCAGCACCCAGCGCCTGGGCAGCCTGCCCCAGGTGCCTGCGATGACGGAGTTTGCGCCCCTCAAGGGCTATGAGCTGGTGGGCTGGTACGCCCTGATGGCCCCCAAGGGCCTGCCCGCCGACGTGACCGCGCTGCTGGCGAGCCACCTGCAGGCCACGCTGCAAGACCCCGCCGTGCGCAAGAAGCTGGAAGACGCGGGCATGGTGCTGGCCACCGGGCGCGAAGACATCGCCCGCTTCATGGCCGATGAGAGCAGCAAGTACGAAAAACTGGCGGCCTTCGCGAAGATGCGCGAATCCTGAGCTGGCTGGCTGGCAGGTGTGGCTAAGTGTGGCTAAGTGTGGTCGGGCGTGCGTGGGTCCGCACAGGGATGGTCTGGCGCGCTGCCTCACCGCCCGCGCAAAAACAACCCGTCCAGCTCTTTCATCGACAACTGCCGCCAGGTGGGGCGGCCATGGTTGCACTGGTCGCTGCGGTCGGTGGTTTCCATCTGGCGCAGCAGGGCGTTCATCTCGTCTAGGGTGAGCTTGCGGTTGGCCCGCACCGCGCCGTGGCAGGCCATGGTGCCCAGGATTTCATTGCGGGCGCGTTGCACCACGGTGGTGGCGTCGTGCGCGGCCAGTTCGGCCAGCACGCTGCGGGCCAGTTCTACCGCATCGCCCTGCGCCAGCGTGGTGGGCACGGCGCGCACGGCCAGGGTTTTGGGTGAGAAGGGCACGACCTCCAGCCCCAGCGTGGCCAGCACCTCGGCAGACTCTTCGGCGGTGGCTACTTCTTGCGGCGTGGCGGCGAAGGTGGCGGGGATCAAGAGCGGCTGGCTGGCAATGCGGGCGCCACTGTCTACCTGGGCCTTGAGGCGTTCGTACACGATGCGTTCGTGGGCGGCGTGCATGTCCACAATCACCATGCCCTGGGCGTTTTCGGCCAGGATGTAGACGCCGTGCAGTTGCGCCACGGCGCGGCCCAGGGGCCAGGCGGATGCGTTGTCGCCGCGCTGCTCGGGCCACACCATGGCTTCGCTGGCGGGCGCATCGCTTGTGGCGGGGCTCATGGCCCCCATCGCCGCCGCATTCGCATCCCCATTCGCCGCATTGGGGGGCAGAGCAATGGAGGCTGGCGTGGTGCTTTGGCCCGTGGCCTCGCCGGGCTGCGCCGAGGGTGCCCACAGGCCGCCCAGCGCAGCGTCTGGCGCCGCTGGGGGAGGGGTTTCGCGTGGCGCCCACAGGGCCTGCAGGTCTTGCACGCGGTGGCCGCGCTCTTCAAATTTGATAGCTGCTTGCGCTTGCCAGGCGGGCGCTAGAGGCCTTTTTTGTTCTAAATCTGTGGTGTTGGCCACAGGTGCTGCACCGTCGCCTGCGGCCTGGGCGGCATTGGCCGCCGCCAGGGCCGCAGCGCGGGGTGCGGCCAGGGCGTTTTCCACCGCGTGGCGCACGGCTTGGTGCACTTCGCGGCTGTCCCGAAAGCGCACTTCGATCTTCGTGGGGTGCACGTTCACGTCCACACGGGCGGGGTCGATCTCAACGTACAGCGCGTAGATGGGCTGCTTGTGGCCATGCAGCACGTCCTCGTACGCGGCGCGGGCGGCGTGGGTGAGCACCTTGTCGCGCACAAAGCGGCCGTTGACGTAGCAGTACTGGTGGTCGGGGCGCGAGCGGGCCGCGTCGGGCAGGCCTGCACGGCCGGTAACGGTGACGGGCCCCACGCGGTGTTGCACGGTGACGGACTGCTGCACGAAGTCTTCGCCCAGCACGTCGGACAGGCGGCGGGCCAGCGCGTCTTGTGGGTTGCCTTCGCCGGGCACAAAGGTGGCGCGCCATTGCTCCACCAGCTTGCCTTCGTGCCAGATGGCAAAGCCCACATCGGGCCGCGCCAGCGCGTGGCGGCGCACCGATTCAATGCAGTGCGCCAACTCGGTGGCGTCGGTCTTCAAGAACTTGCGGCGCGCGGGGGTGGAGAAGAACAGCTCCTTGACCTCGATGGTCGTGCCCTGGCTGCGGGCGGCGGGGCGCAGCTCGCCGCTGCGGGCGTCCAGCAAAAAGGCGCTGGCCTGCGTGGGCGGGCGCGAGAGCAAGGCCATCTCCGATACCGAGCTGATGGCCGCCAGCGCCTCGCCCCGAAAGCCCATGGTGGCCACGGTTTCCAGGTCGTGCAGGTTGGTGATCTTGCTGGTGGCATGGCGGCGCAGCGCAACAGGCAGCTCTTCGGGGGGAATGCCCAGGCCATCGTCCTCGACCGATATCAACCGCACGCCACCGGCCAGCAGCCGCACGGTGATTTGCGTGGCCCCGGCGTCCAGGGCGTTGTCCACCAGCTCGCGCACCACCGAGGCGGGGCGCTCCACCACCTCGCCAGCCGCAATCTGGCTGATGAGTTCGTCGGGCAGGTCACGGATGGGGCGGCGCGCGGCCAGGGGGGCGTCGGTGGTGGAGTCTGTTGGGTTCACCGGACGGATTTTAGGCGTCGGGTTGGTGGGGATTTGGTTACAGGGCCATAGGGATAATGCGGCCTGTTTTTGATACATCCCACACCAGCCCCCAAAGGCCAGCCCATGGAAATAGTGACCTTTCTGATCGACTTCATCCTGCACGTAGACAAGCACCTGGAGGCTTTCGTGCAGACCTACGGGATGTGGGTGTATGCGCTGCTGTTCCTCATTGTGTTTGTGGAAACGGGCGTGGTGGTGATGCCGTTTTTGCCGGGCGATTCGCTGCTGTTCATCGTGGGCGCGCTGTGCGGCGCGGGGATGATGAACTTTCCGCTGGCGTGCGCTGTGTTGGTCGCCGCGGCCATTTTGGGCGACCAGTGCAACTACAGCATTGGGCGTTACTTTGGCCCCAAGGTGTTCCAGTGGGAAGACTCGCGCTGGTTCAACCGCAAGGCGTTTGACCAGGCCCACGCGTTTTACGAGCGCTATGGCGGTATCACCATCGTGATCGCGCGCTTCATGCCCTTCATCCGCACGTTTGCGCCTTTTGTGGCCGGTGTCGCAGAGATGAGCCGTGCCAAGTTCACGGCCTTCAATGTGGGCGGTGCGCTGCTGTGGGTGCTGGGCATTGCCACGGCAGGCTACTTCTTTGGCAACTTTGCCTGGGTGAAGGAGAATCTGGACAAGATCATCTGGGCGCTGATCTTGGTGCCGGGTGTGATCGCGATCTTTGGGGCCTGGCGTGCGGGCCGCCAATCGAAGGCTGCGGCCTGATATTTTTGCTATCAATTAAATAGCTGCTAGCGCTTGCTAATCAAGCGCTGGCAGCTATTTTTTTGAAATTTTCGGATCAACGGCGTCTTTGGCGCTGGTCCTTGTCTTCTCCAATCTCATGGCCCACCAGGGCGCCGGCTGCGGCCCCGCCAATGGTGCCCAGGGGGCCGCCCAGCAGCACATGGCCTGCCACGCCGCCTGCGGCAGCCCCGACGCCGGTGCCGATTTGTGCATTGGTGGGGTTGGAGGCGCAGCCGCCCAGGGCCAGAGCGGCGGTGAGGGCGGTCAGCCCGATCCAGTGACGAGATTGCAGCATGGTGTGCTCCTTTGGCATGGGGTTGGGTGAGAACCTTTTTCTTGAGCCACTGCGGTGCAGCAGCCCATGCCTAGACTGTGGCGCAGGCGCGGCGTTTGCCGCGTCGGCCAACGGAATGGGAGCTTGTAGGAAGACAGGCCTGAAGCGCGACAGGCTCCTCAGGCTGTGCACCCAGGCCAGGGAGCGTTACACCGATCGGCTGCGCGCCAGCGGCGGGTTCTTGGCGAAGTAGCGGGTGATGCCGCGCATGAGCGCATCCGCCAGCTCCTGCTGGTAGGTGCTGCTGCGCAGGCGGGCCTCTTCTTCGGGGTTGCTGATGAAGGCGGTCTCCACCAGCACGCTGGGAATGTCGGGGGCCTTGAGCACGGCAAACCCGGCTTGCTCCACGCGGGGCTTGTGCAGCTTGCCGATGTTGCCAATCTCGCCCAGCAGCACGGTGCCGAGCTTGAGGCTGTCGTTGATCTGCGCGGTGGTGCTCATGTCCAGCAAGGCGCGTTGCACATGCTGGTCTTTGCTTTGCACGTTCAGCCCGCCCACTAGGTCGGCCTGGTTTTCTTTGTTGGCGAGCCAGCGGGCGGCGGTGCTCGATGCCCCGCTTTGGCTCAGCGCAAACACGCTGGCGCCGCGTGCGGCCGGGGTGGTGAAGGCGTCGGCGTGGATGCTGACGAACAGGTCGGCCTGCACGCGCCGGGCTTTTTCCACCCGCGTGCCCAGGGGCACGAAGAAGTCGCCGTCGCGGGTGAGAAAGGCGCGCATGGGGTTGCCGCCCACGGTGGTGGCGTTGATGCGGTCGCGCAGCAGGTGGGCCACGCGCAGCACCACGTCTTTTTCACGCGTGCCTGCGGGGCCGATGGCGCCGGGGTCTTCACCGCCGTGGCCGGGGTCCAGCGCCACGATGATGATGCGGTCGGTCTGCGTGGCCGTGGCGCGCCCGCCAGCGCGGTTGGTCGCCACGTTGGAAGGGGCGGGGGCGGTCGCAGGCTCGGCAGGTGAGGGGGCTGCGCTGGGGCCAGGGCGGTTGCTGCGCTGTGCGATCAGGTCGCCCAGCGGGTCGGCGGGCTCTGCCGCCTTGGCTGGCGCTGGCGCAGGTGCTGCGGCGGTCTTGTCGCCGCCGTGGCCTGGGGTGCCCGCGTCGCGCAGCCGCTCGGCAATCAGCGCTTCCAGTGGGTCCACGGGCTCGGCGGGGTACAGGTCAAACACCAGGCGGTGCTGGTAGGCCGCGATGGGCGGCAGGGTGAACACCTGGGGCTGCGCGGCCTGCTTCAAATCGACCACCAAGCGCACCACGCCGGGGGCGTTTTGCCCTACGCGGATGCCCGCGATGTTCGGGTCGTCGGGCTTGACCTTGGCCACCAGCTCGCGCAGTTCGGGGCTCAGGTCAATGCCTTCAATGTCCACCGCCAAGCGCGGCGGGGTGGTCACAAAGAACTGCTTGGCCACCAGCTTGGTGTCTGATTCGATGGTGACGCGCGAATACTCTGGCGCGGGCCACACGCGCACCGCCACGATGGTGGCGCCGCGTGCAATCTGCTGCGTGCCCAGCAGCAGCACCAGGCTGCCCGCCTGCAACAGGTGGCGGCGGCTGGGGGTGTAGGCGTTGTCCGTCTTGGTGGGGTGGTCCATGCTTGCGTCGGCAGTCATGCGCTCGGTCCTTGGCTCCATCCTTGGGTCAGCCCTTGCACCAGGCTGCGCCCGGTGGCGGTGCCTGCGTGCAGGGTGACTTTCCTTTCGGTCTCGTCCATTGCTTCAATGGTGATAGCAAGGTCTGCAGTCGGGGTCAGCGCTGCAGCCTTTTCGGGCCATTCTGCCAGCTTGAGGCCCGGGCTGGCAAAGATGTCTCTGAACCCCGCGTCTTCCCACTCGCGCGGGTCGTCAAAGCGGTAGAAGTCAAAGTGCCAGATGGCCAGCTGTGCGGTCTCGTGGGGTTCCACCACGGCGTAGGTGGGGCTTTTGATGCGGCCTTGCACGCCCAGGGCGCGCAGCAGGTGGCGCACCAGCGTGGTCTTGCCTGCGCCCAGGTCGCCGTGCAGGGTGACGAAGGCATGGGCCAGCGCAGGCTGCGCGGCAAGCTGCTGGGCCCAGGCGGCGGTGTCTTCTTCGCTGCGCCAAACGAATGTGGCTGGGCCAGGGCTGGGGCTTTCTACAATCTGGCCGGTATGTGGTGCAACAGTCAACTCGTTCCTCAAATGCAGGAGTGGGCCCGCGAGCTGGGATTTTCCCAAATCGGCGTGGCGGGGGTGGATTTGTCCGCGTCAGAGCCTGGGTTGATGCAATGGCTGGCGCAAGGGTTCCATGGTGACATGCATTACATGGCCGCACATGGCTTAAAGCGTGCGAGGCCTGCAGAGCTGGTGCCCGGCACCGTGAGCGTGATCACCGCGCGCATGGACTACCTGCCCCAGGGGCGCGACCACAACCCGGCCGTGGTCCAGGCGGGCGGCTGGCAGGCGATGGAGTTGCAGCGCCTGCAGCAGCCCGGCGAGGGCATTGTCTCGATGTACGCCAGGGGGCGCGATTATCACAAGGTATTGCGTGCGCGGCTGCAAAAGTTGAGTGACCGCATCGCCGAGGCGGTGGGCCCGTTCGGCCACCGCGTGTTCACCGACTCCGCCCCCGTGCTGGAGGCCGAGCTGGCCGCCCGCAGCGGCCAGGGCTGGCGCGGCAAGCACACGCTGGTGCTCAACCGCGAGGCGGGCTCAACCTTCTTTCTGGGCGAAATCTATGTGGACATGCCTTTGCCTGCCACCGAGCCTGTGACGGCCCACTGCGGCAGTTGCAGCGCCTGCATTGATGCCTGCCCCACGCAGGCCATCGTGGCGCCGCACCGGGTGGATGCGCGGCGGTGCATTTCGTACCTGACCATTGAACACGCGGGGCCCATCCCGCTGGAGTTTCGCCCGCTCATGGGCAACCGCATCTACGGCTGCGACGACTGCCAACTGGTGTGCCCCTGGAACAAGTTCGCCCAGGTCAGCCGCCTGCCAGACTTTGATGAGCGCAAGGGCCTGGCGGGGCAGCAACTGGTGCACCTGTTTGCCTGGGACGAGCCCACCTTTTTGCGCATGACCGAGGGCGGCCCCATCCGCCGTATTGGCCACGAGCGCTGGCTGCGCAACGTGGCCGTAGCCCTGGGCAATGCCCTGCGCCAAACGGGTGCGGCAGACGTGCGCGCTGCCCTGCAGCTGCGCGCCCAAGACCCCAGCGCGCTGGTGCGCGAGCATGTGGCCTGGGCGCTGGAGCAGGCGTGACTTCAAGCCTACTTTAAGTGTTTTATGCCTCTAGCGCTTATTTGATAAGCGCTGGCAGCTATCAAATGGATAGCGGTTTGCCATTGGGCTGGTCGATGGGCCCACGGCCCCGCCGCAACCCCGCTGCAGTCTCAGCGCAAAAAGCCCAGCGCAAACGGCAGGCTCACCACCCCCAGCACCGTCGACAGCGTGACCAGCCCTGCCACATACGGCCCGTTGTAGCCCATGCGGGCGGCAAGCACATAGCAGGTGGAGGCCGTGGGCAGGGCAGAGAAGGCCAGCAGCACCGTGGTCTGCACGGCGTTGAGGCCGAGCAGCAGCGCCAGGCCCCAGGCGATCAGCGGCTGCAGCAAATGCCGGATGGCCAGCACCGAGGCTGTCAGCATCTTGCCCCGGCTGAGCAGGCCAAACTGCATGCCTGCACCTGCCGCCATCAAGCCCAGCGCCAGCGACGCTGCGCTGATGCGGCTCACCGTGGGCTCCAGCCAGCCGGGGATGCGAAACCCCAGCAAATTGGCCACCAGCCCCGAGGCGGTGGCAAGGATGAGCGGGTTGCGCAGCAGCTCACGCACAAAGCCGTGCCCTCCATGGCGTGCCATGGGCCACACGGCGGCCACGTTGAACAGCGGCACGCACACGCCAATGAGCACCGCAATCATGAGCAAGCCCTGTGTGCCCGCCAGCCGCTCGGCAAGCGCCAGGCCAATAAAGGAGTTGAAGCGAAACGCAACCTGCGCGCTGGCCGCGTGGTCGCGCCGGTCGATGAAACGGCCCAGCCAGGGCCAGTAGGGCAGCGAATACGCCAGCGCAATGCCCGCCACGCCAGACAGCAGCCCCGCCGCGATCAGGCTGGAGGCCGCGCCCACATCGATGGGGCTTTTGACGATGGACTGGAACAGCAGCACCGGAAACAGCAGGTAGTACACCAGGCTTTCCACCGGCTGCCAGATGGAGCGATTGAGGGCGGTGTACCTGCACAGCAGGTAACCCAAGAGAATGAGAGAGAAATCCGGGAGCAGGAGCTGGGCATAGTTCACCGTATGGAGGATACCCGGAGCCTGCGCAGCCGGGTGTCGTGGCGTTGAAAACGCCCCGCAGCTCGATATGCACGGCCACGTATGGGCACGGCGGCGAGTGGGTGGGTCAGTCCTTGGGCTTGAAGACGCGGGTGCCGTCCGTGATGGCCTCCAGCACTTTTTTGAGGCTCCGGTTCACCGGTTTGTCTTGTCGCATGATGACGGCCAGGGTGCGGCGCAGCCGTGGTTCGAGTGGCCGCATCTCCAGGTCCTTGTGCTTGCCTGGGCCGGTCACGGCCATCCGTGGCAGCACGGCGCAGCCAAGGCCCGCCGCGACCATGGCCTTGATGGCTTCCACGCTGTCGAACTCCATCGCGGGCGGGCGCAGCGGGCCCATGCCCTGCCGCAGCCATTCGTCCACCAGCGTGCGGGTGGTGGTGCCTGTACCCAGCTTCACCAAGGGCTGCTCGCTCAGCATTTCAGCAGTCACTGCATCGGGCCACTGGCAGGAGCCGCGACGGCAGATGGCCACGAAGTCGTCTTCGAGCACTGGTGTTGCAGCAATTGCCCGCGAATGCACGGGCAGTGTGACGAGTGCTACATCGACGATGTTGCCTTCGATTTGCCGCACGTAATCCTCTGTGTTGCCCGTGCTCACGACAATTTGCAGCGAGGGATAGCGCTTGCGCAGACCGTGCAGCACCGCGGGCAGGAAATAGAGGCAGGGCGTAAGGCCCGTGCCCAGCCGCACCGTGCCCGAGACCCCCGCCGCGTGGAAAGTCGCGGCGTTCACTGCATTGGCCACTGCTGTCGCGACATGGGGCACCTGTGCAAGCAGATCTGTGCCTGCCGACGTGGCGCTCACGCGCCGCCCCACGCGTTCTACCAGCCGCACGGACAGTGCGCGCTCGAGCTTCTTGACTTGGACACTGACGGCGGGTTGGGTGAGTCCCAGTCGTTCTGCCGCCGCTGAAAAGCTCCCCAGCTCGAGTACCAGTGCGAAGGTTCGGAGCTGCTCTAGATCAATGGTTTTTTCCAAAATAATTTTTATGTTTTGTATAAGAAAGACAAACTTCTCTTATGGAGGCCTCGGAATGAAAATTGAATCAGAAAACCAGCCCGTCCGCCCAAAAATTTGTTTCTATGTCTCAGTGCAACCGCCCTCCGCCCGTTGATGGGCGTCCCCGTACCCCCTCCCTCAGGGCGGGGCACCAGAACCTTGTTTCGCTTGACGACTGGTCCCGCGGGGATATCGAAAACCTGCTGGATGTGACCGAGGATATCCGCATGCATCCCAGCGAGTTCGCCTACAGTCTCGCCGGCGCGCTGGTGTGCACCGCGTTCTTCGAGCCCAGCACCCGCACCCGCACCCGCTTGAGCTTCGAAGCCGCTGCCCACCGGCTGGGTGCCAAGGTACTCAGCATGGGCGACATGCAGAGCACCCGTATTGGCCTGGGCGAGAGCGCTCCCGACACCCTGCGCATGGCGGGCTACTACGCAGACATCGTCGTGGCTCGGCATTCGCAGGACGGTATGGTCGAACAGATGGCCCGTGCACTAGACGTGCCGGTTGTGAACGCGGGAGAGGGTCTGCACCACCATCCCACGCAGACGCTGATCGACCTGTTCACCATGCGTAAGCATTTCGGCACGCTGGACGGCCTGCGGGTAGGTATTTCCGGGGGGCTGCGCTATTCGCGTGCCGCTAAATCGTTGCTTGCCGGGCTGCGTGCCTTTCGCGACGTGCGGGTCCACGTGGTGGATGCGGTGGGCGATGTGGATGCGGCCCGGCAGGAGTGCGTTCCGCTGACGCAGATCGCGGGAGCGGGAGTGCAGGAACATGCCAGCGTCGCCGACATGCTTGGGCAGATCGACGTGCTCTATGCCGTGCGTGTCCAACGCGAGCAGTACCGCGACGCAGCCTCCTACGAGTCCCAACTGGCGCGCTGCCGTGTGGATCTGTGCCTGCTGCAGGGCCTGCGTAGCGACATAGTGGTGATGCACTGTCTTCCGCGTGGCGGCGAACTACCGCAGGAGGTGGACGACACGCCGTTTAATCACTATTTTCGGCAGGCCGCTAATGGCGTGGCAGTGCGCATGGCAGTGCTGCAGCGCTGCCTAGGCCGCTTCCGCCTGACCACTGCGGTCCCCATGGCCGAAAGTCTGCGCCTGGACATCAGGCCTGCGCCGTTCATCACCACATCTGTCGCATGGTGATGCTGTGGAGCGCCGCCCTCGCAGGCGTTGGGGGGATCGTCGGCATCGTCGCCGTCACGGTCGGGGGCGGTGTCACGCTGGGTGTGCCGCTGCTGCTGCTGTTGGGGCATCCGGGTGCCACCGCGATCGCGACCGTTAAGTTCGCGCTTATAGGCTCTTTCGCTACGGGCGCACTGGTGCACCGCCATGACAAGCGCTCCGAGGTGGTCGTGCCGTGGGTGCTCTGGCCGTTGTGCGTGGTCGGCTCCGTGAGCGGTTCGCTGCTGGTCACGGGCATGGACGAGCGGCTGCTCAAGATCCTGGTTGCCGTGCTCATGGCGGCTGTACTAGGGATTACCTACCGCACGGATCTCTCGGCGAAGGCCGCTGCGCCAGGCCCTGGCCGCCCGCACATGTCGGCCAAGGGAGTGGCCGCCGTATTCGCGCTTTGCGTGTATTCCGGCTTCTTCGGCGCGGGCTTCGGTACTTTCCTTATCTTCGCGCTCATGCATTTCTTTGGCCTCAGCTTCGTGCAGAGCGCCTCGGTCATGACTCGCATCAACCTGCTGGTCGTGGGGGCCTCGGTCAGTACCTTCGCCAGCAGGGGCGTGATCGACTTCCAACTAGGCATCCCCATGCTGCTGGGGTGTGCCGTGGGCGGAATGATGGGCGCATGGGCCACCAAGACGCTGTCGCCGTCGCGCATGAAGGCCGTGTTCCTGGTGTTCTCCGTGCTGCTGTGCTCCAAAATCCTCTGGGATGCCATGGTGCCTGCCTGAAACCGGGCAATGCCCGAGACTGCCGCGCTGTTCCCTGCGGGAAAGCGTGACATCCATCACCGATGCGGCAAAGATCACCCTGCGTGAGGGGAATTCCTCACCAGGGGTGATGCTGAGTGCGACAATGCTTGTGCACCTCTCATGGGGGGACGTACATTGTTGTCACGCAGTTACAAAAAGGATTGCCATGCATCGTCGCAACTGTATCGCTCTGGCGTTGGCTGCTTTTGCAGGATCTGTAGCCGCACAAGGCTACCCCAACAAGATCATCAAGCTGCAGGTGCCGTTTGCGCCCGGCGGCACCACCGACATCATTGCCCGCGTGATTGCCGACCCGCTGGGTAAGGCCCTGGGCCAGAGCGTGATTGTGGAAAACAAGGCCGGTGGCGGTGGCATCGTGGGCGCCAACGAAACGGCCAAGTCGGCCCCCGATGGCTACACCCTGGGCATTGCCACCGTGTCGACCACGGCCGCTAACCCGGCCATTAACCCCAAGACGCCCTACAACCCGCTGACCGACTTCACGCCCATCGTGAACATTGCGGCCACGCCCAACATCATTGCGGTGCACCCCAGCTTTCCGGCCAAGGACTACAAGGGTTTCATCGCGGAGCTGAAGAAATCGGCGGGCAAGTACTCGTACTCTTCGTCGGGCACCGGGGGCATTGGCCACCTGCAGATGGAGCTGTACAAGAGCCTGACGGGCGTCTTCGTGACCCACATTCCCTACCGCGGTGCAGGCCCAGCCTTGAACGACACGGTGGCTGGCCAGGTGCCGATGATTTTTGACAACCTGCCCTCGGCGCTGCCCTTCATCAAGGAAAACCGCCTGGTGCCCATCGTGGTGGCGGCGCCCCAGCGCGTAGCGGCCTTGCCCAATGTGCCCACCTTCAAGGAGGTGGGGCTGGAGCCCGTGAACCGCATGGCCTACTACGGCATCTTGGGCCCTAAGGGTTTGCCCAAGGAGGTGGTGGACAAGGTGAATGCTGCGGTGCGCAAGGCGCTGGAAGACCCCGCCGTGCGAAAGCGCATCGAAGACACCGGCTCTATCGTGGTGGGCAACACGCCCGAGCAGTTTGCCGAGCAGATCAAGGCCGAGTACAGCGTGTACAAGGACGTGGTGGCCAAGCAGAAGCTGACGCTCGACTGATCGGTCCTCTGCAACAAAGCCGCGCTGGCCTGGCCCGCGCGGCTTTTTTCATGGGACAGTCCACCTCGCGTGCTATCGTTTTCAGATGCTTGAAGACAGCCTGAGTGCCATCGATACCTTTGTAGACGCCTTGTGGCTGGAAGACGGCCTTTCGCGCAACACCCTGGCGGCCTACCGCCGTGACCTGACGCTGTATGCCCAATGGCTGGCGCAGCAGCAGCCCCCGCTGGCGCTGGACGCCACCGAAGAGGCGCACCTGAACGGCTACTTTGCCGCGCGCCACGACCAGACGCGGGCCACCTCGGCCAACCGGCGGCTCACCGTGTTGCGCCGGTACTTTCACTGGGCGCTGCGTGAGCGGCGCATCACCCAAGACCCCACACTGCGCCTGCAGGCCGCCCGCCAGCCCCTGCGGGTGCCCAAGACCTTGTCGCAAGCGCATGTGGAGTCGCTGCTGAACGCCCCCGACCTGGGCAACCCCCTGGGCCTGCGCGACCGCACCATGCTGGAGCTGATGTACGCCAGCGGCCTGCGCGTGACGGAGCTGGTCACGCTCAAGACCTTTCAATTGGGGCTGAACGAAGGCGTGCTGCGCGTGACGGGCAAGGGCAGCAAAGAGCGACTTGTGCCCTTTGGCGATGAAGCCCGCAGCTGGCTGCAGCGCTACCTGCAGGAGGCGCGCGGCGCCATCCTGGGCGGGCAGCAGACCGAGGACCTGTTTGTGACCCAGCGCGGCGAGGGCATGACCCGCGTGATGTTCTGGGTGATTGTCAAAAAGTGGGCGCAGGTGGCGGGCATCACCGTGCCGCTGTCTCCGCACACGCTGCGCCATGCGTTTGCCACCCACTTGCTCAACCACGGTGCCGACTTGCGGGTGGTGCAGTTGCTGCTGGGGCATGCCGATATCTCGACCACCACCATCTACACCCATGTGGCGCGTGAACGGCTCAAGGCGCTGCATGCACAGCACCATCCACGCGGTTGAGCGTTTGGTGCTGCCTGCGGTATTTCTCGTTTTTTGCTTCCTTTATTTCTCTGTTCTCCGACCATGAAAAAACTGTTGACGGGTCTTTTTCTTCTGGGTGCTTGCACCTGGGCTGCGGCCCAAGCCTGGCCCACGGCCAAACCCATTCGCATCGTGGTGGCCTACCCCGCAGGGGGCGTGAGTGACAACGTGGCGCGGGCCCTGGCCGACAAGCTGGCGGTGCAATTGGGCACGCCCGTGGTGATCGAAAACAAGGCCGGGGCCAGTGGTAGCCTGGGTATGGACGCGGTGGCCAAGGCCGCGCCAGATGGCTACACACTGGGCTTTGCGGCCGTGAGCCCGCTGGCGCTGAACCCGCACCTGGGCAAGTCTCCGTTTGATCCGCAAAAAGACATTGCCCCGGTGGTGAGCGTGATGTATTCGCCCGTGCTGCTGCTGGGCACCTCGGCCAGCAAGGCGGCTGACTTCAATGCGCTGGTGGCTGCGGCGCGGGCGCAGCCGGGCAGTGTGCGCTGGGCTACCTCGGGCCAGGCATCCCTTGGGCACATCATGCTGGAGCAGATCCAGTCCGTGGCCAAGGTGCAGATCACGCACATCCCCTACAAGGGCGGCGGCCAGCAGATGAACGATGCGCTGGGCGGGCAGTTTGAAGTGCTCTCCACCAATGCAGGCCCGACGGTGCTGCAGCACATCAAGGCGGGCAAGCTCAAGCCGCTGGCGGTGGGGGCGCCCGCGCGGCTCGATTCGCTCCCCGAGGTGCCGACCTTGGCCGAGTTGAAGCACCCGGCAGCCAACCTGTCCTCGTTGTTTGGCATTTTTGCCCCGGCGCAGACACCTGCTGCCGTGGTGGCGCGCCTGAATGCTGAGGTGAACAAGGCCCTGGCCCAGGCGGACCTGCGCGCCAAGCTGGACGCGACCGACAACGTGCCCACCGGTGGCACCACCGCCGACTTTGTCCGCCAGATTGCGCAAGAGTCAGAGAACAACGCCCGCATCATCCGCGCGGCGCGCATCCAGGGGGACTGAGCCAGGCCGATGCACTGAGCGCGCTGGATGCACTGGGTGCAGATGCAAAAAGGGCTCCATCATGGGAGCCCTTTTTGATGGGGTCATCGGTATGCCGACGACCGCTCAGTCCATGCTCAAGCTTTCGGCCCAGGTCAGGGCCTGCAAATGGGCCCAGTTCACTTGGCGGTTGGACAGGTGCAGCTCATCGGCCATCTTGGCAAACATGGCGTCGTCGCCGCTTTCGCAGGCCTTGGTCAGAGCCAGGAACGGCGCAAACACGCCGGTGCCGTGCAGCAACGCATCGGTCACGGGCTGGGGCAGGGCCACCGATTCCAGGGCTTTCTCCATCGTGACGTTGAGCATCGAGTCCAGCAGCGAGAACACGCCCACCACGAATGCGTTGTCGCACTCTTCGGCGGGCAGCATTTCGGCGGCCAGCAACTCCATCAGGCGCCCGCGCACCACGGCAGTCTGGCCCACGGCGGGTGGGGCTCCATCGCGTGAGGTGGTCATGAGCAGCGCCGCCCAGCGGAACAGCTTTTTCAGGCCCAGGATCATCACTGCGTGGCGGAAGGAGGTCACCTCGCACGACAAGCCAAAGCCCGACGAGTTGATGAAGCGCAGCAAGTTGAAGGACAGCGTGGGGTCCTTTTTGAGCAGGTCTTCGATCTCGCTCGTGTCGGCCTGTTTGCGCACCAGGTTGATGAGTTGGATGATGGTGGCCTGCGAGGGGCGGATGGTGGTGGCCTTGACCAGCGAAGGCTTGGCAAACCAGAAGCCCTGGAACAGCTTCACGCCCAGGTCGGACATGAGCTTGAACTGCTCGGCCGTCTCCACTTTTTCTGCCACCAGCGTGGCTTTGGAAAACTGGCTGGCAAACTTCACCAGCGGGCCGGCCAGCTCGGCTCTGAAAGCTTGCATGTCCAGCTTGATGAAGGAGGCCAGAGGCATCCAGCTGGCGTACGGCTTGCGCAGCGCATTCTGGTTCAGCGCCAGGCGAAAGCCGCGCTCGCACAGTGCCTGCAGTGCGGGCACGCGCTGGTCGATCTCCTCTTGGGTGGCCGTGTCGGGCAGGGGGGGCACTTCCAGCACCACCTTCTCGGGGTGGATCAACTCCAGGTGGCCGCCAGCCAGGCTCTCGTGCGTGCAGTTGATGAAAACGGTCTTCTTACCCACCAGCGCCTCAGTGCCTGCGTAGGACAGGGCGTTGAAGAGCAGCGCTGCATCGCTGGCCGCCGTGTGGGCGTCTGCGGCAGTGGAGCGGTCAAACAGCTCGTAGCCATAGACCGTGCGGTTGTGGTCCACGATGGCCTGGCGCGCAATGATCGCCAGGTTGCTGGCATCAACGTCTTCCTGTGGGGCTGCGGTCTCGACGTCGGGGGTGTCTTGGTCTGGGGTACTCGACATGGTGCGGCTAAAGAATAGGTTGAGCAAAGCGCTGCACAAGATTCTAGGGCCTGCCGGGCCGGTCCATGCGCCTGTGGCCGCACCAGGTGGCGCCAGGCACACACCCGAGCGCAGGGAGCGTTCCTCAGTCGGCCATCTGATCGGCCCAGGCCAGTGCCTGCAGGTGGGCCAGGTTGATTTGCTGGCTGGTGAGGTGCAGGGTGCCTGCCGCCTTGTGGAACACCGCGTCGTCGCTGGATTCACAGGCTTCAGCCAGGGTCAGCAGATCGCCCAGCACGCCCTCGCGGCGCAACAGGGCTGCGGCCACGGCATCAGGCACGGTCAGCAGGCCCAGGGCCGATTCCATGGGGATGGAGAGCATCACGTCCAGCAGCGAGAAGATGCCCACAACGAAGGCCTGATCGGCTTCTTCCGCCGGCATGCTCTCCAGGGCCAGCAATTCCATCAAGCGGCCGCGCACCACGGCCGTTTGGCCTACAGACGAGGGTGCCCCGCCCGTGCGTGCGGCAGTGAGCAGCAGTGCCGCCCAGCGGAACAGCTTTTTGAGCCCCAGCAGCATGACGGCCTGGCGAAAGGAGGTGATCTCGCGGTTCAGCCCAAAGCCTGCAGAGTTGATCAGGCGCATCAGGTTGAAGGCCAGGCCCGCATCTTTCTTCAGCACCTCTTCGATGTCGTCGGTGCTGGCCTGTTTGCGCACCAGGTTGATGAGTTGCACGATGCTGGTCTGCGCGGGGGACAGCAGCTTGGTCTCGACCAGCGAGGGGCGTGCAAACCAGTAGCCCTGGAACAACTGCACGCCTTGGCTGGAGACCATGTCGTATTGCTGCGCGGTCTCCACTTTCTCGGCAATCAGTTCCGCCTGGGTGTGGCGGGCTGCGTAACGGATGAGCACGGTCAGCTGGTCCGCGGCCAGCACCGACAGGTCCAGCTTGATGTAGTCCGCCAGGGGCAGCCAGGCCGCGTAGGCCGATTCGAGCACGGTGTGGTTGAACGCGAGGTGGAAGCCGCGCTCGCGCAGGCCGATCAGGATGGGCAGGCGGGTTTCCACCTCCTGCGCGGCAGCATGGCCCAGGGGCGGGATCTCTAGCACCACCTTGTCGGGGTCCAGCAATTCCAGGTGGCCGCCCGACAAGCTTTCGTGCGTGCAGTTCACAAAAATCAGCTTCTTGCCCACCAGCTCTTCGGTGCCAGCGTGCGACAGCGCGGTGAACACCAGGGTGACGTCTGTGGCCGCCGTGTGCCCAATGCCGGTGCGTGATCGGTTGAACAGCTCATAGCCAATGACCGCTTGCTGCGCATTGACGATGGCCTGGCGAGCAATCATGGCCACAGCGGATTGCCCCGGTGTGGCGCTTGCAGGGTAGGCTGCTGCAGGGGCTGGTGTGTTGGACATGGTGAGTTACTCACGGGTGGACGGTTCTTGAAAGGCATCTGGCAGGGCCATGGATTGTAGGTAACGTGCAATTCCGACAGGCTTGTCAGCCTTGTTGCAGCCACTGCAACTCTGCTTCGGTGAAGCCGGCCTGGCGGCGGGCTGCGTCGTTGAAGGGGGGCTTGAGCCGGGGAGCCTCGTACTTTTTGACCAGTTCGGCGTAGTGCGTCTCGGGGTTCAGGCCTTGGCGCTCGCACAGCCAGCGGTACCAATGGTTGCCTATGGCGACATGCCCGACTTCGTCGCGCAAGATGGTGTTCAAAATCTCCACGGCTTGCAAGGCGTCGGGCGTGCCCACTTGCCGCAGCTTGTTCTGGATCTGTGGGGTGGCGTCCAGTCCTCGCGCTTCCATGGTGCGGGGCACCAGCGCCATGCGCGCGACGATGTCGTGCTGGGTTTTCTCGCACATGGTCCACAGGCCCTGGTGCGCGGGAAAGTCGCCATAGTCATGCCCCTGGGCCCGCAGGTGGTCGCGCAGCAGGCCAAAGTGCATGGCTTCTTCTGCCGCCACTTGCACCCAGTCCCGGTAATAGTCTGCGGGCATGGCGTCAAAGCGCCATACAGCGTCCAGCGCCAGGTTGATGGCGTTGAACTCAATGTGCGCAATGGCGTGGATCAGGATGGCTCGGCCTTGCGCCGTGGCGGGTGAGCGCCGGGCCACTTCGGTGTGGCGCATCAGCGCAGGGCGGGCCGGGTGGCCTGGCAAGCTGGCCGGGTCCACGGTGTCGGTGGGGAATGTGTCTGCTATCGAAAGTGTAGCTAGTTGCGCTTGTAGATCTAGCGCTGCAGCCGCTTTTTGATATGGGTCTGCAGTCTGTAAAACCTGCAGTGCACGTTGGCGAAGCTCCATCCTTACAATTCTAGGCCCTGCCACCTGGCGCACTGCACACGCTTTGTAAACAATTGGCAGCCATTTGTTTCTTGATGGGTTTCTTAACTTACCTCAACCGGAGTGTGTGGCATGGCTTTGTATGAACTGGATGGTGTGGCCCCCCAGGTGCCCGCATCGGCCTGGGTGGCAGACAGTGCCCAGGTGATGGGGCGGGTGGCGCTGGGTGAAGACGCCAGCGTGTGGTTTGGTGCGGTGGTGCGTGGCGACACCGACAGCATCACCATCGGTGCGGGCACCAACATCCAGGACGCCAGCGTGCTGCACGCCGACTTTGGCAAACCCCTGGTGGTGGGGGCGCGCGTGACGGTGGGCCACCAGGTCATGCTGCACGGCTGCACGATCGGGGACGAGTCGCTGATCGGCATTGGCGCCGTGGTGCTCAACGGCGCCAAGATCGGCAAGAACTGCCTTGTGGGTGCCGGGGCCCTGGTGACCGAGGGCAAGGAGTTTCCCGATGGCTCCATGATCATCGGCAGCCCTGCCAAGGCGGTGCGCGAACTGACGCCCGAGCAGATCGAGGGGCTGCGCCAAAGTGCGCTGCACTACATCGAAAACGCCCGCCGCTTCAAAGCGGGCTTGCGCCGCATCGACTGACGTGCGGCAGCCCCGCTGGTTGTGCGTTTCCTTTTTTTTACGTTTTTTGGAATCCCTGAGTGTCTGAACTCCACAAGTTTCTTTTTGAAGGCCTGCCTGTGCGCGGCATGATCGTGCGCCTGACCGATGCCTGGACCGATGTGCTGCAGCGCCGTGCCAGCAACTCAGCCACGGGTGCCTATGCGGCCCCGGTGCAGGAGCTGCTGGGCGAGATGGCTGCAGCGGGTGTGCTGATGCAGTCCAACATCAAGTTCAATGGGGCGCTGGTGCTGCAGGTCTTTGGTGACGGCCCCGTCAAGGTGGCCGTGGCCGAGGTGCAGTCGGACCTGAGCCTGCGTGCCACCGCCACCGTCAATGGCGAGGTATCGCCAGACGCCAAGTTGAGCCAGATGGTGAACGTGGGCGGCGGCGGGCGCTGCGCCATCACCCTGGACCCCAAGGACCGCCACCCAGGCCAACAGCCCTACCAGGGCGTGGTGCCCTTGCATGGCGACCACCACGAGAAGCTCGATCGCCTGTCGGACGTGCTGCAGCACTACATGCTGCAGTCCGAGCAGCTCGATACGGTGCTGGTGTTGGCTGCCAACAGCCAGGTGGCCGCTGGGCTGCTGATCCAGCGCATGCCGCTCAAGGGCGAAGGCAATCTGGCGCAGGGGCTGACGCACCGTGAGAACGAAGACCAGATCGGCCACAACGAAGACTACAACCGCATTGCGCACCTGGCGTCCAGCCTCACGCGCGATGAGCTGCTGACGCTGGATGTGGACACCATCCTGCGGCGCCTGTTCTGGGAAGAAAAACTGCTGCGCTTTGAACCCTTGCAAGGGGAATCTGGCCCCCGCTTTGCCTGCACCTGCAGCCGCGAGCGTGTGGCCAACATGCTGCGCAGCCTGGGGGCGGAAGAAGCCGAAAGCATCCTTGCAGAGCGCAACGAGATCGAAGTGGGTTGCGAGTTCTGCGGCCGGCAATACCGCTTTGATGCCGTGGATGCAGCCCAGATTTTTGTGCCCCCCACGGTGGCCCAGCCGCCCGCACCTTCAGGGGTGCAGTAACGGCGGCGGCGCCCTTGCTTGGGTCGCCGATCTGATGCTGTGCTTCTGATTCTTTGCCAAAACGCGCATCTTGAATGCGGCCGATGGCGGGCAGCGGCGTGTCGCAGGCCCCAGCAGATCGCTCCCTGTGTGTGACGATTGTTGACACATTGGCGACAAGTCCTCACCTAAGATTCGCCTCCATAAGGGAGGGTTTCCATGGATTTTCTTCGCCGATTTTTGGGGGCGTCGGCCCAGAATTCCGTGTCGTCAACCGCACCAGCCGATGGCCCGCTGGCATTGGCCTCGCCCCCTGTTGATTCGGTGCCCGCCGAACTGGATGTGGATGCCGCCATCAACGCCCATGAGCGCTGGAAAGCGCGGCTGATGGACTATTTGGAAGGGCGCTCCCAGGTAGGGCTGGACCCCGCAGTGATTCGGCGAGACAACTACAGCGCCTTGGGCCGCTGGCTGCACGGCGTCGGGCGCGAAATGCTGGGCCACCACCCCGAATACCCCATGCTGCTGGCGCGGCACCGCTACTTTCACGAGCAAGCCGCCGAGATCGTGGAGCTGGCCCAGCAGGGGGAGTGGGAGCGTGTGGTGGCTATCCTCAACGGTGGTTACCGGTTTGCCTCCAATCAGATCGTCATCCTGCTCAAGTCCATTCGGCACAGCGTGAGCCAGGAGAGTGCCTAGGGTCAGGCGCGCAGGCTGCGTCTAGACCGTTGGCGTCAGTTTCAAAGATGTAAAGAGCCTGTGCTCGCACACCGGATCGCTGCATTTCTCGCATCCCCAGGCGCGCAGCCTGGCTCGGGTGTCTGGGTTGCTTTCACCGTCTGGCGAGAGGGCCGCCGATGCCGCCAAGGCGGGCTGTGGCAATTTGGTCTTGCTCTCGTCCAGTGCCGCCAAAACACTGGACAACCTGCGTTCCAGAGGGCCGTACAACACGCGGTAGGCGATGCCTCGCAATGCCAGCCCTTGGCGCAGCTGGGCATCCTGTTCGGCGCGCTGGGGCTGTTCCGCAGCGGTGCAGGGCCAATCCAGACCCATCAGCACCACCAGGGCGGGTGGAGTCAGGGCGGTCGCCCCGTCGGGCAGGGCCTCCGGTGGTGTATGCAGGTGCCCAGCCAATGGCCCCAGCCGCTCGGCCAAGGCCTGCCAGAGCGCTTCTGCGCCTGTGTGGGCGGCACCCAGGATGTGGAGGGTCATGTGAGGAGAGGGGCCGGCAGATGCCAACCCGAGGGGCGCGCTGGCTTGTGAGCGATCAGCGCGGCGTGAACTGAACGTACACCTCGTTGGGCTTGACCATACCCAGCTCGTTGCGGGCTTTTTCTTCCACCATGTCCAAGCCTTCCTTGAGGTCATGGACTTCAGAGGCCAGACGCTCATTGGTCTGGCGCACCTGCGCATTGGCGGCTTTCTGCTCCTCGATCTTTTGCTGCATCGCTGCCACCTGCGGCAAGCTGCCGCGCCCCAGCCAAAGCTGGGCGTGCACTGCGGCCAGCAAGGCCAGCAAGATCACAGGGACAAGGCGGGTGCTCATGAAATCGGTGAAGGGTGCGAGGGGTCGAGGACTTGGTCCGTCGGTGTCGTTCAGTCGGGCGGTGCACTGCGGCGCACCGCCCGTGGTGGCATCAACGCAGGTTGTAGAACGCTTCGCGGCCTGGGTAGTGGGCGATGTCACCCAGGTCTTCTTCGATGCGCAGCAGCTGGTTGTACTTGGCGATGCGATCCGAGCGCGACAGCGAGCCGGTCTTGATCTGGCCTGCATTGGTGCCCACAGCGATGTCGGCAATGGTGCTGTCTTCGGTTTCGCCTGAGCGGTGCGAGATCACGGCGGTGTAGCCCGCGCGCTTGGCCATTTCAATAGCGGCAAACGTTTCGGTCAGCGTGCCGATCTGGTTGATCTTGATGAGGATCGAGTTGGCGATGTGCTTGTCGATGCCTTCCTTCAGGATCTTCGTGTTGGTCACGAACAGGTCGTCGCCCACCAGCTGCACGTTCTTGCCCAGGCGGTCGGTCAGGATCTTCCAGCCATCCCAGTCGCCTTCGTGCATGCCGTCTTCGATGCTGATGATGGGGTACTTGTCGCACCACGATGCCAGCATGTCCGTCCATTGCTGGGCGGTGAGCTTGAGGCCGCCTTCGCCTTCGAGCACGTAGTGGCCGTCCTTGTAGAACTCGCTGGCTGCGCAGTCCAGGCCCAGGGCGATTTGCTCGCCTGCGGTGTAGCCAGCGGCTTCAATGGCTTGCAAGATCAGCAAGATGGCGGCTTCGTGGTTTTCGACGCTAGGGGCAAAGCCGCCTTCGTCGCCCACGGCAGTGCTGATGCCCTTGTCGTGCAGGATCTTCTTGAGGGCGTGGAACACTTCCGCGCCCCAGCGCAGGGCTTCGCGGAAGGTGGGGGCGCCCACGGGGATGATCATGAACTCTTGCAAGTCCAGGCTGTTGTTGGCGTGTGCGCCACCGTTGATGACGTTCATCATAGGCACAGGCAACTGCATGCTGCCCATGCCGCCCAGGTAGCGGTACAGGGGCAGGCCAGATTCTTCTGCCGCAGCGCGGGCCACAGCCATGGACACGGCCAGCATGGCGTTGGCGCCCAGGCGGCTCTTGTTCTCGGTGCCGTCCAGGTCGATCAGGGTCTTGTCCAGAAAGGCTTGTTCGGAGGCATCCAGGCCCAGCACGGCTTCGCTGATTTCGGTGTTGATGTGTTCCACGGCCTTGAGCACGCCCTTGCCCAGGTAGCGGCTCTTGTCGCCATCGCGCAGTTCAATGGCTTCGCGGCTGCCGGTGGAGGCGCCCGAGGGCACGGCGGCGCGGCCCATCACGCCAGATTCCAGCAGCACGTCGCATTCAACAGTGGGGTTGCCGCGGCTGTCCAGCACTTCGCGACCTACGATGTCAACAATGGCACTCATGGTTTTCCTTTTGCAGAAGTTTTAAATCAAATCGGGCTCTAGCGCTTATCTAGTAAGCGCGAGCAGCTATCAATTAGAGAGCGATCAAGTACAA
Source organism: Acidovorax sp. 106 (assembly GCF_003663825.1). Taxonomy (NCBI): domain Bacteria; kingdom Pseudomonadati; phylum Pseudomonadota; class Betaproteobacteria; order Burkholderiales; family Comamonadaceae; genus Acidovorax; species Acidovorax sp. 106. Next base: position 578,208 of record NZ_RCCC01000001.1, on the reverse strand, counting down.
AGGCGATCAAACGCCTTCGACACACACCATGCGCATGATGGCCGCACCTTCGCGTGCGGCCTTGGCCTTTTGGTACTCGGGCGTGTCGTAGAACGCGCGGGCTGCGTCAAAGCTGGCGAACTTCAGGATGACGGTGCGGCCGGGGTTCCAGTCGCCTTCCAGCACTTCCACTTTGCCGCCGCGCACGCACACCTCGGCACCGTGGGCCTGCATGGCCAGGGTGCTCCACTTGCGGTACTCCTCGTACTGCGTGGGGTTGGTGACGGTGACGGATGCGATGACGTAACCACTGCTCATGTCTCAGGCTCCAAAGTTGTTTTCGAGGAATCCGTTTTTCTTGGTGACATCGTCCAGCGCCACCAAGGTCTCCAGCAGCGCCTTCATGTGTTTGAGCGGCACGGCGTTGGGGCCGTCCGACCAGGCTTCGGCGGGCTTGGGGTGGGTTTCCATGAAGAGGCCGGCCACGCCCGCAGCCACACCCGCGCGTGCCAGCACGGGCACCATGTCGCGGGCGCCGCCACTCACTGCGCCCAGGCCGCCGGGCTTTTGCACCGAGTGGGTCACGTCAAACACCACGGGGGCGCCGGAGTTGCGCATCTCGGCCAGGCTGGTCATGTCGGCCACGAGGTTGTTGTAGCCAAAGCTCACACCGCGCTCGCAGGCCAGGAAGCGGTCTTCCGAAAGACCGACTTCGGCCGCTGCAGCCCGGGCCTTGTCGATGACGTTCTTCATGTCCCAGGGCGCCAGGAACTGGCCCTTCTTGATGTTCACCGGCTTGCCGCTTTGCGCCACCGCGCGGATGAAATCCGTCTGGCGGCAGAGGAAGGCGGGGGTTTGCAGCACATCGACCACGCTGGCCACCTCGGCCACGTGGGAGGTGTCGTGCACATCGGTCAGGATGGGCAACTGCAACTGGCGGCGCACTTCATCGAGGATTTTCAGGCCCGCATCGATGCCCACGCCGCGCTGGCTGGTGCCAGATGAGCGGTTGGCCTTGTCGAACGAGCCCTTGTAGATCAAGGGAATGCCCAACGCAGTGCAGGCTTCCTTGAGCTGGCCCGCGACGTCGAGCGACATCTCCAGGCCTTCGATGGAGCAAGTACCTGCGATCAGGAAAAAGCGCTGCTGAAGGCCAACGTCAAATCCGCACAGTTGCATGGCCGTTTTCCTCAGGCTTTCGCCGCTTGCTTTTGGTGTTCCACCGCCGCCTTGATGAAGGCGTTGAACAGCGGGTGGCCGTTCCAGGGGGTGGACTTGAACTCAGGGTGGAACTGCACGCCGATGTACCAGGGGTGCACGGTGCTGGGCAGTTCCACGATCTCAGTCAGTTGCTCGCGCTGCGTCAGGGCCGAAATCACCAGGCCCGCCTTGCGCAGCTGGTCCAGGTAGTTCACGTTGGCTTCGTAGCGGTGGCGGTGGCGTTCGGTCACCACATCGCCGTAGATGCTGTGGGCCAGCGTGTCCTTGGACACATCCGAGCTTTGGGCGCCCAGGCGCATGGTGCCGCCCAGGTCCGAGTTCTCGTCGCGCTTCTTGATGGTGCCGTCTGCGTCCTTCCACTCGGTGATCAAGGCAATCACGGGGTGGGGCGTGGTGGGGTTGAACTCGGTGCTGTTGGCATCCGCCAGCCCGGCCACATGGCGTGCGTATTCGATGGTGGCCACTTGCATGCCCAGGCAGATGCCCAGGTAAGGCACCTTGTGCTCACGGGCAAACTGGGCTGTGCTGATCTTGCCTTCCACACCGCGGCTGCCGAAGCCGCCGGGCACCAGAACCGCGTCGTACTTGGCCAGCTTGCCAGCGGCGTTGGCGCTGTCGATGGTTTCGGAATCCAGGTGCTCGATCTTCACGCGCACATGGTTCTTCATGCCCGCATGGCGCAGTGCCTCGTTGACGGACTTGTAGCTGTCCGACAGGTCCACGTACTTGCCCACCATGGCAATGGTGACTTCGCCGCGAGGGTGTTCGGTTTCATACACCAGCTCATCCCAGCGCTTGAGGCTGGTGGGCGGGGTGTTCAGGCGCAGCTTGTCGCAGATCAGGCCGTCCAGGCCTTGCTCGTGCAGCATGCGGGGCACCTTGTAGATGGTGTCCACGTCCCACATGCTGATCACACCCCATTCAGGGACGTTGGTGAACAGCGAGATCTTCTCGCGCTCTTCTTCAGGCACCTGCTTTTGCGCACGGCACAGCAGCGCGTCGGGCTGGATGCCGATCTTGCGCAGCTCTTGCACGGTGTGCTGGGTGGGCTTGGTCTTGAGCTCGCCGGCCGTGGCAATCCAGGGCAGGTAGGTCAGGTGCACAAAGGCGGAGTTGTTCGGGCCCAGCTTGAGGCTCAACTGGCGCACGGCTTCGAGGAACGGCAGCGACTCGATGTCGCCCACAGTGCCGCCCACTTCGCAAATCGCCACATCCACCGCGTCGTCGGTGCCAATGCCCGCGCCGCGCTTGATGTATTCCTGGATTTCGTTGGTGACGTGCGGGATGACCTGCACGGTCTTGCCCAGATAGTCGCCACGGCGCTCTTTTTCGAGCACGGACTGGTAGATCTTGCCGGTGGTGAAGTTGTTGGACTTCTTCATGCGCGTTTCAATGAAACGCTCGTAGTGGCCCAAGTCCAAGTCAGTTTCTGCGCCGTCGTCGGTCACAAAGACCTCGCCGTGCTGGAAGGGGGACATGGTGCCTGGGTCTACGTTGATGTAGGGGTCAAGCTTGATGAGGGTGACTTTGAGTCCCCGCGATTCGAGGATCGCGGCAAGGGAGGCTGAGGCGATTCCCTTACCGAGGGAAGACACCACACCGCCGGTGACGAAGACAAATTTGGTCATGTCGTTTTATGGTGGTGGGAAATTGGGATTATAGATGGGGCCTGGGGCCGGGCATCTGCGCGCCCGTGCAAGACCATGTGCGTGGGGTCTGCTAAATTCGTGCCCATGAATGAGCTTGCTGGCAAACACATTGTTCTGGGTCTGAGTGGGGGCGTGGCTTGCTACAAGGCGGCCGATTTTTGCCGCCAGCTCATCAAAGCGGGGGCCACCGTGCAGGTGGTGATGACCGAGGCTGCAGAGCAGTTCATCACGCCCGTCACCATGCAAGCCTTGTCGGGCCGCCCCGTGTACGGATCGCAGTGGGACGCCCGTGAGCCCAACAACATGCCGCATATCAACCTCAGCCGAGAGGCCGATGCCATCGTGGTTGCGCCTTGCAGTGCCGATTTCATCGCGCGGCTGGTGCAGGGCCGCGCGGACGAACTGCTGAGCCTGATGTGCCTGGCCCGCCCCACCGACCGAGTGCCTCTGCTGCTGGCACCTGCCATGAACCGTGAGATGTGGGCACACCCCGCCACCCAGCGCAACTTGGCCCAGGTGGCAGCAGACGGCGCCACGGTGCTGGGGGTGGGCCATGGCGACCAGGCCTGCGGCGAGACGGGCGATGGGCGCATGCTGGAGCCCAGTGAGTTGCTGGAAGAGCTGATCGCCTTTTTTGCGCCCAAGGTGCTGGCCGGACAGAGGGTGCTGATCACCGCCGGCCCTACGTTTGAGGCCATTGACCCGGTGCGGGGCATTACCAATCTCTCCAGCGGAAAAATGGGTTTTGCCATTGCCCGCGCGGCGCGCGAGGCCGGGGCCGATGTGACCCTGGTGGCCGGGCCCGTGCACTTGCCCACCCCCCGTGGGGTGCGGCGCGTGGATGTGAAATCAGCACAAAATATGTTGCAAGCGGTTGAGGCTCAGGCGCAAGGCGCTACTGTATTCATAGCAACTGCGGCGGTGGCCGATTGGCGTGTGGCGGCGCAGTCGGCCGAGAAAATCAAGAAAGACGGCTCGGGCCAACCCCCTGCACTGCATTTTGTGGAGAACCCCGACATCCTCGCCCGCGTGGCCCAGTCGCCCCAGGCCCAGTCGGGGGCGCTGTATTGCGTGGGCTTTGCCGCAGAAAGCCATGACCTGCTGGCGCATGCCACGGCCAAGCGCGCCCGCAAGGGCGTGCCGCTGCTGGTGGGCAACATTGGCCCGGCCACGTTTGGGCAGGATGACAATGCCTTGCTGCTGGTGGATGCGCAGGGGCACCGCGAACTGCCGCGCGCCTCCAAGCGCGCCCTGGCCCAGCAACTGGTGGGCGAAATCGCCCGGCGCCTGAAGCGCTGAGAATCCCGCCAGCTTCCCGCACCACGCCCCATCCTTTTTCTACGCACCGCCTTCTGCCGGGCCATGCCAGCGCAGAAGGTTTTTTTATGGCACTGGTTCTGGTTGGACTGGGCCTGGTTTTATTTCGAGAGCGAACCTTATGAAGATTGACGTCAAGATCCTGGACCCACGCATGGCCGAGCAACTTCCGGCTTACGCAACCCCTGGCAGCGCGGGGCTGGACTTGCGCGCCTGCCTGGACGCCCCCTTGACCCTGCAGCCCAACGCCTGGCAACTGGTGCCCACGGGCATCGCCGTGTACCTGAAGGACCCCGGATACGCCGCGCTGATCCTGCCTCGCTCGGGTCTGGGGCACAAGCATGGCATTGTGTTGGGCAACCTCGTGGGCTTGATCGACAGCGACTACCAGGGCCAGTTGATGGTCAGTGCTTGGAACCGCAGCGATGTCGCCTTCACCATCGAGCCCATGGAGCGCTTGGCCCAGATGGTCATCGTGCCCGTGGTGCAGGCCGAGTTCAATGTGGTGACGGACTTTGTGGCCACCGAGCGCGGAGCTGGCGGGTACGGGTCCACAGGCAAGGCCTGATCGTCGCGAACTGCGGCCGGCGCAACCTGTGTGTCAGTGTCGGTCCATGCTTACGTTTCGTTGGGCTTTTTACCGACGCTTCATCGGGGTGGTTGTGCACGGGGTGCATCCTTGGCGCGTTGGTGTAATTCGTACCTGACCCCCGTGCGGGGCCCTTGCCATCCACTGGGTCCTCGGCACATCCTCTCAAGGAGACCTTTTATGCCCCAATTGAATCGCTCTGCCGTCGTGGCTTGCTCCATCGCCGCAGTGTTGGCCCTGTCCGCCTGCGGCCACAACCGACCCGACCCTTACTACGGCGGTGGTTATGGCGGTGGTTACCAAGGGGCCGCACCGTCCTACCCCGTGAACAACAACCCCCGTGGTACGGAGTTTGGGCGGGTATCCAACATCGAGGTGATGCAAAGCCGTGGCTCTGGCCAGACCTCGGGTGGCGGCGCGGTGCTGGGGGCCGTGGTGGGTGGTTTGCTGGGCAACCAGGTGGGCAAGGGCAGTGGGCGCGCGGCCGCCACTGCGGTGGGGGTGATCGGCGGTGCCGTGGCGGGCAACGCCATTGAGGGCCGCAACAGCTCTGGCGACCATGTGGACGGTTATCGAATTTCCGTCCAGTTGGACCATGGTGGCTACCGCGTGTATGACGTGGGTTCGCCGGGCGACCTGCGCATCGGAGACCGCGTGCGCCTTTACAACGGGCAGATTTCTCGCCAGTAATCCGGACAGCTGCTGCACCCACTCCGACTGCACTCTGGTGGGCGTGGGGTGCTGATCATGGTCAGTGCAGCAATTGACTGCCGGGGGCTTGGGCTTCAATGCGGAAGAAGCCGGTGCCTGTGGTGCCTCGGCCCACTTCCTCTTCGGTGGCTTCGCGCACCGATTCCACTTTCAGCTGCAGGCGCAGCGCAATGCCGGCCAGGGGGTGGTTGCCGTCCAGCACCACATGTTCGGGGTAGATTTCGGTCACGGTGTACAGGCCGCTGCGGGGCGCAGCCGGATTGCATTCAGCGGGCAGGGCGGAGCCCTCGAAGGTCATGCCTTCCTCGATCTCGGTCGGGAACAGCTGGCGCGGCTCCAAAAACAGCAATTGGTCGTTGAAGTCGCCAAAGGCATCCTCAGGCTCCAGGTGCAGCGCCAGCTTGGCGCCTGCGCTGTGGCCTTGCAGGGCTTCTTCGATGCGGGGCAAAAGATCGTTGCCGCCGAGCAGGAACTCCACCGGCTCATCCAGCACGTCCAGCTCTTCTCCGAGGGTGTCTTTGAGGGTCCAGGTCAGTGCGACCACACATTGTTGGGTAATTTCCATAGGAGAATTGTCGCAGTTTGACCAACAGCCCCGCCAGGGGCAGGTGCCTTTTCATGGATATCCAACAACCTTTGTCCCTGCTGGGCGGGCTCACCCCCGAGCAGTTCATGCGCCGCCATTGGCACAAAAAGCCTTTGCTGGTGCGCCAGGCGATCCCGAATTTTGAGCCCCCGGTGCTGCGCGCTGAGATGTTTGCGCTGGCGGCGCAAGAGTCTGTGGAGTCCCGTCTGGTGCAGCAAGTCAAGGGTGGCTGGAAGCTGCGCCACGGCCCCTTTTCGCGCCGAGCTCTGCCAGCACTGAGCCAGCGCGAATGGACTTTGCTGGTGCAGGGCGTGGACTTGCACGACGACGCTGTGCACCGCTTGATGCAGCAGTTTCGTTTTGTGCCGGAGGCCCGGCTGGACGACCTCATGATCAGCTACGCCACCGACGGTGGCGGGGTGGGGCCGCACTTTGACAGCTACGACGTGTTTCTGCTGCAAGCCCATGGCCGCCGCCACTGGCGCATTGGCCGCCAGAAGGATCTGACCCTCAAGGAGGGCATTCCCCTGAAGGTGCTGGCCGAGTTTGAGCCCGAGGAAGAGTTTGTGCTGGAGCCTGGCGACATGCTGTACCTGCCGCCCCGCTACGCGCACGACGGCATTGCCGAAGGCGAGTGCATGACGTATTCCATCGGCTTTCGCTCTCCGGCCCGTGCTGAGCTGGCGCAAGAGCTGCTGGTGCGTTTGTCGGAAGACGCGGCCGACGATGAGCAGGTGCAGATGTACCGCGACGCCAAGCAAGAGGCCGTGGCCGAGCCTGGCGCCATCCCCGCCACTCTGCAGGCCTTTGCCCGCGAAGCGCTGGAGCGTGCTTTGTCGCAGCCTTTGGCCCTGGAGCGCGCGCTGGGTGAGTACCTGACAGACCCCAAGCCCAGCGTGTGGTTTGATGCCAGTGCCAAAAGCGCCATGATGGAGGCGGTGCGCCTGGACCGCCGCACCCGCATGATGTACGACGCCCAGCATGTCTTCATCAATGGTGAAAGCTACCGCGCAGCAGGCAAAGACGCGACCTTGATGCGCCGCTTGGCCAACCAGCGCTACCTCAGTGCCAAAGACATCCAGCGCGCCAGCGACGATGCGCTGGAATTGCTGTCCATCTGGTGCGATGACGGCTGGGCACACGCCTGCACCGACGACGAAGCCACCCCATGATCATCCAATGACCGCCACAGACCACCCCGCAAACCCATCCCCCGCACCGTCTGGCTTGCCTGAAGGCCGGTTCAGCGGGCGAGAGGCGTTTCAGCAAATGGTGCGCGATGCCTTTGCCACGGCGGCGCGCGAGGGGTGGCCTGAGATCTGGATCAGTGATGCGCACTTTCACGACTGGCCCCTGGGCGAGCGTGCTGTGGTGGAGTCGCTCCAGGCCTGGGCGCGGGGTGGGCGCCGTTTCAGCATGCTGGCGGTGAACTACGACGAGGTCATCCGGCGCCATGCCCGCTTTGTGCAGTGGCGTGGCACCTGGGACCACATCATCACTTGCCGCAAGAGCCCTTCGGCAGACCCCCTGGACTTGCCCAGCGTGCTGTGGTCGCCTGTCTGGGTGATGCAGCGCCTTGACCCAGAACGGTGCGTGGGGGTGGCGGGCCCCGAGTCGGACCGCCGCGTTCTGGTGCGTGAGTCTTTGAACGAATGGGTGCGCAGCAAGAGCTCCCCAGGTTTTCCGTCCACCACCCTGGGGCTTTGACGCGAATCAAGAGGCTGTGGCTTGGCCTGAGAGGCTGCCACGCGCGGCGGTGTTGCATCTGTGCCTATGTCAACTTGCCGTAAACCTTTTTTCAGTGTTAGTCACTATTGACTAAATACCAATATAATTTATGGCTGCGCCTGAAAATGGTGCAACCCTCAAGTGCATTGCGCCAATGCGTACCAGGGCTTTAACCGGCCGGTCGCCGTGGCTTTTCAAGCTTTTTGTCTGTCCAACTAGGAAATTTGAAATGAAGAACTCCGTCGTTCTGGCCGCCCTGATCGCTGCTGCTGCCCTGGCCGCTTGCGGTAAAAAAGAAGAACCCGCTCCAGCACCAGCTCCCGTGGCTGCACCTGCTCCAGCTCCAGCACCTGCCGCTTCTGAAGCCGCTCCTGCTGCCTCCGAAGCCGCTCCTGCTGCTTCCGCTGAAGCCGCTCCTGCTGCTGACGCTGCCAAGGCTGCTGCTGACACTGCTGCCGCTGCTGCCACCGGCGCTGCTTCGCAAGCCAAGTAATTCGTGGAGGGGTCGTAGCCTCCCGCAAGGGGCGGCTTGAACCACACACCAAAGCCCTGCTTTTGCAAAAAAGCGGGGCTTTTGCATTGGGGCGTCCTTTTTTCGGAAGCCCTGGCTGTTCCGGCCCCATGTGCATTCAATAGCTCCTTGTGGCTATGCGGCCCCGACGGTGATCCAGGGCGTTCCATTGGCCGGGCTGGCCACGGTGATGCGCTCGGTGGGCCAGCCCAATGCAGCCCCCAGCGCCTGCTGGGCCAATGCCGGGGTATTGTTCTGTGCGCTGAGGTGGGCCGCAATCACACACGCTAAGCCGGGGTGTTGCAAGGTGCACAGCAGTTCGGCCGCTGCGCTGTTGGCCAGGTGGCCGTATTTGCCACCGATGCGGCGCTTGAGGAAGGCTGGGTAGCGCGATGCCTCCAGCATGTGCGGATCGTGGTTGGCCTCCAGCATCAGAGTGTGGCAGCCTGCCAATTGCTCTTTGACATGCGCGCTGGCGTGCCCCAGATCCGTCAGCACCCCTAGGCGTGTGGCGCCATCGGTGCAGTGCAATTGCAGGGGCTCCCTGGCGTCGTGCGGTACCGTGAAAGGGGTTGCTTGCCAACTGCCCAGATCAATGGGCTCCAGATCGTGTGCGGTGCGCAACAGGCCGTCCAGGTCGGGGGCGCCCAGGGCGACATGGGTGCCATGGCTCATCCAGACGGGAATGCGGTGTTTCAGTGCCAACGAGCGGGCGCAACCAATGTGGTCGGAATGCTCGTGGGTGATGAAGATGGCGTCAATCTGGGCCAGTGCCAGCCCGGCCTCTGCCAAGCGGGCCTCCAGCTGGCGTATGCCCAGGCCGCAATCGACCAGTAAACGCCGTGTATGCAGACCATCGCTGCCCTCGATCAGGGTGGCATTGCCCGAGCTGCCGCTGCCAAGATTTTTGAGGCGCAGCATGTCGGCGTCCCGTGTTGTCCATTAAAAAAGCCCCGCAGCTCCTGTGCGGGGCTGCGGGGCGGGTGTGGGCACTTTGCTGTGCCCGGCATTGGGCTGATTATTTCAGCTCGTCCGCAATCACACGCACGATGCGCTCGGCGTTGGCAGAGGTCTCAGGGGCCCCGGCTTCATTGAGCACGGACACGGTGGAGGCGTTGCCCTCGCTGCGCACGGCGATGCGGTACTTCAGTGGCGGAATGGCTGCCGACGAGCCACCGAACAGCTTGCCGAAGAAGCCAGGCTCCTTCTTGTCTGCGTTGGGGGCGACGTAGCGCACAAAGTACAGGCCGTCCTTGCGGTTGCGGTCTTCCACGGTGAAGCCGGTGCGGTCCAGTGCCAAGCCTACGCGGCGCCAGGCGCGGTCAAAGTTCTCAGCCAACTGCACAGCGGGTGCGTTGTTCACCGTAGCGATACGGGCTGCGGGTGCCACTTGCACTGGGGTGGCGGTGGCTGCAATCGCTTTGGATTGCTCCTGGCTCACGCCCAGCTTGACCATGAGGCGGCGCAAGAATTCGGTTTCCAGCTCGGGGTCGGCGGCGCGGGGCTGCCAGATGGTCTGGTCTTTTTGCGTGTTGGTGTACACCTCGATCATGCCGCGGTGGCTGATGTAGATGTCGGTGCCGCCATTGGCATTGCGCTCCAGGCGGGTGCGGAACTTGTCGCGCTCGCCAGTCGAATACAGCGATTCAAACACCTTGCCCAGGGTCGAACGCACGATGTCCTGGGGCAGCTTGGCGCGGTTTTCGGCCCAGTCGGTTTCCAGAATGCCGAGGTTGGACTGGTCTTGGGTGAAGATGAATCCACTCTCCAGCCAGAACTCACGCACAGGCTCCCACAGCTTGTCGGCAGGGCGGTTTATCACCAACCAGCGTTGGTTGCCGTCTCGCTCAATGCGCACATCACCAATGGCGGTGGCCGCTGCCTGGCTGGCTGCGGAGGGCTGTGCAGCCTGTTGGCTGGCCTGCAGCGCGGCGGCTGACACGGCGCCGCCGGGCACGGCGTAGCGTGAGTCTTTGGACAGCTGGGTCAGATCTGGGGGCACTTCCAGGGTCGAGCCCTTGGTTGCGCTTTTGTAGTCGATCTTGTCGCCCTCAAGGGTCGAGCAGGCTGACAGGGCAGCAACAAGGGCCAGCAGGCCCAGACGGGTATTTGCTTTCACTCGGGAATCCTTGGAATGTCGGTGAGGGGTGGGCAGGCTCAAAGCAGGCCGCTGCTGCGCAGGGCGCCTTCGACCACGGCTTCGTTGCCCTGGGTCAATGGAGTCATGGGCAGGCGCATGGTTCCACCACACAAGCCCATGCGGGCCATGGCCCACTTCACGGGGATGGGGTTGGCTTCGACGAACAGGTGCTTGTGTACGGGCATCAGCTTGAACTGGATTTCCATGGCGCGGCGCGCGTCGCCCGCAATGGCGGCTGCGCACAACTCGTGCATCAGCTTGGGGGCTACGTTGGCAGTCACGCTGATGTTGCCGTGGCCGCCGCACAGCATCAAAGCCACTGCAGTAGGGTCGTCGCCCGAATAGATACCAAAGTTCTTGGGTGCTTCGCGGATGAGCCACTGCGCACGTTCGATGTTGCCGGTGGCTTCCTTGATGCCGATGATGCCGGGCACCTGGGCCAGGCGCAGCACGGTGTCGTGCTGCATATCAGCCACCGAGCGGCCGGGCACGTTGTAGAGGATGGTGGGCAGGTCACCCACGGCCTCGGCAATCGCCTTGAAGTGCAGGTACTGGCCTTCTTGGGTAGGCTTGTTGTAGTAAGGCACGACCTGCAGTTGCGTGTCGGCACCGACCTTCTTGGCAAACTTGGCCAGCTCGATCGCTTCGGCGGTGGAGTTGGCGCCGCAGCCCGCCATGATGGGAACGCGCTTGGCGGCTTGCTCCACGGCCACGCGGATGATCTCGCAGTGTTCTTCGACATTCACCGTGGGCGATTCGCCCGTGGTGCCCACCACGCCGATGCAGTCGGTGCCCTCGGCGATGTGCCAGTCGATCAGTTTGCGCAGGGTGGGGTAGTCCACGCTACCGTCCTCGTGCATGGGGGTGACGAGGGCGACGATGCTGCCGGTAAGAGGCACGGAGGAAGAGGTCATGTCCGCAGATGAAAACGGTAAAAGGGCATTCTAACTAGACGCGGGCCGCAGCCCGTGGCGCGCGGGGCCCTCTGGGTGAGGTGTTTCCCGTACCGCCGCGATCCGCTGCACGAAGCGGGCCGGGTTTTCGAGGTAACCGTCCTCATAGGTCACAGTGCGCAGCGTCCCAAAAGCCTGTAGCAGCTCGCCCGGGCGCAGCAAAAAGTCGGCCCGGCTGGGGCGTCCCACGGTTTCGTGCCCTTGCGCAAAGGTTTCGTAAATCAGCACGCCTCCGGGCGCCAGGCTGGCGAGCAAGGTGGGCAGCAGCGGGCGCCACAGGTAGTTCGTCACCACCACGGCGCCAAACTGCTGGCCTTGCAGGGGCCAGGGGCCGTTTTCGATGTCGGCGCAAATCAACTCACCCAACCCGGCGCAGGCGGCAATGGCCTCGGGCGAACGGTCTACGCCAGTGACGGTGTGGCCCTGGGCTTGCAGCCAGCGCATGTGGCGGCCCGCGCCGCAGGCCACGTCCAGAACATGGGCGTGCGGTGGAATCAGGTGCGTCCATTGCTGAACCCAGGCAGAGGGGGCTTCCGTGCCGTGCATGTGTTTTTTGCTATTAAATTGGTAGCTGCTAGCGCTTATCTATCAAGCGCTAGGGGCGAAAAATACCACAAATCAAAAGCACGACCAGACTTTGTCGGCCACCATGACCATGAAGTCTGGCACGGTGTACATCGCAAATACCGCAAGGCAAACAGCCACGGCCGCTAGCCAGCCCAACGCCCGCAGCCAGCCATGCCGGGCACTGGGGGCTGGCGGTGGTGAGCGGGTCTCGTTGGGGAGCATGGCGGATCGCTTTCGTTGCGTGCTGATCGGCTTCAGGCCGCGTGGGGTTGCGCCCGCTGGATGGGGGCTTCCTTGATCGGCAGGTTCACCAGCCCCGCCAGCACGCCCAGCGCAATGGCGATGTACCAGACGATGTCGTAGCTGCCCGTGGCGTCATACAGATAGCCGCCCAGCCACACGCCCAGGAAGCTGCCGATCTGGTGGCTGAAGAACACAAAGCCGCCCAGCATGGACAGGTGCTGCACCCCAAAAATTTGGGCAATGGTGGCATTGGTGGGCGGCACCGTGGACAGCCACAGTGCACCCATCACGGCCGAGAACACATACACCGACAGCGGTGACAGCGGCACCAGCAAGAAGATGGTGATGACCACGGCGCGGGCCAGGTAGATGAACGACAGGATGAACCGCTTGGGCATGCGCTGCCCCAGCGTGCCTGCGATGTAGGTGCCAAACACGTTGAACAGCCCGATCAGCGCCAGCGCATAGCTGGCCACCTGGGGCGACAGGCCATGGTCCTTGAGGTAGCTGGGCATGTGCACCCCGATGAACACCACCTGAAAACCACACACAAAGTAGCCCGCCATCAGCAGATTGAAGCTGGGGTAGCTGAAGGCTTCCTTGAGTGCGTGGCCAATGGTTTGCTCACGCTTTGGAGCCGCAGCGCCCTGAAACCCTGGCTCGCGCAGGCCAAAGGCCAGTGGCACGATCATGAGCACCGCCATCGACAACACCAGCAGCGCCTGCTGCCAGCCCAGCCCGGTGATCAGCCAGCCCTCCACAGGCACCATCAAAAACTGTCCGAACGAGCCAGCCGCAGCCGCCACACCCATGGCCCAGGAGCGTTTTTCGGGCGCAATCTGGCGGCCCAGCACGCCGTAGATCACCGCATAGGTGGTACCTGCCTGTGCTGCGCCGATCAGCAGCCCGGTGGTCAGCGCAAACAGCAGCGGGGTGGGTGACAGTGCCATGCCCGCCAGCCCCAGGCCATACAGTACGGCGCCCCCCATCAACACCCGGAAGGCGCCAAACCGGTCGGCCGCCATGCCCGCAAAGATGCCCATCACCCCCCATGACAGGTTTTGCAGTGCAATCGCAAAGGCAAACGACTGGCGGGTCCAGCCCATCTCTTGCGTGATCGGCTGCAACCACAGGCCAAAGCCGTGGCGTATGCCCATCGACAAAGTGACGATGGCCGCGCCGCAGGCCAGCACCTGGAGCATGGATAGTTTGGGAGGATTCATAGACATGCGGGGGAATGTAGCCAGATTGCGGCAAACGCGCTGGTACAGAAGCGACCAATACAGTTGGCAGCAGGGGCGGGGCTGCGGGCGGAGGGCAGCTGAGGCATTTGGGCTGTTGTTTTATCCAGCCTTTGTTGCGCTGCCGCACTACAATCCGCGCCATGGCTGCCAAACCCACTACTGTCTCCGCTAGCGAATATTCCGAAGGCTCGATCCGCGTGCTCAAGGGCCTGGAGCCCGTCAAGCAACGCCCGGGCATGTACACCCGCACCGATAACCCCCTGCACATCATCCAGGAAGTGCTGGACAACGCCGCCGACGAGGCTTTGGCGGGTTACGGCAAGAAGATCAAAGTCACGCTGCACGCCGATGGCTCGGTCAGCATTGAAGACGACGGCCGTGGCATTCCGTTTGGGATGCACCCCGAAGAAAAGGCCCCGGTGATTGAGCTGGTCTTCACCCGCCTGCACGCGGGCGGCAAGTTCGACAAGGGCAAGGGCGGGGCTTACAGCTTCTCGGGCGGCTTGCATGGTGTGGGCGTGAGCGTGACCAACGCGCTGGCTACGCGGCTCGAAGCCACCAGCCACCGCGAGGGCCAGTCGGCCCGCCTGGTGTTCTCGGGCGGTGACGTGGTCGAGCCGCTGGTGGCCCGCCCGCTGGAGGCGGGCGAGCGCAAGCAGGGCACCTCGGTGCGGGTGTGGCCTGATGCCAAGTATTTCGAGTCGAGCGCGCTGCCCATGGGCGAGCTGACCCACCTGCTGCGCAGCAAGGCGGTGCTGATGCCTGGCGTGTCGGTGTCGCTCGTCAATGAGAAGACGCGTGACACCCAGACCTGGCAATACAAGGGCGGCCTGCGCGACTACCTGATGCAGACGCTCAACGGCGACCCGGTGATCCCGCTGTTTGAAGGCGAAGGCTTTGCCGACAGCGGCAATGAGAGCTTTGCAGAAGGCGAAGGCGCCTCTTGGTGCGTGGCCTTCACCGAAGACGGCCAACCGGTGCGCGAGAGCTATGTCAACCTGATCCCCACCAGCGCGGGCGGTACCCACGAAAGCGGCCTGCGCGACGGTCTGTTCAACGCGGTCAAGAGCTTCATCGAACTGCACAGCCTGCTGCCCAAGGGCGTGAAGCTGTTGCCTGAGGACGTGTTTGCGCGCGCCAGCTATGTGCTGAGCGCCAAGGTGCTCGACCCGCAGTTCCAGGGCCAGATCAAGGAGCGCCTGAACTCGCGCGACGCGGTGCGGCTGGTCAGCGGCTTTGTGCGCCCGGCGCTCGAACTGTGGCTGAACCAGCACGTCGAATACGGCAAAAAGCTGGCTGAGCTGGCCATCAAGGCTGCGCAAACCCGCCAAAAGGCCGGCCAGAAGGTCGAAAAGCGCAAGGGCTCTGGCGTGGCCGTGTTGCCTGGCAAGCTCACCGACTGCGAAAGCAAGGACATCGCCCACAACGAAGTGTTCCTGGTCGAGGGCGACTCGGCCGGTGGCAGCGCCAAGATGGGCCGCGACAAGGAAAGCCAGGCCATCTTGCCGCTGCGCGGCAAGGTGCTCAACACCTGGGAGGTCGAGCGCGACCGCCTGTTTGCCAACAACGAAATCCACGACATCTCGGTGGCCATCGGGGTGGACCCGCATGGGCCCAACGACACGCCCGACCTGAGCGGCCTGCGCTACGGCAAGGTCTGCATCTTGTCGGATGCCGACGTGGACGGCTCGCACATCCAGGTGCTGCTGCTCACACTGTTCTTCCGCCACTTTCCCAAGCTCATCGAAACCGGCCACATCTACGTGGCACGCCCGCCGCTGTTCCGTGTGGACGTGCCTGCGCGTGGCAAGAAACCCGCCGCCAAGATGTATGCGCTGGACGACGGCGAGCTCACGGCCATCCTCGACAAATGCGCCAAGGACGGCGTGCCCAAAGAAAAGTGCCAGATCAGCCGCTTTAAGGGCCTGGGCGAGATGAACGCTGAGCAGCTGTGGGAAACCACGCTCAACCCCGACACCCGCCGTCTGCTGCCCGTGCAGCTGGGCGACATGGACTTTGCTGCCACGGAGGGGCTCATCACCAAGCTCATGGGCAAGGGCGAAGCCGCTGCGCGCCGCGAGTTGATGGAGCTGCACGGCGATGCGGTCGAGATCGACATCTGACGGGCTGAGCCACAGGCGTCCACGCTGCTTGCCATGACCTCATTTCGCAAAATCGGCCTCTTGCGCTGGTCTGTATTGGGTTTGTTGCTCTGCTTTTTGCAGCAACATGCCCATGCCGATCTGTGGGCGCATGTGGACGAGCGCGGGGTGACGCACTTTGCCGCCGAGCAGCTTGATGCGCGTTACCAGCTCTTCTTTCGGGGCACCGAGTTTGATTCGACCCGAGACATGCCTGCAGGCACACCCGCCACCCCGCACGGCATGCCCAGCACAGGTGCGCGCCTGCTGGCGTTTTTTGACATCTCGCCGGGCTACAAAAGCATCAAGCACCACTTGCGCGCCGCCGCAGAGCAGCAGGCGGTGGACTACGAACTGCTGCAGGCGCTGATTGCCACCGAGTCGGGTTTTGACGCGCAGGCTGTCTCGCCCAAGGGCGCGGTGGGCCTGATGCAGCTCATGCCCGCCACGGCCAGCCGCTTTGGCGTGCGGGCCGATGCCAAGCGCTCGCTGGAGCAAAAGCTGACCGACCCCGCCGTGAACGTGCCCACCGGCACGCGCTACCTGCGTTACCTGCTCGACCTGTTCCCTGGCCGCATGGACCTGGCCCTGGCGGCCTACAACGCGGGCGAGGGCGCGGTGCAAAAAGCCGGTAACCAGATCCCTGCCTTCAAGGAAACCCAGAATTACGTGCGCACGGTGCTGGCGCTGTACACCCAGCTCAAGCCGCCCGCCCCCGTGCTGGCCCAGCGCGCAGCGCCGGGGCGGGTGCGCATGCAATTGCAGGGCGGCGCCCAAGGCCGTGGCAACCTGCCGCCCGACACTTTGGTGGCGCACACCCGCGCCAGCAACGAACCTCTACCGACGACTCCGACCGAATGAGCGCTAACGAATGAGCGACCAACCCACTTTAGATTTCACCACTGCAGGCGACGACGGGGGCGACTCCCTGGGCCTGGCGGGCTATGCCCAGCGCGCCTACCTGGAATACGCACTGTCCGTCGTCAAAGGCCGCGCTTTGCCTGATGTGTGCGATGGCCTCAAGCCCGTGCAGCGGCGCATTCTGTATTCGATGGACCGCATGGGCCTGGGCTACAGCGGCCCCACGCGCAGCGCGGCGGCCAAGCCCGTCAAAAGCGCCCGCGTGGTGGGTGATGTGCTGGGCCGCTTTCACCCCCACGGTGACCAATCGGCTTACGACGCGCTGGTGCGCATGGCGCAGGATTTTGCCCAGCGCTACCCGCTGATCGACGGCCAGGGCAACTTCGGCAGCCGCGACGGCGACGGCGCTGCGGCCATGCGCTACACCGAGGCGCGCCTGTCACGCATCACCAGCCTGTTGCTGGATGAGATCGACGAAGGCACCGTGGATTTCATGCCCAACTACGACGGCAGCACGGAAGAACCTCGCCAGCTGCCCGCGCGCCTGCCGTTCGCGCTGCTCAACGGCGCCAGCGGCATTGCCGTGGGCCTGGCCACCGAAATCCCCAGCCACAACCTGCGCGAGATTGCCGACGCCTGTGTGGCACTCATCAAAACGCCAACGCTCAGCCAGGAAGAACTGCTGGCCATCGTGCCCGGCCCAGACTACCCTGGCGGCGGTCAGATCATCAGCAGCGCGGGCGACATTGCCGATGCCTACCGCACCGGCCGTGGCAGCCTCAAGGTGCGCGCGCGCTGGAAGATCGAAGACATGGCGCGTGGCCAGTGGCAGCTGGTGGTCAACGAGTTGCCACCCGGCGTGAGCACGCAAAAGGTGCTCGAAGAGATCGAGGAAATCACCAACCCCAAGGTCAAGGCCGGCAAAAAGGCGCTGAGCCAAGACCAGACCCAGCTCAAGGCCAGCATGCTCGCCGTGCTGGACGTGGTGCGTGACGAGTCGAGCAAAGACGCCCCCGTGCGCCTGGTGTTCGAGCCCAAAACAGGCAAGACCCCGCAGCAAGAGCTGATCACCGCGCTGCTGGCCCACACCAGCCTCGAATCCTCGGCCCCCATCAACCTCACCATGGTGGGGCTCGATGGCCGGCCCACCCAAAAATCCCTGCGGCAAATGCTGGAAGAGTGGATTGCCTTCCGCCAGACCACCATCACCCGCCGCACCCAGCACCGTTTGAACAAGGTGCTGGAGCGCATTCACATCCTCGAAGGGCGGCAACTGGTGCTGCTCAACATCGACGAGGTGATCGCCATCATCCGCCACGCCGAGGAGCCCAAGGCGGCGTTGATTGCGCGCTTCAACCTCAGCGACCGGCAGGCCGAAGACATTCTTGAGATCCGCCTGCGCCAGCTCGCCCGCCTCGAAGCCATCAAGATCGAGCAGGATCTCAAAGAACTGCGCGAAAGCCAGGGCAAGCTCGAAGACATTCTGAACAACCCCGGCTCGCTGCGCCGCACCATGGTCAAAGAGATCGAGGCGGACGCCAAGACCTTTGCCGACGCGCGCCGCACACTCATTCAGGCCGAGAAAAAGGCTGTGGCCGAAGTCAAGGTGGTGGACGAGCCGGTGACGGTGGTCGTCTCGCAAAAGGGCTGGGTGCGGGCCCGCACTGGCCATGGGCACGAGGCCGCCAGCTTTGCCTTCAAGGCGGGCGACGGGCTGTACGGCACGTTTGAGTGCCGCACCGTAGACACCTTGCTGGCTTTTGGCAGCAACGGCCGTGTGTATTCGGTGGCCGTGTCGCTGCTGCCCGGCGCGCGCGGTGACGGCCAACCCGTGACCACACTCATCGAGCTGGAAGCCGGCACGCAAGTGCTTCACTACTTTGCAGGCCCTGCCAACGCCACGCTGCTGCTGTCTAACTCCGGCGGCTACGGCTTCCTGGCGGCGGTCGAGAACATGGTCTCGCGCCAAAAGGGCGGCAAGGCCTTCCTCACGCTGGGCGACGGTGAAACCGTGTGCGTTCCGTCGCACGCCACAGGCACCACGGGCAGCAAGCCGGTGCTGCCCGCCACGCATGTGGCCTGTGCTTCTACGGGTGGGCGCATCCTCACGTTCGAGATCACCGAGCTGAAAACCATGGCCAATGGCGGCCGGGGCCTGATGCTGATTGACTTGGAAGACAAAGACCAGCTCGCAGGCGCTGCAGCCTACACGCGCAGCATTCGCCTGGATGGCATCGGCCGGGGCGGCAAGGTGCGTGATGAGACGCTGGAAATCCGCAGCCTGAACAACGCCCGCGCTGCGCGAGGGCGCAAGGGCAAGGCGGCCGACCTGGGCTTCAAGCCCAACGCGGTGACCCGGGTGGAATAGCCAGCCAGTTCTCAGTCATCGTACAGGCCGGTGGGTCTGTGAATGCCAAAAGCCAACCGCATGCGGTTGGCTTTTTTGTGCGCGGTTACAGGGGCTCACTCCAGTGCTTGGGGCCGCTGGTGGGCGTTGCAGGGCGCCTACCCGGTCGGTGCAGCGATGGAGTGTTGTCGATTGACACGGTGATCCGGACAAACCCCAGGAGGTATGACGAGATTGGCTGATAGGCTCAATTGTCTACTCTTTGTAACTGGATGTGCCTCGTGTCTTTTCCAATGTCTCTGCAGCCCACCAAGTTGTCCCATCGCATGGTTTTGAGTTTTGGCGTTGTGCTTGCCATCCTGGTGGGGCTCACGGCACTGGCGCTGCAACGCATTGGTGGGTTGGGTGACACCTTGGTGCAGGTGGCGGGCTCGGGTGCCCAGCGCAGCCAGGCCATTCGCAGCATGGAGCGTGAAATGGAGACCGTGGCCCAAATGCTGCCCGGTTTGCAGTCCAGCCCCTCAGACCGGTTGGCGGACAACCTGCGTTTGATTGAAACCTCGGGTAAAAAGTACATGGAGTTCAGCGATGTGGCGCGCTCTTTGACGCCAGAGTCGGATGGGCAGTCGCTGAATGACAAGGCGCGTGCCGCGGCCCAGGCCAGCCTGGAGATCATTGCCCTGGGGCGCAAGGAGGCGGGAGATAGCGGCGAGGGCGCCGCTGCGCTCATGGTGCGATTGAGCTTTTCGGCTGACAACGCCAAGTGGCAAGAGCGCTTGAGCGCATGGCGCGCAGGCGTGCGAGCGCTGGGGACTTGGGATGATGCGCAAGTCAACCAGACCGCAGGCGCTGCTGGCGGCATGGTGTCATCGGCGCGCTGGATGCTGACGGCAGGCGCCGCGCTGGCTTTGGCCTTGGCAGCGCTCATGGGCTGGCGACTGACGCGCGATGTGGTGGGCGGGTTGGACAGCGCGGTGCAGGCTGCCCACAACATGGCCCGACATGATTTGTCATCGGCCGTGGTGGTGCGCCGCAATGACGAAATCGGCGGCTTGCTGCAGGCGCAGGAGTTGATGCGCAGCAACCTCAATGGGCTGGTGCTGGGGGTGTCAGACGCTGCGCATGCCATCTACCAGACCTGTACGGAAATCAGCGAGGGCAGCTTGAACCTGAGCAATCGTGCAGAAACCACTGCCGCCACATTGCAACGCACCCAGGCGGTGGTGGATGGGCTGTCAGATTCGGTACGCCACAGCGGTCAATCGGCCAACGATGCCAATGCCCTGGCGACCCAGGCCCGTGAAGCCGCCCGCGCAGGCGAGCGCAAGGTCACCCAGGCGATGTCAACGATGCAGGACATTGAACAGGCCTCCCGCAAGATCGGCGACATCATTGGCCTGATTGACAGCATTGCCTTTCAGACCAACATCCTGGCGCTCAATGCAGCGGTAGAGGCCGCCCGTGCGGGTGAGCAAGGGCGGGGTTTTGCGGTGGTGGCCAGCGAGGTGCGCAGCCTGGCGCAGCGCAGCGCAGGTGCCGCCAAGGAGATCAAGGTGCTCATTGAAAACTCTCTGGACCGTGTGTCTGCTGGCGTGCAAGAGGTGCGCCAGACGGGCGATGCCACCGTGTCCATTCGGGAGTCGGTGGAACATGTGGCCCAGCTGATTGAGGGGATTTCTCGCGACTCTCAAAGCCAGTTCGAGCTGATCACCCAGGTGAACCGCGATGCGCTGGAGTTGGAGAGTTCGGTGCAGCAAAACGCCAGCCTGTCAGAGCAATCGGCTGCTGCCGCGCAGTCGCTCAACGATCAAGCGGCCAGACTGACCCACTTGGTGGAGCGCTTCAAGCTCCAAGGCTAATTTGCACGGGGCTGGCCTCAGCGCCTGACCCCCATGCTGCCGCGCGCTTCTTTCAGGGAAGGGGCGGCCTCTTTGGCTCAGGCCAGCTCAGCAATCAGTTCGATCTCGACACAGGCCCCCAGTGGAATCTGGGCCACGCCAAAGGCGCTGCGGGCGTGCAAGCCCTTGTCGCCAAACACCTGGCCCAGCAGTTCGCTGGCGCCGTTGGTCACCAAGTGCTGCTCGGTGAAATCGCCGGTCGAGTTGACCAGGCTCATCACCTTGACGATGCGCTGAATGCGGTTGAGGTCGCCGCCGGTGGCTGCGTGCAGTGTGCCCATCAGGTCAATCGCCACGGCGCGGGCGGCCAGCTTGCCTTCTTCGGTGGTGATGTTCTTGCCAAACTGCGCGGCCCAGGGCTTGCCGTCCTTGCGGGCGATGTGGCCGGAGAGGAACACCAAGTTGCCCGTTTGCACATAAGGCACGTAGGCGGCGGCGGGGGCCGACACGGGGGGCAGGGTGATGTTGAGTTCGCTCAGTTTGTCGTAAACGCTCATGGTGGACTTCCTTGGTTGATGTGCGCCATCGGCGCGGGAAAACGGTGCGAGAAATAGAGGCCCGGTGCTGGCAATGCCTGCACCGGGCAGCGGCGCCAAGTGTTACACAGCCGGGGCTGTGCACAGTGCGCGCGGGGCTGCTGCAAGGCGCATTAGCATCAGC
This sequence comes from Acidovorax sp. 106, assembly GCF_003663825.1. NCBI lineage: Bacteria > Pseudomonadati > Pseudomonadota > Betaproteobacteria > Burkholderiales > Comamonadaceae > Acidovorax > Acidovorax sp. 106. Next base: position 556,863 of record NZ_RCCC01000001.1, on the reverse strand, counting down.
CCATGTTTGCCATAAGCCCTTCTAATGTCCCGCCGCTGCTGCCCCGTGAGGTGGGCGAGGGCGACGCCGCCGCCACGGGGCAAGGAGCGCACGACGGGCATGGAGGACATGAGGGCCACGATGATTCGCGCCAACCTTGGCGCTTGCCTGCGGTGCTTCTGGGCGTGGTGGTGGGTTCGGCTCTGCAACTGTGGCAACCCATGCTCTGGCCGGTGGCGGTGTATGGCTGGACTTTGTGTGTGACCTTGGGCGTGGGCGCTGCGGTGGTGTGGCGCAAATCGCTGCGCAGGCGCTGGCGTGGCGGGGCTTTGCGCCCAGGGGCGGCACGGGCGCCTAGGTGGCTGGCGGGGTGGTGGGTGGCCGCCCTGGCTTGGGGGCTGGTGGCTGCCTTTGCCCTGTGTGGCTTGCGGGCCAGCTTGTTTGCCGCCCAGGGACTGCCTGCGGCCTTGGAAGGGCAGGACGTGCGTATCACCGCCTTGGTGGCTGCCATGCCCCAGCGCAGCGAGGCAGGTGTGCGCCTGCGGCTGGAAGTGGAGTCGGCCGAATGGGCGGAGGTGCCTGGGATGCCTGGCAAGGTCCGTCCATCCGATGGGCAGGGCGCCGCGCCGCAGGTGCCACGTTTGATCGATGTGTCCTGGTACGGCGGCGCGCTGCGTGACGCGCAGGGCCTGGCCGATTTGCAGCGACAGCCCCCCGAGTTGCGTGCGGGCGAGCGCTGGCGCATGACGGTGCGGCTAAAGGCGCCCCACGGCCTGCGCAACCCGCACGGTTTTGACTACGAGCTGTGGCTGTGGGAGCAGGGCGTGCAGGCCACAGGCTACGTCCGCGCTGGCCCCAAAGACCTGCCCCCCGAGCGGCTGGCCAGCACCTGGCGCCACCCGGTGGAGCAGTGGCGCCAGTCGGTGCGCGACGCCATCTTGCAGCGCCTGGCAGGCAGCCCCGTGGGGGACGAGGATGCCCCGAGTGCGCTGGGTGCGCCTGCGGCATCGCGTGTGTCTGGCGTGGTGGCCGCGCTGGTCACTGGCGACCAGCGGGCCATTGACCGTGCCGATTGGGACATCTTCCGTGCCACGGGCGTGGCCCATTTGATGAGCATCTCTGGGCTGCACATCACCTTGTTTGCCTGGCTGGCGGCGGCCTTGGTGGGCGGGCTGTGGCGGCGTTCGCGGCGCCTGTGCCTGGCCGTGCCTGCCCCCACGGCGGCCCTGGTGTGCGGCGTGGCATTGGCGGCTGGCTACGCCTTGTTCAGTGGCTGGGGTGTGCCCGCGCAGCGCACGGTGACCATGTTGGCCGTAGTGGCAGCCCTGCAGCTCAGTGGCCGCCGCTGGCCCTGGCCGCAGGTGTGGCTGCTGGCCTGCGCTGCCGTGGTGCTGACCGACCCCTGGGCGCTGTGGCAGGCCGGTTTTTGGCTGAGTTTTGTCGCGGTGGGGGTGTTGTTTGCTACTGATTTTGTAGCTTCTAGCGCTTATCCTAAAAGCGCTAGAGGCCATTTTTATGCATTATTGCGAGAGCAGTGGGTGGTGACGCTGGCGCTCACGCCGCTGAGCCTGCTGCTGTTTGGCCAGGTGTCGGTGGTGGGGTTTGCGGCCAATTTGCTGGCCATACCGTGGGTCACGCTGGTGGTCACGCCCCTGGCGCTGGCCGGGGTGGTGTGGGCGCCGCTGTGGACGTTGGCGGCGTGGGCTTTGCAGCCCCTGGCGGCGGGGCTGCAGTGGCTGGCCAGTTGGCCCTGGGCCGTGGTGTTCTTGCCTGCTGCGCCGCTATGGGCTGGCGCTTTGGCTTTGCTGGGCGGCTGTTTGTTGGCCATGCGCCTGCCCTGGCAGTTGCGTCTGTGGGCGCTGCCTTTGTTGGTGCCGCTGCTGTGCTGGCAAGCCCCCCGGCCTGCGCCGGGCCAGTTTGAACTGCTGGCGCCCGACATTGGTCAGGGCAACGCGGTGCTGGTGCGCACGGCCACGCACACCTTGCTGTACGACGCAGGCCCGCGCTTCAGCCGCGAGAGCGATGCGGGCCACCGCGTGCTGGTGCCACTGCTGCGGGCATTGGGCGAGCGGGTGGACGTGCTCATGCTCAGCCACCGCGATGCTGACCACACCGGGGGCGCGGCGGCCGTGCTGGCCCAGCAGCCCGCAGCGGCTTTGACAGGCTCCATCGAAGCCGAGCATGTGCTGCAGGCCCTGCGCCCGGCCACCCCTTGTGTGGCCGGGCAGCGCTGGGAGTGGGATGGCGTGGCGTTGGAGGTGTTGCACCCCACGGGCGCCGAGCTGGAGCACCGCGATCATCGTGACCGCCTCGATCGCCCTGTTCGCCCCAACACCATGAGCTGTGTGCTGCGGGTGGCCAGTGCTGCAGGCATGCCTGGCGCGCAGGCCGTGGCCTTGCTTGTGGGCGACATCGAAGCCCCGCAAGAGCAAGCGCTGCTGGCCCGCGCAGCGCCCTTGAAGGCCGATGTGCTGCTGGTGCCGCACCACGGCAGCAAAACCTCGTCCAGCGGTGCGTTTCTGGACGCCGTCCAGCCTCGCACTGCTTTGGTGCAGTCTGGCTACCGCAACCGCTTTGGCCACCCGGCGCCCGAGGTGCTGCAGCGCTATGTCCAGCGCAATGTGCCGGTGGTGGAGTCGGCCCGCTGCGGGGCGGCGAGCTGGTCGTCTGCGCAGCCTCAGGCCGTGGCCTGCGAGCGCGACACCGGGCGTCGGTACTGGCAGCACGTTGTGCCCTGAGGACAGGTTCTGAGAGACCGCCCAAGGGATTTGGCGCGCAACCGCGCCCGGGCTCGATCCTCGTCAGGGTTTGTGCTGGTTTTGGGGTGTTTGGCCCGGAGGCAGGCGCACAACTTGCTATCCTGGCTGCAGGAGGCCAGTTCATGCAGAAATTTGACGAGATGTACGCCACGCTTCCTTATGCAGGCAGCGATGTGCGCGAACACTACAAGCGCTATGCGCAGTGGTTGTCCCAACAGCCCCCTGACGTGATGCAGGCCCGCCGGGCCGAAGCCGAAATGATCTTCCGGCGCGTGGGCATCACCTTCGCCGTCTATGGCGCCAAGGACGAGGGCGGCGCGGGCAACGAACGGCTCATCCCGTTCGACCTTATCCCCCGCATCATTCCTGCGCACGAATGGAGCAGCATGCAGCAGGGCCTGGTGCAGCGGGTCACGGCGCTCAACCGCTTCATCTATGACGTCTACCACGGGCAAGACATCATCCGCGCAGGCATCGTGCCTGCCGACCTGATCCTCAACAACGCTCAATACCGCCCCGAAATGGCCGGCGTGCAGGTGCCGCAGAACATCTACGCGCATATTGCAGGCATCGACATCGTGCGTGCGCCTGATGCCCAGGGCAAGGGCGAGTACTACGTGCTCGAAGACAACCTGCGCGTGCCCAGCGGCGTGAGCTACATGCTCGAAAACCGCAAGATGATGATGCGGTTGTTCCCCGAGCTGTTCAGCCAGCACAAGGTAGCACCGGTGGCGCACTACCCCGACATGCTGCTGGACACCCTGCGCGCCAGCGCCCCCGCCACGGCGGACGACCCCACCGTAGTGGTGCTCACGCCGGGCATGCACAACAGCGCGTACTTTGAGCACGCCTTCCTGGCCCAGCAAATGGGCGTGGAGCTGGTCGAAGGGCAAGACCTGGTGGTGCGCGACAAGTTCGTCTACATGCGCACTACGCGCGGCCTGCAGCGGGTGGACGTGATTTACCGCCGTGTGGACGACGACTTCCTTGACCCTCAGGTCTTCCGGCCCAAATCCACCCTGGGCTGCTACGGCCTGATGGAGGCCTACCGCGCAGGCAACGTGGCCATCTGCAACGCTGTGGGCACCGGCGTCGCCGACGACAAATCGGTCTACCCCTACGTGCCTGAGATGATTCGCTTCTACCTGGGCCAGGAACCCATCCTGAAGAACGTGCCCACCTGGATGTGCCGCAAGCAGGACGACCTGCAGTACGTGCTGGCCCACCTCAAAGACCTGGTGGTCAAGGAGGTGCATGGCGCGGGTGGCTACGGCATGCTCATCGGCCCCGCAGCCACGCAGGCCGAGATCGAAGCCTTTCGCGGCGCCCTGCTGGCCAACCCGGCGGGCTACATCGCGCAGCCCACGCTCAGCCTGTCGAGCTGCCCTACCTATGTGGACAGCGGCATTGCCCCCCGCCACATCGACCTGCGCCCCTTCGTGCTCAGCGGGCGCGAAGTGCAGATGGTGGCCGGTGGCCTCACGCGCGTGGCCTTGCAAGAGGGCTCGCTGGTTGTCAACTCATCACAGGGCGGCGGCACCAAAGACACCTGGGTGCTGGGAAATGGAGGGACTGAAACATGCTGAGCCGCACCGCTGACCATTTGTTCTGGATGTCTCGCTACACCGAGCGGGCGGAGAATACGGCCCGCATGCTCAATGTGAGCTACGAGACCTCTCTGTTGCCCCAGGCCGCCGAGGCCGCGCAAGAAGGCTGGGAGGGCTTGCTGTCCATCAGCGAACTCATTCCTGCCTACACCACCAAGCATGGCGAGGTGACGCCCGAGCGTGTGCTGGAGTTCATGGTGCGCGATGGCAACAACCCATCGTCCATCGTGTCGTGCCTGCGCGCAGCGCGCGAAAACGCGCGGGCCGTGCGCGGTGCCTTGACCACCGAGGTCTGGGAAACCATCAACCAGACTTGGCTGGAGTTGCACCGCCAGCTGGAAGGCAATGCTTTTGAGCGCGACCCGGGGCAGTTTTTTGAATGGGTCAAATACCGCTCGCATCTCTCGCGCGGCGTGACGCTGGGCACCATGCTGCAAGACGAGGCGTTTCACTTTCTGCGCATGGGTACGTTCCTGGAGCGGGCCGACAACACGGCGCGTTTGCTGGATGTGAAATTCCATGCCGTGCAGAACGACTTCTTTGGCCGCGCCAGCGAGCGCAACCAGGAAAACGACTTCTACCACTGGAGCGCCATCTTGCGCAGCGTCTCGGCGTTTGAGGTGTACCGCAAGGTGTACCGCGACGTGATCACGCCCGGGCGGGTGGCTGACTTGCTGATCTTGCGGCGCGACATGCCTCGCTCGCTGCACGCCAGCCTGCACGAAGTGGTGGAGAACCTGAGCGTGCTCGCCAACGACCACTCGTCAGAAACCCAGCGCCGCGCAGGCCGTCTGCTGGCCGATCTGCAATATGGGCGCATCGACGAGATCCTGTCGCAAGGCCTGCATGCCTTCCTGACCCAGTTCCTGGACAAGGTGAACGAGTTGGGCGCGGGGATCAGCCGCGACTTTTTGGTGGCGGTCAGCGACTGAGGCTGACCACTGCGCCAGGCGCGGTTTACCCGTTGCGCCGTTGCTGGCGCAGCATGAAAAGGTAGAGGCTCTCTACCTTTTCGCGCGCCCACGGGGTCTTGCGCAAAAACTTCAGGCTGGAGCTGACGCTGGGGTCGCTTTGAAAGCAGCGCACCGGCACCAGTTGGCCCAGCTCTGCCCAACCATAGTGTTCCGACAGTGCCACCACGATGGCTTCCAGCGTAACGCCGTGCAAGGGGTTGCGCGCCTGCTTGGCGGGTGGTGCAGGGGCAGCCACAGTGGGCTCTGGTGTGGTGGGGGTGGCGGCCACGGGGCTGGTGTCGGCTGGCGCGTCAGTGCTTTGGGGCTGCGGTCCTTGGGGCGCTTGGGGTGTGTTCATAGGCCCCGAGCATAAAGCGCCTGGATGCTGCGGGCGCAGGCCTTTGAACAGGTTCTTACGCCGAAGGCGACTCGGTGCGCTGCATGTAAGGCTCGCGCTGAAACAGCTCTGCCGCCCAGTCCACAAAGGCGCGCACCTTGGCGCTGAGGTGCCGGTTGGGTGGGTACACCACATAGACCGGCAGCAGGGGCTGGGTCCACTCAGGCAGCAGCTGCACCAGCGCACCGCTTTGCAAATGCCTTTGCGCCTGAAAGCTGGTGATTTGCGCGATGCCCAGGCCTTGCACCGCTGCAGACACATAGGCATTGGCTTCGTTCACGCTGACCTGGTAAGGCCCGTGGATGTCGATGGACTCGGCGCCCTTGCGGAACTCCAGCGGGTAGTGCCGCCCGGACTGGGGCGAGAAATACAGCAGACTGGAGTGTTTTTCTTCGACTTCCAGGGGGTGCGCGGGCGTGCCTTTGCGCGCCAGGTAGTCGGGCGACGCTACGGTGAGGAACTCCAGGTTGCCGATGCGCCGCGCCACCAGGGACTGGTCGCTCAGTGCCCCGCCGCGAATGACGCAGTCCACGTTGTCACCAATCAGGTCCACCGTGCGGTCGCTCACGCCCAGGTCCAGCTGGATGTCGGGGTAGCGGGCCTGGAACTCGGCCAGGTGCGGAATGATGAGCAGCTGCGCCACCGAGGTGCCCACGTCCACCCGCAACCGCCCCAGTGGGTTGGCGCGGGCGTTGGTCATGCTGGCTTCGATGTCGTCCAGGTCGGCCAGCAGGCGCACCGTGCGCTCGTAGTAAGCGGCGCCGTCGGCCGTCACGGTCACGCGGCGGGTGGTGCGGTTGAGTAGCTTCACGCGCAGCCGCTCCTCCAGCGCCTGCACATGCTTGGTGACGGTGGCTTTGGGCAGCGACAAAGAGTCGGCTGCCCGCGTGAATGTGCCTGCTTCTACGACACGGGTGAATATGCGCATGGCCTGAATTTGGTCCATGGCCCCTCCTCGAAACGGGTTGATCAGCCCCCACAGAACTTTGTTCTGCGGGGGCTGAAGAATTCTCACACGCAACCCATGGCTTCATTGTTGAGCTTTTGGAAACACTGCGGTGGTGTTTGCCGGGTTTATCAGGTGCTGCTGTGTCGGTACATTTCAACCATCCCAAGATTTAGGGTCCCCTTTTCGGGGCCATGCCATGCAACCCGACGCCCCCCGTCCCGCCCCGCAGTCCAAGCCAGCCGCCGCACCCAAGGTGCAGCCAGCCGCAGCGCGTTGTGTCGATAGCGCCATCGAACTGGCTGCAGGCCAAAGCGTGGCGGTGCGCATGTACGGCCGCAAGAAGACGGGCCAGACCTCGCCAGTGGTGGTGCACTTCCATGGCGGCGCCTTTGTGTCGGGTGACCTGGACAACGGCTGCACCGTGGGTGGCCTGCTGGAAGGCGCTGGCGCCGTGGTGGTGTCGGTGGCGTATCCACTCACACCGTTTCCGCAGCCCGTGGACACCGGCTACGAGGTACTCAAGTGGGTGCACCGCAACCGCACCAAGCTGGGCGGACAGGGCGCGCTGGTGTACCTGGCGGGCGAAGAGGCTGGCGGCAACCTGGCTGCCGCTGTGGCCCTGATGGCGCGTGACCAATCCCACCCCCCGCTGGCTGGGCAGATTTTGCTGTCGCCCATGCTCGACCCCTGTGTGGGCACAGCCTCGCAGCGGCAGGTGACTGGGGACGCGGTGGACTGCAAGTGGGTGGAGGGCTGGCGCAACTTCCTGCGCTGCCCACGCGATGCCGAGCACCCCTACGCGGTACCGGCCTCTGCGCACCGCTTGGCAGGCTTGCCCCCCACGCTGATTTTGGTGGGTGACACCGACCCCATGCACGACGAGGCTCTGGCCTATGCAGCCCGGCTGCGCGCCGCTGGCTTGATGGTGACGCAGCATGTGTTTGCCAAGGCCGAGAAATGGCCTGAGCCTTTGCTGGAGACTGGCCCGCACGAATGTCCTTGCGCCGGTGCGGCGCAAGAGGAGTTTCGGCGGTTTTTTGACGCCACCCGATGTCAGGCACCGTCCTGACACTGATCGCACCGATGACCTTGACCCCCTGACCGGCAAGTGATTGCCGCTGCGCCAGCCCCCTTGCAGGGCTGGCTGGGCGCAGCTTTGCCCTTGGATTTCGCAACCCATTTTGAATCTGGCCTGAAGTGCCGGAGGGATCTGCTTTGCCTGGATTTTGTGCTTTGCGACGCGCTCTTGTTGGGGCGTTTGAGACAGCCCCCAGTGGCGCTGAGAACCTTTTGAGCCCTGCGGGCCCGCCACCAGCGGCATGCCCGGCAGACCTGGACAGACCTGATGAACCGAATCAATGACACGGAGGAAAACACCATGAACAACGCACTTCTCTCTTCGCCCCGCCGCCGCTGGTGGGCCACGGCAGGCGCCCTTGCGGCGGCTGTGGCTGTGGGGGGCACGGCCCTGGGCCTGCAAGACTCGCACGCTGAATCGCCCACGGCAGGGGCCGCCCCGCAGGGCGTGCCCGTGTCGGTGGCCGCTGTGCTGCAAAAAGACATCGCCCTGTGGGACGAGTTCTCGGGCCGCCTGGAGGCCGTGCAGCGCGTAGAGGTGCGCCCCCGCGTTGCGGGTGCGCTGCAGGCCGTGCACTTCAAGGAGGGGGCCCTCGTCAAGCAGGGCGACCTGCTGGTGACGGTGGACCCCGCCCCCTACGCCGCCGAGATGGACCGCGCCGAAGCCCAGGTGGCCGCCGCGCAGGCCCGCGTTTCGTACACCCGCAGTGAGCTGGACCGCTCCACCCGTCTGCTGCAAGAAAGCGCCATCGCCCAGCGCGAGCACGACGAACGCCAGAACGCCCACCGCGAGGCCGATGCCAACCTGCGCGCTGCGCAGGCCGCATTGCAAACCGCACGCCTGAACCTGTCGTACACCCAGGTGCGCGCGCCGGTGGCGGGCCGCGTGGGCCGCATCGAAGTCACTGTGGGCAACCTGGTGTCCGCCGGTGCGGGCGCGCCGGTGCTGACATCGCTCGTCTCTGTCAGCCCCATCTACGCGAGCTTTGACACCGACGAGCAGATCGTGGTGAAGGCCCTGCAAGACCTGGGCAGCGGCTCCAAGGGGCAAAGTGCGCGCCAGTTGCTGGAGCGCATCCCCGTGCAAATGGGCACGGGCACCAGCACCAGTGGCGGCACGCCGCACGCCGGCCACCTGCAGCTGATTGACAACCAGGTGGACGCCAAGAGCGGCACCGTGCGCGTGCGTGCGGTGTTTGACAACGCCGACGGCGCACTCATCCCCGGCCAGTTTGCACGCATCCGCATGGGCCAGGCGCGCAACACCCAGGCTGTGCTCATCAATGAGCGTGCCGTGGGCACCGATCAGAGCAAGAAGTTTGTGATGGTGGTGGCCGAAGGCAACAAGGCCGAGTACCGCGAGGTGACGCTGGGTGCCCCGGTGGACGGCCTGCGCGTGGTCACCTCGGGCCTGAAGGCGGGCGAGACCATTGTGGTCAACGGCCTGCAGCGCGTGCGCCCTGGTGCTGTGCTGGCACCGCAAGCCGTGCCCATGTCGGCCAAAGCAGAGGTGCCCGGTGAGCGCAAGCAAGCCCAAGGCGCCACCAAATCGCCCGCTGTGTGAACGTTGTGAGCGCAGCGAGTGATTTGAGCTATCAGGAATATTTGTATGAACCTGTCCCGTTTTTTCATTGACCGCCCCATCTTTGCCGGGGTGCTGTCGGTGCTCATCTTTCTGGCGGGCCTGATCGCATTGCGCGGTCTGCCCATCTCTGAGTACCCCGAGGTCGCGCCGCCGTCTGTGGTGGTGCGCGCCCAGTACCCAGGTGCCAACCCCAAGGTGATCGCCGAGACCGTGGCCACGCCGCTGGAGGAATCCATCAACGGCGTGGAAGGCATGCTCTACATGGGCAGCCAGGCCACCACCGATGGCACGATGACGCTGACGGTGACCTTCAAGCTGGGCACCGACCCCGACAAGGCCCAGCAGCTGGTGCAAAACCGCGTCTCGCAGGCAGAGCCACGCTTGCCTGAAGAAGTGCGCCGCTTGGGTGTCACCACCGTCAAGAGCGCGCCGGACCTGACCATGGTGGTGCACCTGGTCTCGCCCAACAACCGCTACGACATCGACTACCTGCGCAACTACGCCGTGCTCAACGTGAAGGACCGGCTCGCCCGCATTGGCGGCGTGGGCCAGGTGCAGATCTTTGGCGGCGGCGACTACTCCATGCGCGTGTGGCTCGACCCCCAAAAGGTCGCGCAGCGCGGCCTCTCGGCCAGCGATGTGGTGTCTGCCATCCGTGGGCAGAACGTGCAGGCGGCTGCTGGTGTGGTGGGCGCATCGCCCGGCCTGCCAGGCGTGGACCTGCAACTGTCCATCAATGCCCAGGGCCGTTTGACGACCGAGGAAGAGTTTGGCGACATCATCGTCAAGACCAGCGCCGACGGCGCGGTGACACGCCTGCGCGACATCGCCCGCCTGGAGCTGGGCGCTGCCGACTATTCGCTGCGCTCGCTGCTCAACAACGACCCTGCCGTGGGCATGGGCGTGTTCCAGGCCCCGGGCTCCAACGCTCTCGACATCTCGGCCAATGTGCGCAAGACCATGGACGAGATCCAGAAGAACATGCCCGAAGGTGTGGAGTACCGCATTGCGTACGACCCCACACAGTTCGTGCGTGCGTCGATCAAATCCGTCATCCAAACGCTGATCGAAGCCATCGCGCTGGTGGTGATCGTGGTGATCCTGTTCCTGCAGACCTGGCGTGCCTCCATCATCCCGCTGCTGGCGGTGCCGGTGTCGGTGGTGGGCACGTTTGCGGTGCTGCACTTGCTGGGCTTCTCCATCAATGCTTTGAGCCTGTTCGGCCTGGTGCTGGCCATCGGCATCGTGGTGGACGACGCCATCGTGGTGGTCGAGAACGTGGAGCGCAACATCGAAGAAGGCCTGACCCCGCGCGAGGCCACCTACCGCGCCATGCGCGAAGTCTCTGGCCCCATCATCGCCATCGCACTGGTGCTGGTGGCGGTGTTCGTGCCACTGGCCTTTATCAGCGGGCTCACGGGCCAGTTCTACCGCCAGTTTGCGGTCACCATTGCCATCTCTACGGTGATCTCTGCCATCAACTCGTTGACCTTGTCACCCGCGCTGAGCGCGCTGCTGCTCAAGGGCCACCACGAACCCAAGGATGCATTGACGCGCGGCATGGACAAAGTGCTGGGCCGCTTCTTCGCTGCCTTCAACCGCGTGTTCCAGCGCGGCTCGGATGCCTATAGCGGTGGCGTCAAGCGCGTCATTGGCCGCAAGGCGCTGATGCTGGTCATTTACCTGGCCTTGGTGGGCGCTACCTGGGGCCTGTTCAAGGTCGTGCCTGGCGGCTTTGTGCCTGCGCAAGACAAGCAGTACCTGGTGGGCTTTGCCCAGCTGCCCGATGGCGCTACGCTGGACCGCACCGAAGATGTGATCCGCCGCATGGGCGAAATCGTCAAGACCAACCCCAATGTGGAAGACGCCATCGCCTTCCCGGGCCTGTCGATCAACGGCTTCACCAACAGCTCCAACTCTGGCATCGTGTTCGTCACGCTCAAGCCCTTTGCCGAGCGCACCCGTGCTGACCAAAGCGGCGGTGCCGTGGCTATGCAGCTGAACCAGGCGTTTGGCAGCATCCAGGAAGCGTTCATCGCCATGTTCCCACCGCCACCCGTGGCGGGCCTGGGCACCACCGGCGGCTTCAAGCTGCAGATCGAAGACCGTGCCTCGCTGGGCTACGAAGCCATGGACGGCGCCGTGAAAGCCTTCATGGCCAAGGCCTACCAGACGCCCGAGCTGGCTGGGCTGTTCACCAGCTGGCAGGTCAACGTGCCGCAGCTGTACGCCAACATCGACCGCACCAAGGCGCGCCAGCTCGGCGTGCCCGTGACGGACATCTTCGACACCCTGCAGATCTACCTGGGCAGCCTGTACGCCAACGACTTCAACCAGTTTGGCCGCACCTACAGCGTACGCGTGCAGGCCGATGCGGCCTACCGTGCGCGGGCTGAAGATGTGGCGGCGCTCAAGGTGCGCTCCAGCACAGGCGAGATGGTGCCTCTGTCTGCGCTGATGAAGATTGAGCCCAGCTTTGGCCCTGAACGTGCCATGCGCTACAACGGCTACCTGGCCGCCGATGTGAACGGTGGCCCTGCTCCCGGCTTCTCGTCGGGCCAGGCCCAGGCCGCTATCGAGCGCATTGCGGCAGAGACACTGCCTCAGGGCATCACGTTTGAATGGACCGAGCTGACCTACCAGGAAATCCTGGCGGGCAACTCTGCCGTGTTGGTGTTCCCGCTGGCCATCTTGCTGGTGTTCCTGGTGCTGGCTGCGCAGTACGAGAGCCTCACGCTGCCCATTGCCATCATCTTGATCGTGCCCATGGGCCTGCTGGCGGCGATGACGGGCGTGTGGCTCACCAAGGGCGACAACAACGTGTTCACGCAGATCGGGCTCATCGTGCTGGTGGGGCTATCGGCCAAGAACGCGATCCTGATCGTGGAGTTTGCGCGCGAGCTGGAGTTTGCGGGCCGCAGCCCGGTGCAGGCCGCCATTGAGGCCAGTCGCCTGCGTCTGCGCCCCATTCTGATGACCTCGCTGGCGTTCGTGATGGGCGTGCTGCCCCTGGTGCTGTCCACCGGTGCGGGCGCAGAAATGCGCAGCGCCATGGGCGTGGCCGTGTTCGCCGGGATGATTGGGGTGACGGCCTTTGGCCTGTTCCTCACGCCCGTGTTCTACGTGCTGCTGCGCAAGCTGGCAGGCAACCGCCCGCTGGTGGAGCATGGCGCGCATGTGGCGCCCATCTCCCATGCTCCGCACGCAACGCCGAGTGCGGGCAGTGCCGCACACCCTGTGCTGGCTGCTCCCCGCCATCCCCATGAAGGTGCCTGAACGCCTTTGAGCCATTGAGCAATTTGCAATGGGCCCAGGCCCTGCGCCTAAAGCCGCCCACAGCCCAGGAAGACCGGGGCTGTGGCCCGGCAGGAGATTCAACATGACAGACAACGCAAATCACCCCGGGGCCGTGCCGTCCCCGGCCGCCCGCAGGCGCAGCCTGCTGGCTCCCTTGGCTGCAGCGCTGGTGCTGGCTGGCTGTATGACGCAGCCCGTGGTGCCCGGGCCGCACGCCGGTGTGCCTGTGCCCGACGCCTTTAGCGCCGGTAGCCAGCAAGCCGCTGTGCCGCCCGCGCCTTGGACGGTGGCGCCCCCCGCTGAAGCGCAGCCGCGCGGCGAGTGGTGGCTGGGGTTCCAAGACCCTGCACTGGCTGAATTGGTACAGCGCGCAGGCAGCGCCAACACCAGCATCCAGCAAGCCGCCGCGCGCTTGGCCGAGGCCCGCTCGCTGCTGCGCTCGGCCGACGCTGCGCGCTCGGTGCAGGTGGGCGCATCGGCCGGTGTCACCCGCCAGGCCGGTGCCGCCACCACGGGCAGTGCCACCCCCGCCACGCTGGGCACGGCCGGGCTCAATGTGTCGTATGAGCTGGACCTGTTTGGCAAGCTGTCGCAAACCAGCGATGCCGCGCGGCTGGACGCTGATGCCCGCGCTGCACTGCTGCAAAGCACGCGCCTGATGGTGCAGGCCGACGTGGCGCAAACCTATTTGCAACTGCGCTCAGCACAGACCGAGCTGCAACTCGTCCATGAGAGCCTGGCCGCGTACCAGGACACCCTGCGCCTGACGCAGCGCCGCCAGCAGGCCGGTGATGTGGCCGAGCTGGATGTGGCCCGTGTGCAGACCGAAGTGGCCGCCACCGAGTCCGAAGCCCTGGCCCTGCAGCGCCAGCAAGCGCTGCTGACCAACGCGCTGGCCGTACTGGTGGGCGATGTGCCGGGCAGCTTTGCGTTGCCCACAGCTGCAGCCGAGGCAACCCTGCCCGTCATCCCCCCTGGCGTGCCCGGCACCGTATTGGCCCGCAGGCCCGATGTGTCGGCTGCGCAGACTGCCGTGATGGCCGCGCAGGCCCGCGTGGGCGTGGCGCAAACGGCCTGGTTCCCGGCCATTACGCTCACGGGCAATGCGGGCCATGCATCGCCCGAGCTGGGCGACCTCTTCAAGTGGTCGGCCCGCGCCTGGGGCGTGAGCGCCTTGCTCTCGCTGCCCTTGTGGGACGGCGGCCAGCGCGACGCGCAAGTGCAGGGCGCCAACGCCCGGCTGGAGCAGGCCCTGGCCAGCCACCGCGAGCAGGTGCTCACCGCCTTCCGCGAGGTGGAAGACCAATTGGCTTCGCTGCGCTGGCTTGCTGGCCAGGCCGAGGCACAAGGCCGCGCAGTGACGGCCGCCCGCCGCGCCACGCAGCTGTCCGACACGCGCTACCTCAACGGCTTGGTCAGCCAACTGGAACTGCTCGACGCCCGCCGCAGCGAGCTGCGCAACCGCCGCCAGGCCCTGCAGGTGCGCACCGCGCAGTACACGGCCACCGTGGGGCTCATCCGCGCCCTGGGTGGCGACTGGGGCGACGCCGCCCCGCGTGTGGCAGCGGCTCCCTGACCTGCAGGCGAGGGCGCAGCGCGACGGCGGGCATGGACAGGGCGCGAAGGGCAGGGAGCAGTACCCCCACCTTCGCCTCGGGTTGTCATACAACCACGGCGGCGCCGCTGGCGCTGCGCCTATAGTGTGGGGCGCGCTTGGGCCCCAACGCCTTGTTGGGGTTGCAAGCCAATTCACCAGGGTGCCCGGCCCGGGGCTGGCCACCGTCTTTTGTTCCATCCACAGGAGTTTTTGCATGAGCTACCCCCACACCCGTCTTTTCATTGCAGGCACATGGCAGGACGCTGCGGACGGCAAGACCATTGCCGTGCACAACCCCGCCACCGGCAAAGAAATCGGCCGGGTGGCCCACGCGGGCAAGGCCGACCTGGACCGTGCCCTGGAAGCCGCCCAAAAGGGCTTTGAAGCCTGGCGCGACATCCCCGCTGTAGACCGCGCCAAGACCATGCGCCGCGCTGCTGCGTTGATTCGCGAACGCGCCGAATCAATAGCCGCCATCATGGTGCAAGAGCAGGGCAAGCCCCTGGCCGAGGCCAAGGTCGAAACCATGTCGGCCGCAGAAATCATCGAATGGTTTGCCGACGAATCCCAGCGCGTGTACGGCCGCATCGTGCCCTCGCGCAACCTCAAGGCCCAGCAACTGGTCATCAAAGACCCCGTGGGCCCCGTCGCCGCCTTCACGCCCTGGAACTTCCCCATCAACCAAGTGGTGCGCAAGCTCGCTGCAGCCCTGGCCGCAGGCTGCTCCATCCTCGTCAAGGCGCCTGAAGAAACCCCCGCCAGCCCCGCTGAGCTGATCCGCGCCTTTGCCGATGCAGGCGTGCCCGCTGGCACCGTGGGCCTGGTCTATGGCGACCCGGCAGAAATCTCCAACTACCTCATCCCACACCCGGTCATCCGCAAGGTCACCTTCACCGGCTCGACCCCCGTGGGCAAGCAACTGGCGGCCCTGGCTGGCAAGCACATGAAGCGCGTGACGATGGAGCTGGGTGGCCACGCCCCCGTCATCGTGGCCGAGGACGCCGACGTCGAGCTGGCCATCCGCGCCGCAGGCGGCGCCAAGTTCCGCAACGCGGGGCAGGTGTGCATCTCGCCCACCCGCTTTTTGGTGCACGAAAGCATCCGTGGTGAATTTGTGGCCGCACTGGCCCGCCACGCGCAGGGCTTGAAGGTGGGCGACGGCCTGGCCGAAGGCACACAGATGGGCCCCCTGGCCAACCCCCGCCGTATCACCGCAATGGCCGACCTGCTGGCCGACGCCGTGCAGCACGGCGCCCAGGTGGCCGCAGGCGGCCAGCGCATTGGGTCGGAAGGCAACTTCTTCCAGCCCACCGTGCTGAACGACGTACCCCTGTCGGCCCGCATCTTCAACGAAGAGCCCTTCGGCCCCGTGGCTGCCGTGCGTGGCTTTGAAAAGATCGAAGACGCCATTGCCGAAGCCAACCGCCTGCCGTTTGGCCTGGCCGGTTACGCCTTCACCACCTCGCTGAAAAACGCCCACCTGCTGGCCCAGCGCCTGGAAGTGGGCATGCTCTGGATCAACCAGGCGGCGGCCCCTGCGGCTGAGCTGCCGTTTGGTGGCCTGAAGGATTCGGGCTACGGATCGGAAGGTGGCCCTGAGGCGATTGAGGCGCACATGAATACGCGTCTCGTGTCGATCATGAACGCTTGATGTCCTGACACGGCAGGCGCTGGTGGGTGGTGCGCGCAAGGCGCGCTGCCCACGGTGCGCTGCCCACGGTGCTTGAGGTCTACATGGATTTCTTTGTTGATGGGGCTAGGGATACAGCGGCCCGTCGTCTTCATCAGAATGGTCAGATGCTATGGGCCATCCGCTGTCATTTTGAGCGAAGCTGTCAAAGGCAGACCCGGGCTCAACGTTGGTATTACAGTTTATGGCGAACCCCAGCCAGGCGTGTCGCTGATGTAGTCGGCAAAGGCTTGGCGGTGTGCGTTGCAAAAACCTTAGCCGCCGGACGACCGGAGTACGTCAGAGAATCGTAAGGGTCTCGCGTCTACGCAAATGCCCGGCGATCCCAACAGAAGGCGACCATGAGCGAGCAAGACGAAGCCCCAGCTAAGTTCTACAAATACCGATCAATGGCCAATGCCGAGGTCATCAAGTGGGTCGAGCGGATCGTCTTGCACAACGAACTGTACTTCGCTGCGGCAAAGACATTCAATGACCCGTTCGACCTCCGCCCGATCTTCTCGCTTGATGCGCCAAAGACCACGCAGATCAAAGAGTTTGAGCGCCTGTCCAGAAAGTTCGAACCAGGCCTGAATCGCGAACAGCGGCGCACCCAGGCCAAGGAGGTCGTCAAGAATTCGCTGGGCCGGAAGACCATCAAGACAACTGAGGAGGGCATCCAGCGCGAGCAAGCACGCTTGATTACAGAGGATGTCGGTGTGTACTGCGTGTCCGCTACGTGCGATGACATCCTGATGTGGTCGCACTACGGCGACTATCACAGAGGTATCTGCTTGGAGTTTGACGGCCACACCAAGCTGATGGCGCACGCGCAAAAGGTGCAGTATTCGCAGAAGCGCATACCGATCAAGACATACTCAGACGGCACCGAGGCGTCTATGACAAAGGCGCTTCTTACCAAGTCGCTGCAGTGGGCGTACGAGGATGAGTGGCGTCTAATCAACTACATAAAAGGACCTGGGACTGTGGAGTTCAGGCCAGAGAACCTGACGGGCATCTTGCTGGGCGCACTCGTCTCACCGGACACAGTGATGAAGATCAAGGAGTGGGTAGCGGCAAGGTCGCACCCGCTGGATATATACCAAGCCTCACTGAGCAAGACCGACTACGCCTTGAGCATCAAGAAGCGCGAGATTTGAGGCAGGATCGCAAACAGGGTGCGCTGGTGTACTTCGGGCACGCAATAGCTGACCTAGGTCGCCCCGACGGCACCTCAACAGCCTTCAACTCGTGTTGCTGGCGATGTTGCCCTTCAGTCCTGCTACCGCAAACCAATGCTTCCACATCTGCGCAGGTCGCAGGTGCTCACCCGGGTACCACGCTTGCCATGCACGAACAGCGTGCTGACTTCATCTGAAATCAGTCAGGAGGTCATACAGCCGTCATGCACTAGCCGGGGCTTCTGACCGAGTGTTCGCAACCGTTGCGCAGCGGCTCTTTAAGTTGGCAACGCCGAAAACCGCAGTGGGCCCTAAGCTGCCATGGTTCCCGCACCCACCGCGTTAGCTTCCAACGTTGTTCACAACACGCTGCCATGACCCTGCCACGTCTGCTCGCCCCCTTCCTGGCCCTCGCCTGCACCTTGCCCGCCTTCGCAGGCATGGAAAAAGAAAGCCACAGCACCCGTAGCGGCCTCTTCTTTGCGATGCTGACGCCCGATGTGGAGCGGGTGCTGGCATCGTTCGACAGCCAGGTACCGCTGCAGCAACTGGCGCAGCACTGCAACACAGGCAAGGCCGTGTTTGCGTTGCAGGCGGGGGCCAAGTACCAGTGCAAGGCCGAGGTGTTCAAGAACGCTTCAGGCGCGGAGCAGTGGGAGTCTGTGGGGGTGACGGTGCAAGGCCCTGCACGCCAGAGTGATCGCCAGAGTGACCGCCGGGAGTACGGCCTTTTTTCACTCACGCCACCGGCCACGCCCCGTTGGGATGTGCGCAAGATCGAGCCTGAGCACCGCGCTGGGCTGCAAGCCTATCTGCAATCCGACACGCGCCGTTTTGGCTGGCTGCAGCCCCAGTTGCGGTGGGAGTCGGCCCTGTCTGTTCGCCCGCCCCAAGCGGCGGCGGATGCGCGCACCACGTTGGTGGTGCCGGGCAAGGTGGTGCGTGATACCAATGCGTTCTACGAAGCCCAACGGCACCATGTGTTTGTGCGCAAGCAGGACGCTTACGTCTACATGGGCGAGGTACCGGGCGCGCCTGCGAGCTATGTCGATATTGACGGCAATGACCTGCCCGGGCTGGTGGTGAGTGAGGGCTGTGACGGCTGGTGCATCAGCCTGTGGGGCCTGACGGGTGGACTGCGGCAGGTGGGGACGTTTGGCGGGCACTAAGAACCTGGGGCGGGGCCAGATGGCTCCTTGTGGCATTGCCAATGATGGGGCAGCTTCGGCCCTGAAGCGCCTGTACGGGCGGAGGCTGTCCGCTTGGAGTCCAACTGCTTTATAGTGATTTGCTACATTTTTGATAGCTGCTAGCGCTTATTGAATAAGCGCTAGAGCCTGATTTGATCTGAAATATGCACTGCGCAGGCGGCGTTTGCACTCCAATCGGCCTCGCGTGTGCGGCAGGGCATGTACGGGTACGCAGCCCCTGGGTGTTTGGGTACATTGGTTATGAAAAATAACCAGGAGACGCCCCATGCCCCCCACCGTTGGCAGCGCACCCCGCCCACAGCGTTGGATGCACGCGCCGCCCCTGCCACCCTTGCAAGCCCTCAGCGCCAGCCTGCTGGATTTGACGGCACTGGCCCATCACACCCCGCCGCAGCAGATGCTGCACGACGCGCTGCACCTGTTGCAGCGGCTGGTGCCGTTTGATTCAGCATGGTGGGGCGAAGTGTCTGCAGGCAGTGCACACGCTGCGCCGCGCAACTGGTTGCATGGCAGCATTGGCCTGAGCCAGCGGTTTGCCCAAGAGTGGAACGCGCTGGCGGCGGGCGACGAGTTTGCGCGCATGTCCATGGAGCGCCTGGGTGAGGTCATTTGCGAGAACGGCCCGGATGCGCCCGGCGCCATTCCCCCGGAGCTGGAAGCCTTCTGCCGCCGCCATGGCCTGTGCCACTGCATGGCCATCACGGTGGAACTGCCGGGCAGCGGGATGATGTTCTTCGTCTCTGTCTACCGTCCACCGCAAGGCCCGCCGTTCTCGGGGCTGGAGGCTGAGTTATTTGGCGAGTTTGTTGCCCACCTGCTGTGCCACTGGCGCCATGCGTTGCAGCGCCTGCAGGCGCTGCCATCGGCCCACCCGTGGGATGGCCATGCGCTGGCCGAGCCAGATGGCAATTTGCTTTATGTGGGTTTGCGCCTGGGGCAGGCGCTGCACCATGCCCACCCGCAGTGGTCCGGCCCCGCGCTGCCTGCCGCCTTGCATGCGGGGCTGTGCAAGCTGCCGGGCACCATGGCGTTGGGCAAGAGCACCCGCCTGCGGTTTGAGGCCTGTGGCCCGTTGGTCCTCATCAGCTTGGTGGTGCGCCAGCCGGGCAGTGCGCAGCCACCGTCGCAGTCGCCTTTGGCTCCGCGTGAGCTGGGTGCGGCCACGCTGTATGCGCACGGGCATTCGTACAAAGACATTGCGCTGGCACTGGGCTTGTCACCCGCCACCGTGCGCACCTATCTGCGCAGTGCCTACGGCCTGCTGGGCGTGCGCAACAAGGTCGAGCTGGTGAGCGCACTGCGCAAATAGGGCCCCTTCCCCCTTCGCTGCACAGGCTGAAGGGGCTCAGAACGCGCGCTCAGGACTTTCCCTTCCCCTCTGCATTTGCAGAGGCTTATTTGTGCCCCTGGCCTCCTATCGTGGTGCCCGGAGCCATTGCAAGGGCAGGCACGCGAGCGCAACAGCCCATCTGCATCGCACGCCGCCAGCAAGGCTCCTAAAACCATCACGACATATGGAGACTTTGCACATGAATTCCCCCACCTTTCACGCGTCTGCGTTGCGCTCGCAGGGCAGGGCCTTGCTGGCCCGCAACGCCGCGGGCACAGCGCTGGCTGTTGTGGCCGCGCTGGCCTTGAGCGCCTGCGGCGGCAGCGACGGCACGCCATCGCCGTCTTCCCGCCCTCTGGCCGAGGCCTGCCCCACCTACCGCCCGGCTGCATTGCCCGGCGGTGCCAAGGTCACGGCGACCGAGGTCCGTAAATCCAACGGCAGCCTGCCAGACGTGTGCATCGTGCGTGGCGAAATCGTCTCGTCGGCCGATTCCACCATCCACTGGGCGGTGGAGCTGCCCAGCGGCAGCCTGTGGAATGGCAAAACGCTCACCATTGGGGGCGGCGGGTTCGATGGCTTCATCCCCACGGACGATGTGTTCTACCAACAGCTCGTGGGCCCATCGGCCAACCCTTACGTCAAGATCAGCTCGGACTCGGGGCATGGGCCAGCAGGCTTCTCATGGGGCTCTAGCGACGCAGCGCTGCGCAACCATGCGTTTGAGGCCAACCATCTGGTGCTGGAAGTGGGCACTGCGATGGCGACCGACTTCTACGGAAAACGGCCTGTGCGCCGCTACCACATGGGGCATTCCAACGGTGGCCGATCGGCCCTGGCCGCTACCCAGCGCTACCCCAAGGATTACGACGGTGTGATCGCCATGGAGCCCGCCATCAGCCAGCAGGCGCACCAGGTCAACCTGGGGCCTACGGTGCTCAAGCACATCTTCTCCAAACCCGAGAACTGGCTGAGCGCTGAGAAGATTGCCCTGTATGCCAAGGCTGAGACGGCAGCCTGTGATGCACTCGATGGCCTCAAGGACGGCATCATTGGCAACGTGCAGGCCTGCAACTATGTGCCCACCGACTTGCTGTGTACCGGTGCTGACAACGACACCTGCCTGACGGCAGGGCAGATCGAATCCATCCGCTTGATCTATGCCAACCACGACACGCCCGTCACGCTGTCGCGCGGCGCACGAGGCTACCCCCGTTATGGGCGGGGTGGTGCCTCCACGTCAGACTGGAAGGACTACATGTTCGGCAACAGCTTTGCTGCGCGGGATTCGTTCAACTTCATGGCAGCGCAAGAGGCCGCGCGCCTGGTGGAGGGCAACCCCAAGCTCAGCCTGCTCGACCATGACCCGACCCGCTTCCCATCGCAGTACCTGCGGCTGGCCGAGATGATCGATTCGACCAACCCCGATATCTCTGCCTTCGCGGACAACGGCGGCAAGCTGCTCATCTGGTACGGCCTGGCCGATGCTTGCGTGTCGGTGTACCGCACAGCCGACTATTTTGAGTCGATGAAGCAACAGGTGGGCGCCACCAAGGCGCGGGGCTTTGCCCGCATGCTGACCTCGCCATCCGTGGGGCACAACCTGGATGGTGCAGGCACCGACCCGCTCTCCATCGACCTGCTGACGGCGCTGGACAACTGGGTGGAAAAGCAGACCGCGCCCGACAAGCTCGTGGCATCCAAGTTTGCTGCAGGTAGCAAAACACCGTTGCTGCAGCGCCCTGTGTGCGAGTTCCCGCAGTTCCCGCGCTACAACGGAACGGGCGACCAGGCCAAGGCAGAGAGCTTTAGCTGCTCTGCCACCTGACGGGACGGCGGCTGAGCCTGCTTGGCTTGCAGGTAGGCTCAGCCTTTGGCCAGTCTGCGCTGCGCAGCCTGTGCGTTGAGCACAGATGCGGTGGTGTTGCGCTGCAGCAGCCTGATCAGCACATGGAGACCCACCGCCAGTGCGATCAGAACCACCGCCCCCAGTCCCCAAATGCCCCAGGCCAGTACCGTGACAGCGCCCGCCAGGGCTGGCACGCTTTCCAGCACCGTCTGCAGCATGGGGCCGGCAGATGTGATCCAACCCTCCAGAGATCGCAACAGCTCCGGCGGTACCCAGCCCTGCAGCCATGCGGGCAAGAGAATCGCTTGGACGGACGCCGCACCTGCTGCCCCTGCCGCACCCGCAGCCAGGGCCCCGGCACTGGACATGGCCCACACCGTGAAGGCATGCACGCCCCAGCACAGCAGCGACCAGAGGGCCAACAGTGACAACGATATAAACCAGCTGATGGCATAGAACATGGGATCACTCCTTTTCAAATACAGACGGGCAGTATGGAGATGGGTGCGAAAAATAGACACCAGTCTGGCTCGAACCTAGTATTCGGCTTTTACGAACCGGAGCATGCATGCTCAACTACCGCCACCTGTACTACTTCTGGATGGTTGCCAAAGAGGGCGGCTTTGCCCGTGCGGCCGACCGGCTGGAAATGGCCGTGCAGACCATCAGTGCCCAGGTGCGTGATCTGGAGAAGTCCCTCGGGCACCAGTTGCTCAAGCCCTCGGGCCGTGGGGTGGTGCTGACCGAGGCAGGGCAGGCAGCCTACGTGCGGGCCGAGGAAATTTTTCAGCTGGGTGAGTGCATCACCGACGAGGTGCGCGAGGCGGCCAGTAGCCCCGTGGTTCGGCTGTCCGTGGGGTTGTCGGACGGCATCTCCAAGCTGGCGGCGCATGCGCTGCTGGAGCCCATTCTCGCCATACCCAACTTGCGGCTGGTGTGCCACGAGGGAGAGTTTGACGAGTTGCTGTCTGAGCTGGCGCTGCACCAGCTCGATGTGGTGCTGGCGGGGCAGGCCGCACCGCGCAACCCCAATCAGCGCCTGTCCAGCGAGCGCATCGCGCGCACTGCTGTGCAGTGGTATGGCCCGTCGTCCTTGGTCAAGAAATCTGCGCGAGACCGGTTCCCGCAATCGCTGCAGGACATCCCGGTGCTTTTGCCCACCGTGCATTCGCCTCTGCGCTCCACGCTTGATGCCTGGTTCCATGACCTGGGCCTGCGGCCCCGCGTGGTGGGGGAGTTTGAAGACAGCGCCTTGCTGGCGGTGTTTGCAGCGCGGGGGCTGGGCGTGTTTCCTGTGAGCCAGCTCGGCGCACAAGACGTTGGCCTGGTGCGGGGCCTGCGCCTGCTGGGCGACAGTGCTGATATCCATGAAGAGGTGCACGCCATATGGTCGCGCCGTGGGCAGCACCACCCCTTGGTGCGCCAACTGTTAGACGCCGCCCATGCAATCCCCAGCGGCCAGCATGGCGCTAAGTAAGCGCTAGCCCTGCGCCGCCACTTCTTCCAGATGCCACTGCTGCAGCGCGGCGCCCATCACCCACGCCTCGGCGGGGGCTACGTGGCGGTCTGCCGTGGCGGCGGCATCGGCAAAGTACAGCACCTTGTGGCGCAGTGGGGCATCGGTCACTTCGGCCAGCAGTGCGGCCAGTGCGGTGTCGTCGATGCTATCGGTGAGCAGGCGCCGGTCGCGCATGCCCATCAGCAAGTCCTCGCACAGGGTGTGCAGCACCTGGGCAAAGTCGCCTGGCGGCAGCCCCAGTTCGCGCTCAATGTCGCGTCCGTACAGCGCATCCATCTCAGCGCGGCTGACGTGGCCGTCGGCAATTAGCAGAAGCGCCACGATGCGGGCGGCTGCCTGGGGACTGTTGTGGGGGTAGCTGCGCATGGGGTCCTCCTAGCAAAGTGTGAAGTGGTGGGGCGATGCCGTGGTCAGTCGGCGTAGGGGCGAAAGCGCTGGCGTTGGCGCGGCGCCGGGCGGTGTGGGGCGTTCCTCTCGTCGCTGATGCGCACAGGCACCAGGGCAGGCCGCTGTGCGCGGCTGCTGCGCTGCGACCACTGCCACAGCCATTGCATGGCCTGGTGCATGACTGTTTCGCGCAAAGCCTGTAGCCGCTGCACAAGTGTGGGACGCAGGGTTCGGTAGGTCTTCATGGGGCATCTCCAAGGTGGTGGACACAGCCTTGAATGTGTGGCCTAGCGCCCATGCAACCAAGCAGCTTTTCTATGCGGCGTGCTGCGGTTTTACCGAAGTGAGCGCTGCAATCCGCTTTGTGTCAGGCCAGGTTTTTTGGATGCTACGTTCTGAAAATTCCTGCTGTAACGCGGGCCTGTGCGGGGCTAAGGTGGGGGCTCCAACCAAGGAGAACGCTGATGCAGATACTTTTCAAGTCCCGTCATCCTGAAGCCGCTTTGATGCGAGAAACCGTGGAGCGCCGTGTACGGTTTGCACTGCGGCGTTTGAATGCCCTGGTGCCCCGGGCGGATGTGCAACTGGTCGATGTGAACGGCCCACGCGGCGGGCTGGACAAACGCTGCCAGATTGCCTTGCGCACCGATGGCGCGGGCGAGGTGGTGGTGTCGTCCGTGGCCGGGGATTGGCGCACCGCGCTGGACGAAGCCCTGGACCGGGCGGTGCGGCATGTGCTCAAGGCGTGGCGCCGTGCAGCGCCAGTGCGTCGGCCACGCACCCGGCCTGTGGCTCTGGAGGGGTGAGCCTGGCTGGGGCTGCGGCAGGTGTTGCACTGTGCAGCGCCCCTTTACCAAGGCCGCAGCCCCCAGCGGATTCAGCGGTGCTTGATACGTGGTTTGATGTGCCTCAGAAGCGGTACGTCGACGTCAGCGTGTACGTCCGCGCCTGCCCATAGAAGCAGTCCCCGCGCGCCAGGCACTGGGTGATTTGCACCTTGTCCGTCAGATTCACCACGTTGAATGCCACGCGCCAGTCGCCTGCGTCGTAGCCCAGCATGGCGTCTGCGATGGTGGCTGCTGGTGTGCCAATCGCATAGCTGCCGCTACTGCTCGACTGCGATCCGGTGTAGCGCACGCCTGCCCCCACCGTCCAGCCGCCACGGCCTTCGGCGGCAAAGCGGTGGCTCAGCCAGGCCGATGCGGTGTGTTTTGGCACGCTCTCCAGCCGCTGGCCCTGATCTCCGTCGTTGCTGCGCGAGATGCGGGCGTCGGTGTACGCGTAGCCCAGACTCACGTCCCAATGACGGGCCAGGCTGGCTTTCACTTCGGCCTCCAGGCCGCGCACCTTGGCTTCGCCCACTTGCAGGCTGTTCATGGGGTTGGCGGGGTCGGTGGTTTTGCGGTTGGTCTCGCGCAGTTGGTATGCGGCTGCGTAGGCGCTGATGCCCTGGCCTGGGGGTTGCCATTTCACGCCCGCCTCCCACTGCTTGCCGCGCGTGGGTTTGTAGGGCTTGCCGTAAAAGTCAACGCCGCCCAGCGGAAGGAACGACTCTGCATAACTCACGTACGGCGCCCAGCCGTTACCCAGCTGGTAGGTGGCACCCGCGCGTTTGCTCCAGGCCTTGTCTTCGGACGCTGCCTCGGGGCTGCCGTCGGTGGCAGAGCGGGCCTTGTCGTGGCGCAGTCCCAGCGTGAAGGTCCAGGCGTTCCAGCGGATCTGGTCTTGGGCATAGAAACCCAGCTGGCGCTCGCTCACACCGGGATGCTGTGTCAGGTCTGCGGCAGTGGGCGGGGTGAAGTTGCCATAGACGGGGTTGTAGAGGTCCAGGTCCGCAGCGTCTGTCTGGTACCAGTCCGACACGCCCGAGCGCACGCGTTGTACGTCCATGCCCATCAGGAGGTTGTGCTCTGTGCTGCCCCACTGCTGCTTGCCTTGCAACTGGGTGTCTACCAGCAGCATGCGCACGTTGCCCAAATGCCAGTTGGCATCGCGCTGGACGGTACGGTTGTCTGCCGTGAACACGGGGCGCGGCGAAAAGCTGGTCCAAAGTGTCCTGTAGTCCACATCGCTGACCGTGCGGCGCAGGTTCTGGCGCAGCGTCCAGGCGTCGCTCAGTTGGTGGCTGAACTGGTAGCCAATGGCGTCGCTGCTGGCGTTGTAGGCATCCCAGCCTGGTTCGCCATTGAAGCGGGACGTCGGAATCTGGCCGTAGGTGTTGGGCAGCACCGTGCCTTGCCATGGAAAGAAGCCGATGAGCGAACCGCTCTTGTCGCGCTGGTGGGTGGCTTGCAACGTGAGCGATGTGGCGGCGTTGGGCTTCCAGGTCAGCGACGGGGCAATCACCACCCGGTCGTCCTTGACATAGTCCACCTGGGTGTCGCTGTCGCGCCCCACCGCCACCAGGCGATAGAGCCACTCACCATCCTTGTCGATGGCTCCTGTCAGGTCGGCCGCGATTTGCTTGCGGCTGTGGCTGCCCAGTTCGATTTGCACCTCGCGTTGCGTTTCAGCCAGAGGTTTTTTGGTGGTCAGCGCTAGCACGCCGCCCACGGTGCCCTTGCCGTACAGCACAGACGATGGCCCGCGCAGCACCTCGACCCGCTCCAGCGTGTAGGGGTCGGGGCGGGTGTCGTTCCAGTAGCCGGTCTGGCGCAGCAGCCCGTCCAGGTATTGCGACAGGTCGTTGCCCCGTGCCGAGAACGTGTCCTGGCGGCTGTCGAAATAGTTGGACACGACCCCGGTGGTGTATGCCGTGGCCTGGCGCAGCGTTTGCGCGCCTTGCGCCTCCATCTCGTCGCGCGTGATCACGCTGATGGCCTGCGGGGTTTCGAGCAGTGGTGTGTCGGTCTTGGTGGCACTCAAGGCGCGCGTGGCCACAAAGCCGGTGACGGGGCCGGTGGCGGTTTCGCCGCTTTCGGGTGTGGCGTTGACGGTGACGGAGGGCAGGGCTTTGTCAGCGGCAGGAGCTGGTGTGCTTTGCGTCTGAGCATGCGCCTGGGCAGTGCAGGCGCACAGCAGCGCCAAGGTGGCTTGCGCCACGGCAGTCAAAGTGGGCCGATGGGTGGTGAATGTGGTCATGGCTTTTTACATGGGTAGAACGTTGAGCAACCGTTGGCGAAAGACGGGAGTGATCGACCGACGGTGCATCGGTCTGGGGATACCGCGTGGTGGCTGATCTGGCTTGACGGAGGGTGTCAGGCTCTGCTGGCGGCCCCAGTGCCAGGGCGATCTCGCCTTGGCATTGGGGAGCGGTGCTTGTTTGCGCTTCAGAACCGATAGGTCGAAGTCAGCGTGTACGTGCGCGCCTGCCCATAGAAGCAGTCACCGCGTGCCAGGCACTGGGTGATTTGCACCTTGTCCGCCAGGTTCACCACATTGAAGGCCACACGCCAGTCGCCAGCGTCGTAAGCAACCATGGCGTCTGCAATGGTGGCTGCCGGGGTACTGACGGCGGTGGTGCCGCTCCACTGCGAGCCGGTGTAGCGCACGCCTGCGCCCACCGTCCAGCCACCGCGACCTTCGGCGGCAAAGCGGTGGCTCAGCCAGGCCGAAGCGGTGTGTTTGGGCACACTGGCCACGGGTTGGCCCTGGTCGCCTGCGTTGCTGCGGCCGATTTTGGCGTCGGTGTAGGCGTAGGCCAGGGTGAAGTCCCACTGGCGTGCCAGGCTGGCCTGCACTTCGGTTTCAAACCCGTTGACCTTCACCTCGCCAATCTGCAGGCTGTTGAGCGGGTTGCTGGGGTCGGTGGTCTTGCGGTTTTTCTCGCGCAGGGTGTACACGGCGGCAAAGGCGCTGATGCCCTGGCCCGGCGGCTGCCACTTCACGCCAGCCTCCCACTGCTCGCCGCGTTGGGGCTTGTAGGCCGTGCCGTACACGTCAACGCCGCCCAGGGGTTGGAAGGATTCGGAGTAGCCCGCATAGGGTGCCCAGCCGCCATCCATCTGGTAGGTAACGCCCGCGCGCTTGGTCCACACCTTGTCGTCCACAGCTGCCGCTGGGCGGCCTTCGGTGTCGGTCTGGGCGCTGTCGTGGCGCAGGCCCAGCGTGGCCGTCCAGCGGCCCCATTGGATCTGGTCTTGCGCGTAAAAGCCCAGCTGCTTTTGAACCACATTGGGTTGATGCCCCAGCTGCGATGCTGTGGGCGGTGTGAAGTTGCCGTACACGGGGTTGTAGACGTCGATGGCGGGGGCTACCGAGCGCCAGGACTGTTGCCCAGTGTGGTTGCGCTGGATGTCGATGCCGGTGAGCAGGTTGTGCTCGGTGCTGCCTGCCTTGAGCTTGCCTTCCAACTGCGTGTCGATCAGCAGCATGCGGCCGGTATTGAACTGCCAGACCGCATCGCGCACCAGGGTGCGACCATCGCTGTTGAAGACGGGACGTGCGGGGCGGCCAGTGGCCGCGTTGGCGGTGAAGCTGGTGTAGATGGTGCGGTAGTCCACTTCGCTCACGGTGCGACGCAGGTTCTGGCGCAGGGTCCAGTCGCTGTTGAACTGGTGGCTGAAGAGGTAGCCCCAGGAGTTGTTGGTGGTGTCGTAAGCGTCCCAGCCCGGTTCGCTGATAAAGGTGTTGGTGGGGATCTGCCCATAGCGGTTGGGCAGTTGCGTACCTTGCCAGGGGAAGAAACCGATCAGCGAGCCACTCTTGTCCTTTTGGTGCAAGCCTTGCAGCGTGAGCGAGGTGGCGGCGTTGGGCTTCCAGGTGAGTGAGGGCATCAGCACCACGCGGTCATCGTCCACATGGTTGACCTGGCTGCCACTGTCGCGGCCGATGGCCACCAGACGGTAGAGCCACTGGCCCTCCTGGTCCAGCGCGCCCGTGAGGTCGGTAGCGATCTGCTTGCGGCTGTAGTTGCCCAGCTGCACTTGCACTTCGCGCAATGGCTCGGCCTGGGGCCGCTTGCTGCTGAGGTTGAGCACCCCGCCCACGCTGCCCTGCCCATACAACACCGAGGTGGGGCCGCGCAAAAACTCCACCCGCTCCAGCGTGTAGGGATCGGGCCGGCTGGTGTTGTAGGTGCCGTAGACGCGCAGCAGCCCGTCCTGGTACTGCGTCACGTCGCTGCCCCGTGCCTTGAAGCTGTCCACCCGGCTATCAAAGTAATTCGACACTGCCCCGGCGGTGTACGCGGTGGCTTGGCGCAAGGTCTGCACGCCCTGGGCTTCCATCTGGTCGCGTGTGATCACGCTGATGGCCTGCGGGGTCTCCAGCAAGGGCGTGTCGGTTTTGGTGGCGCTCAATGCGCGCTTGGCCACAAAGCCGGTGACGGGGCTGGTGGCGGTTTCGCCACCGTCGGGTGCGGCGTTGACGGTGACGGAGGGCAGTGCTTTGTCGGTGGCAATGGCCGATGCGGGGGCAGCCGTGGAGGTTTGTGCTTGTGCGGCACAGGCGCACAGCAGCAAGAAGGTAGCGTGCGCCACGGCCGTGCGTGCAGGCCGCCGTGCGAGATGGGCTGTGTGGTTCATTGGGACTTACATCGGTGTGTAGAGGGATGGGGTGGAGGCTGTATTGCTATTTAATTCATAGCTGCCAGCGCATGTTTTGCTTGCGCCACAGCCATTTTTGATGAATGGGCTGGCCGTGGCAGGTGGTTGCGCCAGCGCCAGCCTTCAGTGCGCGTGCGCCGCAGGCAGCGCGGGCGATGCCATGCCTTCGGCTTGTACAAAGCTCAGCGTGATGAGGTGGCTCACTTCGCCCCACTTCTGGCCTTGGGCCTCGCCAGGGGTTTTGTCGCTGTGCTTGACTTCGGCCACGTACTGGCCCTTCCAGGGCAGGGCGAAGGTGACGGTGCCGTCGTCACCGCTGGTGGCTTCACGCGCCCAGCCTGATGGAGACACCAGCTCGACCTTGGCCTTGGGCAGCGGGGCGCCGTTGAACACGACCTTCAGTTGGCCGGGCTTGCCGGTGGGCACCAGGTCCAGCGCGGCGGTGGGGGCCACGGGCTGGGCCAGGCTGGCCACCCAGCGGGCGGTGGGCTTCCACAGCAGCGGGGGCAGGTTGGCCTTGGTGCGGTCGATCACGGGGTAGGCGGCGTCGGCAAACAGGGTTTCTGCATTGGCTGCGGCGGTGTAGGTAAAGGCTTCTTTGGTGAGCTGGCCTTCCACGCGCTGCTTGGCACCGGCTACCGATTGCTCTAGCACAGGCACGCCCTTGAACTTGTCGAGCAGGCCGGGCGAGGTTTCGCGCACGTTGTCGTTGTATTCACCAAAGTGCAGCTTGGCCTGGCCGCCAGTGTTCTCCAGCCACACCTGGTGGGCCTGCGCAGCCAGGCCGGTGGTGGTCAGCAGGGCGGCGGCCAGCAGGGTACGGGTCAGGCCTGGGGTGCGGGTGTTCAGACGTTGGTTCAAACGGTGGTTCATGGCAGTCAGCTCCTTGCGGTTGGTTAAAACGGGTTTGCAGAAATCACAGGGCGAGCACATCCAGCCCCACGAGGTGGGGATTTAGATGCTCATGTTTTGATAGCTGCCTGCGCTAGTAAATCAAGCGTGGGTGGCTGTTTTGGCTTGAATTGGCACGCGCACCCGGTGCCGGTACCGGTGTGCGCTGCTGCTGCCCGCCACGGGCGGGGGTGTTCAGAAGTCCACGCTGGCGCTCAGGCTCAGGCTGCGCGGTGCGCTCACCGTCAGGTAGCCCGATCCGGGGTAGCCGCCCACCGAGGCCCAGTAGCTCTTGTCGGTCACGTTGTCGATGCGCAGGCGCAGGGTGACGAGCTTGCCCTGCACTTCGGTGAGGTAGCGCACGCCCAGGTCCAGTCGGTTCCAGCCGCCTACCTTCAGCGTGTTGGTGGCGTTGGCGTAGCTCGATCCGGTGTGCACCAGGCGGCCGTCCACAGCCAGGCCGCGCACGCCGGGCACATCCCATTCAGCGCCGATGTTGGCCTGCACTTCGGGCACGCCAATCACGCGCTTGCCATCGGTGGTGGCCGAGCCGGTGGTCTGCTGCTTGGCGTCCAGCCAGGTCAGGCCGCCCAGCAGGCGCAGGCCCTTGGTGGCTTCGCCCTGTACGGCCAGCTCCAGGCCCTGGTGGCGGTCTTTACCGTAGGTGCCGAACACATTGCTGGTGTTCAAAAAGGCGCGAGGCTTGTCGGTGCTGAAGAAGGCCAGGCTGCCCGCCACGCGGCCCGCGTCGTACTTCACGCCCACTTCCTTTTGCTTGGCGACGTAGGGCCTGAGCATCTCGCCCCGGTTGGCGGCGGTGCTGGGCGCGGTTTGGCCTTGGCTCAGCCCTTCCACGTAGTTGGCGTACAGCGACACGCTTTTGTCGAGCTTGTACACGGCAGCCAGCAAGGGGCTGGTGCGGCTTTGCTCGTAGCGGCTGGTCAGCGCGGCCGTGCCGTAGGCATAGTTACCGATGTCGATTTTCTGATGGCGCACGCCTGCGGTCAGCAGCAGGCGTTTGTCCAACAGCGTGAGCGTGTCGCCCACGGCAACGCTGGTCAGGCGCGTGGTGCCGGTGCGCAGTGGGTTGGCCAGGTTGCCGCCGTACAGCGTGCCCGCGCTGAAGGCGGGCAGGTTGGTGGACACGGGGCCATACAGGTTGGTGGCCTGGGTGTTGCCCCAGTCCATGGCGTAGGCGTTCTTCTTTTCAAAGTCGTACACCGATGCGGTGGCGACCCATTCGTGCCCCGCGCTGCCGGTGAGCAGCTTGCCGCGCACGCCCAGCTCGCCGGTGTTGACGCTGTCTTTGCGCGTGTTGTCAAAGCGGTAGGTGGTGGCAGCGCCCGTGGTGCCGTTGTTGACGGTGATGTTGGCCAGCGAGTTGGCCTCGTCGCTGCGGCGTGCGCCAGCAGCGGCCCATGCGGTCATGTCTGGGCTGATGTCCCATTCACCACGGAAGGTGCCGAAGGTGTCGCGCTCGTTCGAGTAGCTCCAGGGCTGGGCGTGGTTGCCCTGGTTGTCGGGCACGGCGGGCACGCTGGTCACATTGGCACCCAGCGTCACGTTGGTGCGGGTGCGCTTGAGCTTGTGGTCTTGCCAGCCTATGTCGCCCGACAGGCGCACATCGCGGCTGCGCCAGTCCAGGCCCACGGCCAGCAGGCCCAGCTTGGCGTCTTCGTCGTTGATGGCGGTGCCGCCGCTGTGCGTGGCTGCATTCAGGCGCACGCCGGTGCTGCCATCCGGCCCAAAGCGGCGGGCAATGTCTGCCGCCAGCTGGGTGCTGCCGCCGCTGCCCACGCCAAAGCTCACACGGTTCAACGGTTCGTTGGGCGCGCGTTTGGGCAGCAGGTTGATGCTGCCGCCAATGCCGCCCCCTGCGGGGCTGGCACCGTTCAAAAAGGCCGATGCGCCGCGCAGCACTTCCACCCGCTCGAACAGTTCGGTGGCGATGTACTGGCGGGGCAGCAGGCTGTACAGGCCATTGAAGGCGGTGTTGTCCGAGTCGAGCAGGAAGCCGCGGATGAAATAGGTTTCCTGGAAGTTGCCAAAGCCGCGCGCCACGCGCACGGTGGGGTCGTTTTGCAGCACGTCTCCCACACTGCGGGCATGGCGATCCAGGATCAATTCGTTGGTGTAGCTGATGGCGGAGAACGGCGTGTCCATCGCATCGCGCGTGCCCAGAATGCCCGCACGCGCACCGCGTGCCACCTGGCCGCCGGGGTAGGCGGGCGAGAGGCCTTGGGCCGATGCGTCGGCACTGGCGTTGACGGTGATGGTGGGCAGGCTCTTGTTGCCCTGGGCACTCGTCCCTGCAGGGGTTGCCGCTGATGTGTCTGACGCTCCTTGAGCGTGGGCAACGGGCCACGCCAGCATGCAAGTCAGGGCGGTGGCAAGTGCCACGGGGCGGATCAGGTGACGGTGTTGGCTGTGCATGAAAAGTTGGCTTAGGTCAGGGGTGGAGAAATCAAGGCAGGAGAGCAGAGACGTACGGGCGGTACCGTGGGTACAGGGCTTCAGCGCGGGTCGTCCTGCGGAGATCGGGCGTGCTTGCGGGGCCAGGCGTGCCAGCCCATCACCAGCGTGGGCAGGCCCAGTGCCCACCAGGCCCACCAGTCGCCCCAGGTGTCCGACACCAGTGCGCTGGCAAGGCCTGTGGCGGTGAGCACGGCCAGGGCGATGGGCCAGCCCCATAGGGCCCAGAAGGGTGATAGCGTCTTCATGCGGAGGCTCCTTGCGCCGAGGCTGCAGGCGTGTTGGACGAGCCCGGCTGGGCGGCGTTGCTGCCCGCCGTAGCGGGGGCCTTGCGGCGCAGCCACAGGTACAGGCCACTGCCCAGCACCACAATGGTGGCAATGTCCAGCAGGGCCCACAGCACCTTCATGGGCATGCCGCCGTAATCGCCAAAGTGCAGGGGTTGCGAGACCAGCAGGGCCGTGAGGTACCACGGCAGTTGCGGCGCGGCGGTGACCTGGGCTGTGCGTGCATCCACCAGCACCGGCTGCAGCAGGCGCGAAGTCAGCGGCGTGTTGCCCCGCAGCAAGAAGGTGTTGTGGTGCGGGCTGGATAACGTGGTGCCCGGGAATGCAATGAACGAGAGCTTCATGCCCGGTGCATGTGCCAGGGCGGCGTCCAGCGCGGGCTGCAGCGCGCTGCGCTCGGCGGCAGGCACCGTGGGCTGGCCCGCATAGGGTGCCAGCAGGGCCGAGAGCTTGTCGTACTGCCAGTACTTGATCATCAGGTCGGCCCAGGTGTTGATCATGCCGGTGCCACCCACCACCAGCGCCCACACCACGGTGACGATGCCCAGCAGGTTGTGCAGGTCCAGCCACTTCAGCCGGGGCGACTTGGTGCGCCGCACCTCACCAAACGCCAGCTTGCGCATGAAGGGGGCATACAGCACCACGCCGGTGACGATGGCCACCAGCAGCAGCAAACCCATCAGCCCCAGGAACAGCTTGCCCGCCAGCCCGGCAAACAGGTCTACATGCAGGCGGGACATCACATACATGAATCCCTGGTCCACCGGTCGCCGCGCCAGGACCTGCGCGGTGCGGCCATCCACGGCGATGGATTTGAAGTCTTCGGTGGGGGCGGGCGTGGGCGTGAGGGTGACGAACCACAGGGCATCGTCTTCATCCGACTGCGAGGCGAACTGCACCACCCGATCGGGGTACTCGGCCCGCGCGGCAGCCAGCACCTGGTCGAGGCTGGCGCGCGGGGTGCCGGCAGGCATGGGGGGCGCTTCCACCTCAGTGCCCAGCAGGTGGCCGATCTCATGGTGAAAGATGAGCGGCAGCCCGGTAATGCACAGCAGCAGCATGAAAAGGGTGCAGATCAGGCTGGACCATTTGTGGGTCCAGGACCAGCGGCGCAGGGCGGTGGGCGAAAGCATGGTGGCGGCAGCTGCACGGTGCGCCGACCTGAGCTCTGTGCCCAGCAGTGGTTGATTGCGCAGCCAAAAGCCGTTGCACCCACGCAGAGCAAGCCAGAGACAAGGCCGAACGTTCCCGGTAAGAGGGGTGTTGGACACAAGGGGTGCTGGCTGCAGTGGGCGTGGCCTGCACTGCTGGCTTGCTGGCTGATGCGTGCAAAGTGCATCAGGCCTTTGCGCAGGCCTTCCATCCCAGCCCCCGCGTCTTGGCCCTGGTGGCGGGGCGGTTGGCAAAGGGGGCAACGGCGTGGCAGCCTATGCGCAAGCTTTTCATTCTAAATGAGAATGGTTCTTTTTATGCTTTCAAGCGGGCAGATCCGCCCGGGTTGCCATGACGTGTGGCGTGCGGCCCACACGGAAGGACGTTGAGAAAACACCCATCACCGTTGGTGCGATAAATCGGGAAGTCGTGGGCTGAAGGGAGATATGAGGAAATGGTCCGTTGCAATGGTGTTTCAACCCTTGCAATTGTCATGAGCCACCTTGCCATGAATGCCAGCCCCGGTTGCCCGCACTGGCAAGTCAATCGGGGAGTGTTTCGTATCTGTTTGCGTAAGGCAGAATTCGGCCAGGAGCAGTCGCTGCGGGGATCGAGAAGCAGACATTCAGCGTTCGAGCTAACCGGCCCGCGACGGCAGGACTCCGAAGGGCCAGAATGAAATGAGGCCCGTAGGCGGCATGCCGTTGTAGGTCAGGTTAAGCAACGGGTTAGCCATGCCTGTCTTTCGCCAGCGACTAGACATTGAATGACACCACAAGAATTGCCGGCTCGCCAATCTCAAGACGCCGCCAATTCACGAACGATGCGCACTCTACAAATGCTTGGAACATCTCCGGGCATTGCGCCTTGAAGTCTGCTGCCCCATCGAGCGCGACGCACACCAGTTCACCTGGCTGAACGCAAACAGCATTGAACTCCTCGTCCAAGTTAGTCATGCAGTCAATCCATGCATCCATGTTTCGGCCGAAAAATGCGGGGAAACCAAACACACGGGCGAACTCGTCAAAGAATGACACCGGGTCTTTAATCTTCGTGCCGTCGATGCGGATGGTTCTCATGGGATGGCGCAGGTCCGCTTGACCAAAAGGTTAAAGCGCATTTGGGTATAGCCCCCTCAACTCTTGGACCACAGCCGACTGATAGGAATACCAAAGATCCTCTGCCGGATCACCTTGCGCTCGGATCACTTCGTACGGGTCTTGCGCTGTGCCAATGATGGCGTTCAGCGCATCGGAAAACGCATGAAACGAACTCAGGCCGACTGCAACGGCCGCAGTTTGGCAAGCGGCCCATTGCTGAAGCCCATGATTGCAAAAGTACTGCGAGACCCCACCGTTGCGTGCCTCTGTATCGAGCAGCCAAATCTCGTACACGGCGGACTCCATGGTCGTGAAATTCGATGCGTTGGCGCAGCGCTTTTCGACGAGGTCGGCGCCCACGTCCGTGATCCAATCTTCGAGGTCCCAAGTGAGCATGGCTGAGCTTTAACGTAGTGTAGACCGCACCAAGCCGCAGGCCATATATGACGCTTGCGTTCTAAACTGGCACGCAGAAAACGCCGCAAGGGGCTTGTAGCCTAGCTTTGTGGCACGTGTGCTGCATGAAAAAGCACTGCTAAATTCAGCCATGAAACCCGCCACCCCTCCTGTGTTGCGCGCCACACGGTTGCTGGATTTGGTCCGTGAGCGAATTCGTTCCGAACACTATAGCTTTGCGCATGGGGCTGTGCCACGCCATGGAGTCGTTCATCGTCGAACGACGGCTTTGTGGCTGTGCACTGACCGACAGCTCAGGGCCCAATCCAGCCTCTCACCTCATCCGTATAGCGGCCGTTCACGGCCGAGGCGTCGCGCTCTGCCCGTGCGTGGGGTCGGGTTCTAGTACCGGGCCTTCAGTGCCACGGTGATGCGGCGGGGCTCCCCATAGAAGTTCTGGCGGCCCAAGCTGCCTACTTTTTCGTAGTACGTCTTGTCCAGCAGGTTGTCCACCGTCAGGCTCACGCCCACGCGGTCATTGATCTGGTAGGCCACCTGGGCGTTGAGCAACGCATAGTCGCCCGACACCAGCCGCAGCGCGCCACTTTGTGCGTAGAACTCGCTGCGATACGACACGCCACCGCCCACACTCCAGCCCTGCAAGCCGGGGCTGCGCAAGGCGTAGCGGGTGGACAGGTTCAGGCTGTGGCGTGGGGTGACAGGGCTGAACACCTGGCCTTGCTGCGCAGCGGGTGCCTGCAGGTACTTGGTGGCCGTGTAGGCGTAGCCCGCCAGCACATCCCAGCCGGGCGCCACCTGGCCGCTCACTTCCATCTCCAGGCCCTGGCTGCGTACCTTGCCGCCCGGGATGGACGCGGTGGTCACCACCGGGTCGGCAATGGCACGGTCGCTGTCAAGGATGCGGAACACCGCGGCATGGGCCTGCAGGCGCTTGTTCAGGAATTCGCCCTTCACCCCCAGCTCGACCTGCGAGCCGGTGCGCGGGGGCAGCAGGCTGCCGGCAGACGTCAGCGCCGACTGCACCACCATCGTCTCGGCATAGCTGGCGTAGGCCGTGGTCTGTGCGTTCAAGTCATACAGTGCCGCCACGGACGGGATGAACTGCCGCCCCGGGTTGGCGGTGGAGGTGATCTTGCCGTCGCTCAGGCGCTCGGTCTCTACCTTGGCCCACGACAGGCGCCCGCCCACCAGCAGGCGTGCGCGGTCGGTCAGGCTCAGCTGGGCCTGGCCGTACATCGCGTTCTCGGTGCGGCGGGTGTCGCTGTCATACCCGGGCAGCGTCAGCACGGGGTAGGGGGCGGTGTAGTTGGGTGCAAAGATGTTGGCGGTGGACGTGGGGCCATACACATAGTTGCCACCCAGGCTGTTGTTCTGGCTGTGGCTGGCGCCCAGCAGCACGCGGTGGGTGCGGCCCATCCACTGTATGGGGGTTGTCAGGTAGGCGTCGTAGTTGCGGTCGGTGTTGTCTTGCAGGTAGTCCACCGTCTGCACCTGATAGTTGCCATTGGCGGCCACGGCCGAGTTGGCGCGTGCAGCGCTGTAGAACGAATCGCGCTGCACCTGGCGTGCCGCCAGCTTCACCAGCCCACCGTTGGTTAGGCGGTGTTCCAGCTCGGCAAAGGTGTCGGTGGTGTCCAGGTTTTGCAGGTTGCGTGCCAGCCCGGCAAAGGTGGAGCGGGGCACGTCGAGCAGGCGGCCGTCGGCATAGGCGGGCAGGCCCTGGTCGATGGTAGCGCGCACGCGCTGGCGGGTGTGGCCCACCGACAGCGTGGTGGCCGCGTTGATGTCCAGCTCCACCGTGCCGTAGCCCGCTTGTTTGTTGTTGGACAGCGTGTCCACAAAGCTGTTGCGCTCATCAGAGACCACCACCAGCCGCCCGCGCAGGCTGCCTGAGGCGTTGAGCGCCCCTGTGATGTCCACATCAGCGCGGCGCATGTCCCACGAGCCTGCGGACAGATTGGCAGACAGGCCCAGCTGGCTGCGTGTACGCTTGCGCACCAGGTTGATGGTGCCGCCCGGTTCGCTCGCGCCTTGCAGCAGGCCCGATGGGCCGCGCAGCACTTCGATGCGGTCGTAGATGGCGGTGTCCAGCGCGGTCGCAAAGTTGGCGCCCTGCGGGATGGCAATGCCGTCGAGCTGGATGGCGCCGATGTCGAACCCACGGGCCTGGATGGTGTTGTAGTTGCCCGCGCCGTCCAGCCGTGTCACGCTCACGCCGGTGGTCTGCTTGACGGCATCTTCGAGTTTGGTGATGTTCAGGTCATCGAGCCGCTGGCGCGTGATGACGCTGATCGACTGCGGCGTTTCGCGCGGCGACTGCACCAGCTTGCCCACGCTCACCTCGCGGGCGGTGTACTGGCCCGAGCCTTCGGTGGCAGCGCTGTCGGCACCGTCGGTCACCTTCACCTCGGGCAGTGCGGTGGTGGTCTGTGCCTGGGTTTGCTGGGCCGTGGCCATGGTGGCC
Source organism: Acidovorax sp. 106 (assembly GCF_003663825.1). Taxonomy (NCBI): domain Bacteria; kingdom Pseudomonadati; phylum Pseudomonadota; class Betaproteobacteria; order Burkholderiales; family Comamonadaceae; genus Acidovorax; species Acidovorax sp. 106. The sequence goes on along the minus strand of NZ_RCCC01000001.1, from coordinate 519,248 downwards.
AGCAGCGAGACCGCAAGGGCCAGTGGGTGCATGCGCATGGTGCTTCTCCTCCTCGGTGTTTGAAAATTTGCTATTGAATTTGTAGCTGCTTGCGCTTATTGGTAAAGCGCTGGAGGCCTGTTTCGCTTGAAATGGCGTGCGCGAGCGATGCGCACGCCGGTTTGCGCGCGGTGGTTAGAAGTGCGTGCGCAGCGTGACCTGCAGGGCGCGGGGCGAGCCCGGCAGGATCAGGTTGTCGTTGCTGCCGTGGCTCGATACGTAGTACTTGCGGTTGGCCAGGTTCTTCACGTTCACGTCCAGGTCCCATTGGCCCAGCGTGTACTGCAGGGCCGCATCCACCGTGGTGTAGGCGGGCAGGGTGACCAGGTTGGTGAGCGAGGTGAAGCGTTCACCCACATGGTTCACACCGCCGCCCAGGCGCAGGCCCTGGCCCAGGTCTTTCATCACCCAGGCAAAGGCGCTGTTGCGGGGCGTGAGGGCGGGTACCTTGCCCAGCGCTGGCACGGCGGCGGTGGGCAGCTGCGACGAGGTGGTGGTGGCCAGCGACTTGGTCATGCGGCCGTCCAGGTAGGCGTAGCCCGCGCTCACATCCCAGCGGCCAGGCAGGCGGCCGTTGGCGGTCAGCTCAAAGCCATTGGTGCGCTGCGTGCCCACGTTGATCTGGCGCGATGGGTTGGCGGGGTCGGTGTTCTTGATGTTGGTGCGCTCCAGGTTGAACAGGGCGCCCGTCAGGTTCAGCTTGCCATCGAGCAGGTCCAGCTTCACGCCAATTTCTTTGTTCTGGGTGATTTCTGGCTCGGCCGCCGTGATGTTGGTGGCCAGGGCAAAGGCCTCGGCCGAGGGCTGGAACGACTTGCTGTACGACACGTAGTACGAGACGGTATCGCTGGGCTGCCACACCAGACCGGCGCGGGGGCTGAGCTTTTTGTCGGTGCGCGAGAGCGTGGCGAGCTTGCGGTCAAAACGCGTCTCTTGCCCGTACACGTCGTAGCGTGCACCCACCAGGGCCTTCCACTGGGGGGCCAGGGTGATCTGGTCCTGCCAATACAGCGCGGCGGTGTCCTGCGTGGTGTGGCTGGGGATGGCGCTGTCGGCGTTGAAGTTGGCCGCCGGGATGACTGGGGCTGCGCCACTGGGGTTGAGGATGGACACCCGGTCGGCCCCGCCCGAGACGGATTCCGAGCGCTTCTTTTGCTGGCCCAGCTCCATGCCCATCAGCCACTCTTGCTTGAGCCCGCCGAGCTGGTTGCGCCAGGTCACATCGGTCTGGTTGAACACACCCTTCTCGTCGCGCAGGATGAAGGCTCGGGTGCGGCCCACGGTCATGGCGACGGGGTCGGTGGTGCCACCGGGCAGGGTGTTATAGCGGTCCAGGCTGTAGTCGTAGGCACGGGTCACATTGCGCACCGACCAGTCGTCGTTAAAGCGGTGGTTGAGCGTGGCGGTGAACGACTGCATGGCGCTGGTGGTGGTGTCGTCCTGCGCGGCGTTGCTGGAGCCGTAGTAGGTGCTGGCCGCCACGTTGACCGGGCGCCCGTTCAGCGCCGGGATGCCGAAGTCCGTCAGGCGCTTGTCGCGGGCGTGGGTGTATTGCAGCAGCAAATCGGTTTGCGGCGCGAGCTTGAGGGCCAGCGATGGGGCAAAGTTGTGGCGCTTCACAAACTGCTGGTCGCGGTAGCTGCCAGAGTCTTCCACGGCGGCATTGAGGCGAAAGGCCGCCGCATCGCTGATGCCCACGTTCAGGTCGGCCGTGGCGCGGCGATAGTCAAAACTGCCCACGCCCACCGAGGCTTCGCCAGAGGTCTCGCCAAACTGCGGCTTTTTGGTGACGCGGTTGATGAGGCCGCCCGAAGACCCGCGCCCATACAGCACGGCGGCCGGGCCCTTGAGCACTTCGATGCGCTCGATGTCGGCCAGGTCGCGGAAGTACAGCGCGTCGTCGCGCACCCCGTCCACAAACTGGTCGGCAATGGCGGTGAAGCCGCGAATCACCACCTGGTCGCGCTGACCATCGCCGTGGCTCATGGCCACACTGGGAACGTTGCGCAGCGCGTCTTCCATCGAGCGGGCACCCTGGTCGCGCAGCAACTGGGCAGGCACCACGTTCACGGCCTGTGGCACATCGCGCAAGGGGGCGCTGCCTTTGGTGGCGGTGGAGGTGGCCGTGGGGGCGTAGGTGTCGTCTTGCGGCGCGGCTTTGATGGTGACTTCACCCAGTGCTTTGGGTGCGGCGCTGTCGGCTGGGGTGCTTTGGGCCAGTGCGGTGCCGCAGGCCAGCAGCAGCACGGCGGATGCCAGTGGGCTGAGGGTGTGGGCCAAGGGCGCGGTGTGCCGCATTGCGGGCGACAGGGAGGATGAACGCATACGAGATTCCTGACGGAGAGTGGATGAATCACAGGGGTGCAGCACAGCCGCGCAGGCGGCGGCCTGCGCCAGTGACGCTGCTGGGAATGGGGGAATGCCAGCGGCTGCTGATGCCGCAGGGACGCTAAAACCCGCTGAAGTACGCCAGCAGCCCTGCCGCCAGCGCTGTGGCGCCCAGTGGGGGGGCACGCTGGGGCAACCAGGTCACGGTGGCGGTGGCCGCCACGGCCGCCACCGACAGGGCTGCGGCCCACACCGTGACACCGATGGAGGCTGGCAAGCCCGGTGGCGTGCGGGTGGCCAGCCACAACGAGGCCAGCAAGATCACCCAGCCCACGCGGCGCAGCGTACGCAGGCGTGTGGCGGTGGCCTCTTGGCCCAGCGCGTCTTCGTGGTGTTTGTCCATGCCCAGGGCCATGGCCAGCCAGGCCGCAAAGCAAAACAGGAAGGCAGACATGGGTTCAGGTTCCTGCTGTGATTTCTGAGGCCGCGTTGGGCAGGGCATGCGCCGCCGGTGCGGGGGCTTGGGGTGCTGCCGTGAAGGTGCGGGCGGCCCGTTGGGTGGGAGACGCCTTGGTCGGCTGGCGGCGGTGCAGGTGCCACGCTACCGCGCCCAGCACGGCGCCGGTGGCCAAAAAGGCCAGGTCCAGCCCCGCCCAGGTCCAGTCGCCCGCAGGCAAGGTGATGCCCAGGTGGGTGGATGTGGTCAAGGCATTGAGCAGGGGCAGCAAGGCCCACACCGCAGCGGCCAGGGCCACCACCACGGTCCAGCCCACACGCCGGGGGCACAGCAGGCCCCACACCAAGGCCAGGGCCCAGGTGGCAAAGAAGCAGGCCAGCTCGGTGTCGGCACGCTCGGGCAGGGCCAGCGGCAGCAGCCGGTTGGCGGCCAGGAACACGCCACAGGCCAGCGGCAGGCCCGCCAGGGTGGCAATGTTCAGGCCGGCCACCAAGCGCTCGCCCAGCGGTAGGCGCGGTGTGGTCTGGGCGGCGCTCTTGCGCTGGGCCTGCGCGCTGCGCTTGACGGACCACAGCACCATGCCGGTGGCAATCATCAAACTGCCCAGCAGGCCAAAGCCAAACAGCGTCCAGCGCAGGCCCGTGCCCGCAAAGCGGGCCATGTGCAGCCCATACAGCACGCCGTAGGTGGTGATGCCAGCACTGGTGGGATTGGCCTCGGCAATGGGTTGCGCGGTGGTGGCATCAAACAGCAGGCGGGGCGGGCGGTATTGCAGGCGGTCGCCCTCGTGGCGGGTGACTTCCACCACCGGATTGCCCTTGGTGTCGCGCCGCGCCTGGATGGCTCCAATGCGCCCGCCCTCCCAATGCTTTTGTGCGGCGGCCACGATGGTGGCCACGGGCACCAGCGGCAGGGGCTCGACCTTGGCCCCTGGGTCGCGCCGTGCCCGGCGCTCGGGCTTGTCGCCCTGCAGGTCGGCAAAGTAGGTGTTCGAGTCCACCTTGCCATCGGCCCCGACATATGCCGTGGCGATGCCGCTGGGCAGGTACAGCGAGTGGAAGATCATCAGCCCGCTGAAAGTGATCATCAGGTAAAACGGCAGCACCAGCACGCCCGAGACGTTGTGCGCGTCCAGCCAGGCCCGCTGGCCGCCTTTGGTGGGGCGGAAGGTGAAGAAGTCCTTGAAGATGCGCCGGTGCGTGACGACCCCGGTCAGCAGGGCGATGAACATGAGCAGCGTGGCCACACCCACCACCCAGCGGCCTTCCAGCGTCCAGCGGCCTTTTTGCGCGGTGCGCAGCTCAAAGTGAAAGCGGTAGAAAAAGTCGCCCCCCATGGACTGGCGGATGTCCACCGCCTCGCCCGTTTGGGGGTTCATGCGCAGGGTTTCAAAGCGGCCATTGCCTGTGTCGCGCCACAGCACGTTCACGGCCGGGTCGCGCTCGTCGGGCAGGTGCATGATCCATTGGGTCACATCGGGCACCTTGCGGTGCAGGGCGGCCAGGGCTTTTTCTGCCGTGTTCGTCTCGGTGTCTGCGGCGGTTGCAGGCAGCCCGTGCAGCTCGGGGTGCGTCCACAGGTTCAGCTCGTTTCGGAAGAACGACAACGTTCCTGTGAGAAAGATGGCAAACAGCAGCCAGCCCAGCACCAGCCCGGCCCAGGTGTGCAGCCACGACATGGCTTGGCGAAAGCCCTCGCGGTCGTTCGGTGTCTTGGCTTTGGTCTTGGTTGGGGCTGAAGCGCTTGCGGGCAGGGCGCTCTCGGGGGTTGGCATCGTGCTCATCCGGCCGCCCCCAGCCAGCGCGGCCCCATGGCCACAGCGCCCATCACGGCCGCCGGGGCCAGCGTGCCCAGCCAGGCGCCCCAGCTGGTGCGCGCATAAAACACCCAGGCCACCGCTGCTGCATAGGCCAGCCAGGCCAGCATGGTGGCCGTGAGCACCGCGTCCACCCGGGGCATGGCCTGTGCCAGGGTCAGCGACAGCGCAGCCGCAAACGCCGCAGCCACGGCATAGCCCCCGGCGGCAGCGGCCAGGGTGCGTGAGGCAACGGTGAGGCGGTACCGCCAATCGACTCGGGCGGTTTTCATGGCTGCACCCGTGGGGCAAAACGGTGGGTGCAGAGTGCGCGGCGCGGCATGGCAGGGGCTCCAGTTTGGGGTGGTCCTTAGAACCAATTCAAAGGCTGGCTGCTCACCGGGTTGGCTCCGGTCATGCTGGCTTGCTGGGCCGCGATTCTACTTTTATTGAGAAGTATTCGTATTCATTTTGTAAAGATTTGCTTGTGTTGGCGCAAGATTGCAACGACCTAAGGCGGGTGCGTGGGCCAAGCCTGGGCGAAAAAAAACGGGCCGGGGCCCGTTGAGCGTGCTGCTGCGCAGCAGCCATGGCGCGCTGTGCGCGCCTTGCGGTGGTCAGTCCGCGTCGCCCATTTGCGACTGCAGGTAGTTTTGGATACCGACTTTGTCCAGCAGGTCGATCTGGGTTTCCAGAAAGTCGATGTGCTCTTCGGTGTCGTCCAGGATCTTTTGCAGCAGGTCGCGCGAGACATAGTCGCGCACGCTTTCGCAGTGGGCAATGCCTTCCTTGATGGTGGCTTGTGCGCCTTGTTCTGCGCGCAGGTCGCAGGCCAGGATCTCAGGCACGTCTTCACCCACTTGCAGCTTGGCCAGGTCTTGCAGATTGGGCAGGCCGTCCAGCATGAAGATGCGGTCCATCAGCCAGTCGGCATGCTTCATCTCGCCAATCGACTCTTCGTATTCCTTCTTGGCCAACTTGTCGAAGCCCCAGTGCTTGAGCATGCGGTAGTGCAGGAAGTACTGGTTGATGGCCGTGAGTTCGTTCTTCAGTTGCGCCTGCAGGTGCGCGATGACTTGTGCGTCGCCTTTCATGGGGGACCCCTTCCTTGTTTGTTGTGCGGATGCGCGATTGTGCCGGGCCTGTGAGTGCGCTGACAACACAAGCCCCTGTGGGTTCACATTGGCTGCGTTTGATGCGCAATACCGTTTGCATTCGCAGGCCTTTTGGAGACCGTATCCTCTTTCATAAAATAGTCACAGGCAATTGATTCAATGAAATCAATTAATTGGATGCATGACTCCAATGCGCCTAGACTTCAGTCCTGTTCAGTCAACCAACCCTTAAGGAAACAGCAATGTCCCTGATCAATACGCAAGTCCAGCCTTTCAAGACCGAAGCTTTTGTGAACCGCAATGGCAAGGGCGAATTCATCACCGTGACGGAAGAAAGCCTGAAGGGCAAGTGGTCCGTGCTGATCTTCATGCCTGCCGCTTTCACCTTCAACTGCCCCACAGAAATCGAAGACGCTGCTGACAACTACGCTGCTTTCCAAGCCGCTGGTGCAGAGGTCTACATCGTGACGACCGACACGCACTTCTCGCACAAGGTGTGGCACGAAACCTCCCCCGCCGTGGGCAAGGCCAAGTTCCCTCTGGTGGGCGACCCAACCCACAAGCTGACACGCGCTTTTGGCGTGCACATTGAAGAAGAAGGCCTGGCACTGCGCGGCACCTTCGTGATCAACCCCGATGGCGTGATCAAGACCCTGGAAATCCATTCCAACGAAATCGCCCGCGACGTGTCGGAAACCCTGCGCAAGCTCAAGGCTGCCCAGTTCACCGCCGCCAACCCTGGCCAAGTGTGCCCCGCCAAGTGGAAGGAAGGCGCCAAGACTTTGGCTCCATCCCTGGACCTGGTCGGCAAGATCTAAGCCCTGCATTGCATCGGCTGAGCGCGCGCCACGGCAGCGCGCTCCCCAAAGCCGGACAGCGCCATGGCGTTCGCGCCATGCCGTCCGGCTTTTTTTCGCCCGGAATTTGGCAATCAGGCTTGAAAGCACAGCCGCTTGCCCTTAAACCTACAAGACCACAACTCGAATTTTTAGGAAGCCACCATGCTCGACGACCAACTCAAATCGCAACTCTCGACCTATCTGGAACGCGTGCAACAGCCGTTTGAACTGGTGGCTTCTCTGGACGACAGCGAAACCGCCCGCGAGATGCGCGAGCTGCTCGAAACCATCCAGTCCCTGCGCGCCGACAAGATCACGCTGCGCACCGACGGCAACGACGCCCGCAAGCCCTCGTTCAGCCTGCAGCGCGTGGGCAGCGACAACAGCCTGCGCTTTGCTGGCCTGCCCCTGGGCCATGAATTCACCTCGCTGGTGCTGGCTCTGCTGTGGACGGGCGGCCACCCGCCCAAGGTGGAGCAAGAAGTCATCGACCAGATCAAGGCGCTGGACGGCGACTTCAACTTCGAGATGTACATGAGCCTGACCTGCCACAACTGCCCAGACGTGGTGCAGGCGCTGTCGCTCATGGCCATCTTGAACCCCAAGGTCAAGACCACGGTGATCGAAGGCGGTGCCTTCCAGGCCGAAGTGACCGAGCGCGACATCATGGCCGTGCCCATGGTGTTCTTGAACGGCCAACTGTTTGGATCGGGCCGCATGACGCTGGAAGAAATCGTCGCCAAACTGGACACCGGCTCTGCCGCCCGCGAAGCCGCCAAGCTCAGCGCCAAGGATGCGTACGACATGCTCATCGTCGGCGGTGGCCCTGCCGGTGCAGCAGCAGCGGTATACGCCGCCCGCAAGGGCATCCGCACCGGCGTGGCCGCCGAGCGCTTTGGCGGCCAGGTCAACGACACGCTGGGCATTGAGAACTACATCTCGGTGCTGGAGACCGACGGCCCCAAGTTTGCTGCCGCCCTGGAAGCGCAGACCCGCGCCTATGGCGTGGACATCATGAACCTGCAGCGCGCTGACAAGATCATCCCTGCCGCGCAGCCCGGTGGCCTGATCGAGGTGCAGCTGGCCAACGGCGGCAGCCTGAAGGCCAAGACGGTGATCCTGTCGACCGGCGCGCGCTGGCGCAACGTGAACGTTCCCGGCGAAGCCGAGTACAAGAACAAAGGCGTGGCCTATTGCCCGCACTGCGACGGCCCGCTGTTCAAGGGCAAACACACCGCGGTGATCGGCGGCGGCAACTCGGGTGTCGAGGCCGCCATCGACTTGGCAGGCGTGGTGGCGCACGTCACGCTGATCGAGTTTGCCGACCAGCTCAAGGCTGATGCCGTGCTGGTCAACAAGCTCAAGAGCTTGCCCAACGTCACCATCCACACCAATGCCCAGACCACCGAAATCACCGGTGCCGACGGCAAGGTCAACGGCCTGAAGTACAAAGACCGCGCCACCGGCGTGGAGCACCTGGTGCCGCTGGAAGGCGTGTTCGTGCAGATTGGCCTGGTGCCCAACACCGAATGGCTCAAGGGCACGCTGGAGCTGAGCAAGTTTGGCGAAATCGTGATCGACGCCAAGGGCCACACCAGCATGCCCGGCGTGTTTGCGGCCGGTGACTGCACCACGGTGCCCTACAAGCAGATCGTGATTGCGGCAGGCGCGGGCGCCACCGCAGCCCTGAGCGCGTTTGACCACCTGATCCGCACGCCTGTGGTGGCATGATGTGGGTGATTTTGGCTTCCATCGCTTATAAATAAAGCGCAGGAAGCTATAAAAATAATAGCATCTGCGGTTTGCCTGGTGGCAAAAAATCAAAGCCAGGGGGATTGCCACCCTGGCTTTTTTGTTTCAGCTGGGTTGGGGCGCCGCCGAGCGCTGGCCCAGCAAGGCGATGAGCCCACGTGCCAGCCCATCCCCCCAGGCGTAGCCATCGTGCCCACCCGCAAACTCCTGGTAGAGCACCTCATAGCCCTTGGCCTGCAGCACATTGCGCAGGTGGCGGCTGGTATCGAGGATGCCTCCACCGTCGCCCGTCAGCGTGATCTCCATCAACCCCGCTGTGATGAAGAACCGCACGGGCTTGCGCGGCTCACGTGCGAACTCGCGGGTCAGCCATTCCCCTTCGCCAAAACGCTGAAAGCCGGGCAGGTGTGGCACGTTCGTTGGACCCCACCAGAAAGAGCCGGACAGTGCCAGCACCTGCCCAAACACTTCGGGATGGCGAAAGGCCGCCCACGCCGATGCCAGCCCGCCATAGCTGGAGCCTGCCACCACCCGGTCCTGGGCTTGGGTGGAAAGCGCCGGACACCGCTCGTGTGCCCAGGGCAGCAGCTCTAGCGCAAGGTAGTCGGCAAAGCCTGGGTCGCACGGCAGTTCTGTGGCGCGCAATGCCCTGGTCGGGTTGCCCACGAACAGGGCGGCCAATGCTGGGATGCGTTGTTGGGCAATCAGTGCGTCCAGTGTGGCGGGCAGGTCCACGCGGTCCAGGTATGACTCGCGATCGAACACGATCAGCAGGGGCAGCGTGCCGGGCGCGGCGCCGTCTGCTCCGGCGGGCAGGTACAGACTCACATCGCGCTCGCGCGCAGGGCCTGTCAGGCGCTGGCTGGTGTGGCGGTGGTGCCGCACGTTGCCCTGGGCCGTGGCTGCCGCACCTCCCCTCCATGGCGCAGCGGGCGCGCCGGGCAGGCGCAGTGCAGAGCGCTCCACCCAGGGTTCGGTGCCCACTACGCCGCGCTGGGGCCGGCTCGGCCAACGCAATGGGTTCAGCGGGTCGGTGCGAGCCACGGCGTCTTCAGCGCGGGCGCGCGCCATGCGGTCGGCTCCCGCTGGGAGGTTGGCATTGGGGACCAGTTGGTAGCTAGCGTGCAGGCCCGCTGGTACGCGCAGGGTGAGGAACCACACGTCGCTGTCGGCCAGGCGCTCCATGGCGAACCCGTCGCTCGAACGCATGGCCCAAGACACAGAGATGCTGCGCGTCTCCTCCAACTCTGCCGACGCAGATGGCCCACGCCAAAGGAAGGTGATGAGCTGCTCGCCCCCGTCCGCACCGGGCTCCACCAGTGGCGTACCGCTGGCCGCAGCCTGGTGCCAGAAGCCGCCGCTGCCGTGGCCGGCCGCCCAGTCGGCTTGCAGTTGCCGCATGCGCGGGCTCAAGAGCGTGGGCGTGGAGGCCCCGGTGGTTGTGGAGGTCGCCACAGCCTTGGGTGCAGGTGTCTGTGCCCTGGCGGGCACAGCACGGGCGGCGGTGGCCACCAGCGCGGCACCCAGCAGTGCCCGGCGGCGTGCGGGCTGCACGGGCGTTGTGTGCACCAGGGGCCGCTCAGAACTTCGCATGCAAGGCCAGGTAGTAGCGGCGACCTTCTTCGTTGAAGTCGGCCGAGGTGGTGCGGTCGAAGGTCTTGCCGGTCAGGTTCAGGATGCCTGCACGCAGGGTGAGTGCATCGGTCATGCGCCAGCCCACGGTGAGGTCGGCGATGGCGTAGCCGTCTTTCTCTACCCGGCTTTGGCCGTTGGACGACACGCTGATGTACTGCGCGCTGTGGTAGCGCAGGTTGCCGCTCACAGACACCTGGGCGGTGGGGTTCCAATCGGCGCCCAGGTTCAGCACATGCTTGGGCCGGTAGGTGAGTGGGATGGCTACGCTGCCACTGGTGTTCTGCGCGTCGGTGTAGGTGTAGTTGCTGCGCAGGTTCCACTGCGGTGACACGCGTGCGTTCCAGCTGGCCTCTAGGCCGCGAGAGCGCACACTGGCGATGTTTTGGTAGCGGAAGATGGGACGGCCATCTGGCAGATAACCGACGAAATTGCTGTAGCCCGTGGCCAGCGTGCGGTCGGCTGTGCGGTTGGTGATGTCGATCATGTTCTTCAAATCGGTGTTGAAGAACATCAGCCCGCCGCTGTGGATGCCCTGCGCAAACTGCAGTCCCAACTCTTGGCTGGTGCTGGTTTCGGGCTGGATGTCGCGGCTGCCGACGATGTAGCAACCCACCGTAGCACTGCCGCACGAGACCGATCCCCAGTTGGGGCTGCCCTGTAGCAGGGTGGGGGCGCGGAACGCGCGTGCTACGCCACCTTTGAGGGTGACTGCGTCATTGAGCTGGTAGACCGCATAGGCGCGCGGGCTGTTGTGGCCGCCAAAGTTTTCGTGGTGGTCGAAGCGGTTGCCCAGCGTGACGGCCAGGCGGTCGGTGATGCGGATCTCGTCTTCTGCAAACAGCGCCCATTGGCTGATCGCGGTCTCGGTGCTGGCGTCGTAGCCCGCGGTGCCTGGCTGGCCGCGCAGGTTGGTGGGGTCGTACAGCTTTTCCTCGCGGATGTCGAACCCTGCCGTCACAAATTGGTTGCCCCAGGCCACAGGGATGCTGGCTTTGCCCGCGAGGCTGGTGGTGTTGGCTTTGTTGGGGTTGACCTGCCCAGAGATCATTCCGGTCAGGTTGCGGATCTCGTCGGCGGCAAAGGTCAGCTCGGTGTTGCCAAAGCCCCAGCGGCCTTTGTGCTGCAAGGACAACGCGTCGCGCTCCATCAGGAAGCCGCTGTGGTCCCGGCGGCTGGTGTCCACATCGGCCGTGATGCTCTGGCGGCTGTCGGGTGTCAACGCCAGTTGCGCGCCAAACATGCGATTGCGGATGTTCTGCAAGCCCGTTTGTCGCGTGCCGCCTGCGGGCAGGGAGTTGACTGCGCCGTCTGCATCGCGGTGGACGTAGGCGCCATTGAGCTTGACGCCCAGCACATCGGTCTTGATGGGCCCAGACAAAGAGAAGCCCGCGAGTTGGCTGTCTCCCGCGTTTTTGTCTTGTTGGACGGTGGTTTCTATGCGTGCTGAGCCACGCCACTGCTTGCTGATGGGGCGGGTAATGATGTTCACCACACCACCGATAGCGTCTGACCCGTACAGCGAAGACATCGGGCCGCGCACGATTTCAATGCGCTCGATGTCGTCCGTGGCCACCCAGCCGGTGTCGTAGTCATTGCCGCGGAACATGGCAGAGGTCGCGTTGACGCGTTTGCCGTCGATCAGCATCAGCGTGTAAGCCGACCCCAGTCCGCGCAGCTGCACGCCGGGCACCAAATTGCCACTGCGGTTGAGCGTGACGCCTTCCACGGTGCCCAGCAGCTCGGCCAGCTCTTGCACGGGGCGGCGCTCGATGTCTTCTCGGGTGATGACGGAGACACTCGCCGGTGCCTCGCGCAATTCCTGTTCGTTGCCGGACGCTGTGACCACGACAGCGGACAGGGTGTTGGCTGTTGCAGCAGATTCTCCTGCCGGTGCCTGCGCGAAGGCATTGGCGGTTGCCAGAGCCATACCGATGGCGGAAAGCCGCCAGGGGTGGCGGTGCTGCCTGGTTCGAACGTGATTCACTGGGATTCCTCTTTGTAAATGAGAATGGAACTTATTTGATATTCTCCTAGTGTTCCATGGGAGGCCCGTTAAGCATGTTTGCGAATTCATCAGAATCCTTTGCGCACGCCCCAGAACTGGAGCCTGGCCCCACGATGGATTTGCAGGCGTTGACGCAGGACTTGCACCTGCTGGGTGCGGACTACTCTATGCAGGCTTTGTCGGTCAGCGGTCCCTCTGCGGATGCGCCCCTGTTGCGCGGCACCATGGACACGCGTGAGCTGTCCCCTGGGTTGGTGCTGTACCGAACGGCCGTGCAGGATTTGTGTTCCATGCGGACCAGCAACCTGCTGCACCCCGGTGTCAAGCTGTGTCTTTTGCTCAGTGGCCGTAGCCAGTTGGCCTACGGCAATCGGCACTTTGATTTGGGCCCTGGGTGCGCGCAGGGGCAAGCTGCCCTGGTGAGTTTGGCTGAGACCGATCGCTTTGTCCGCTATTGGCATGCAGGGCGCAGTGAGCGCAAAGTCACCATCACCCTTCGCTCGGAATGGCTGGCCCAGGCTGGTTTGCAGGGGGCTGGCATCGAACGGTTTTGCCAAGAGCATCTCTCTGTAGGCGCTTGGGTGTCATCCGCGCGCGCGCTGGCGATTGCACATCAGTTGTCTGCCCCAGTCCGTCTCGAAGGTGGGCTGCAAAGGTTGTGGCTGGAGAGCCGCTGCCTGGACCTCATTGTGGAAGCGCTATCGTCCTTGGCGGATGCTGCCTCTGCCCGCCGGCGGGATGCGCACGATGGCTTGGATGCGCGCAACCACCGCCGTTTGAGGGAGTTGTGCGATGTTTTGGACAGTGGGTCGGCTGATGTGCTCTCGCTGCAGGACATTGCCCGCCTCGCAGGCATGAGTGCAGCCCACTTGCAGCGTCATTTCCCCAAGGTGGGAGGGATGCCGGTGATGGAATACCTGCGCGTGCGGCGTTTCGAGAAGGCGCGCCATGCGCTGGAGCGGGGCGAGTGCACGGTGGCTGGTGCTGCTGCCATGGCTGGTTACCGCAGTGCAGCCAACTTCGTGACCGCTTTTCGCCGCCGCTACGGGAGTACTCCCGGGCAGCTCCGGCAACGCTTTTGAGATACCCGGTCAAACAAAGTTGTTATTAAGAATCATTCTCATGTAATATATTGCATCTACGCCAGCCAGCACAGCCTCCCCTCGCTCGGGACGGCCCGCACGCGGAGCCAGCTTCTTGTCACACATTTTTGACCCAGGAAGAGGCCCGCCTTGGCGCACGTTCACGCATCCCTTTTTCGTTCTTCGCTCCCCCTCAAGCCGGTCGTGCTGGCGGTGGCCCTCACCGTCGCGTCCTTGTCGGCAGTGCACGGCCAAGAGCTGCTGGCCCAGGCCGGTGGCACGCCGCTGCTCAAAGAGGTGGTCATCAGCAGCACGCGCAGCGAGCAAAACCCTGACGATCTGCCCATGCGCATTGACGTGATCAATGCCCAGGCGCTGGAAGAGGGCCAGGTGCGCGACCTGCGCGACGTGGCGCGCGACCAGCCCAACATCACCGTGCCGCGCTCGCCTGCGCGCTTCACGCTGGCCAGTGGCTCCACGGGGCGTGACCAGAATGCGGGCTTCAACATTCGCGGGCTGGAGGGCAATCGGGTGCTGATGCTGGTGGACGGCATTCGCCTGCCGCGCAGCTACGTGTTCAGCGCCAACGCCTTTGGCCGCGACTATGTGGACGTGGGTCTGCTGCAGCGGATCGAGGTGCTGCGCGGTGCTACGCCGGCCCTGTATGGCTCTGACGGCATGGGCGGGCTGGTCAACTTCATCACGGCCGACCCATCTGCCTTTTTGAAGGATGGCAAAACCCTGGGCGGCCGGGTGAGTGCGGCGTATGACGGCGACGACGATGGCAAGCGCTTGGGTGCCACGCTGGCCGGTCGTGCCAACGACACGGTGCAGTGGCTCATCAGCGCCAACGTGGGGCGCGCCAATGAGCTGGAAAACATGGGCACCAACAGTGCGGCCAATGTGGACCGCACGCTGCCCAACCCGCAAAAGGACAAGCACGCTTCCGTGCTGGGCAAGGTGGTGGTCACCCCCGGTGGCGGCCAGCGCCATGTGTTCACGCTGGAGCATGTGGACAAAAAGGCGGATTACGAGCTGCTGAGCGCCCGCAGCAAGGCGCCGCTCACCAGCACCTCGGTGCTGGGCTCTACCTCGTTCACCGACATGCAGCGCAGCCGCGCGACGTGGGAGGGCAACTGGCGCGTGAACACCGCCTGGGCCGACGATGTGAAGGCGGTGCTCAGCTACCAAGACGCGCAGTCGCGCGAGTACATCACCGAAGACCGCAACACCGCTGCCGACCGTGTGCGCGACGTGACCTATGACGAGCGCACGCTGCAGGCCAACTTGCAGGGCAGCAAGCTGATCCGCATGGGCTCGGGCGCAGACGCTTGGGCGCAAAAGCTTACCTACGGCGTGGATTACACGCGAGCAGAGGTCGAGAACCTGCAGACCGGCGTGACGCCGCCAGCGGGCGAGACCTTCCCGCTCAAGCGCTTCCCGGACACCACCGAGAGCAGCGCTGCGCTGTACGTGCAAGACGAGTTCATCCGTGGGCCTTGGAGCATCACACCCGGCGTGCGCTTTGACAGCTTCCGCATCAAGGCCGACCAGGCAGGCTTTGCTGCCAATGCCGTGTCTCTCTCGGGCCACGCCACATCGCCCAAGCTGGGCGTGCTCTACCGCGCCAACGAGGCATGGAGCCTGTATGGCAACTATGCGGCGGGCTTCCGTGCGCCCAATGCGGGGCAGGTCAATGCATTTTTTGAGAATACGGCCCAGGGATACAAGAGCATTCCCAACCCCAATCTGCGCCCCGAGAAAAGCCAGAACTTTGAGGTGGGTGCGCGTGGGCGTCTGCAGGCCTTGTCCATTGAGGCCGCAGCCTTCACCGGTCGCTACAAGGATTTCATTGAGGACCTGCAGCAGGTCAGCGGCACCGGTGCGCCAGGCAATCCGCTGGTGTTCCAGTCCATCAACCTCGGTCGGGTCAAGATCGACGGCTTTGAAATCAAGGGCAACATGGCCTGGGGCGATTGGCTGGGCGGCCGCGTCAGCACCCCCTTTGCCTACGGCCAGGCGCGCGGGCGCGATACCAACACGGGCCGCGCCGTCAACTCGGTGGAGCCGCAGCGCCTGACGGCTGGCGTGCGCTACGACACCGCCGCCTGGCATGTAAGGCTGGACGCCACCCACAGCGCTGCCAAGAAGGCGGACGACGTCTACACCGCTGCGGGCAGCACGCAATACCTCACGCCCGCCTACACCCTGCTCGACCTGAGCGGCCAGTGGCGCATCCGCAAGGACCTGCGCCTGAATGCTGGCATCTACAACCTCACCGACAAGAAGTACTGGCGCTGGGCCGATGTGCGCGGGCTGGCTGCTGGCAACAGCACCATCGACGCCTACAGCCAGCCAGGGCGCTCGGTGCGTGTGTCGCTGGTGGCGGACTTCTGACGCACGCCACCTCCAACCCCTGTCCACCCCAACCAGGAGACCCCCATGGGCACCATCCCCGGTGACAACACCGCCACCCCAGAGGCCAGCCACGACGAGGAATACAGCATGCCGTGCATGGAGGCCCTGCTGGCGGGCACGCTGGCGCTGATGACGGGCTACGCGCAGGCCTGCTGCGATAGCCACCGCGAGGCCATGGCCCGCAAGATCGTCACCAACCTGGAGGCCTTGGTTCAGGCCCAGGCGTTGAGCCCGCACTTTCGCACCATGCTGTGGAACCTGCAGGCGCGTTGGCAGCAGCAGGGCGTGCAAGAGCACGCCAGCGCAGCCCTGACGGCGGCAGAGCAACGCCGCGCGCTGTGGCTGACTGCACCGGAGGCTGTGCAATGAGTGCCGTGCTGTCTTCGTCTTTGGACTGCGTGCCGCCAGCGGTCTCAGCCCTGGCCCCCGCCATCCGTGAGCAGTTTGCCCAACTGCGCGCCCAGGGCCTGCGCGCCCGCGATGCGGCCGAGCGCATGCAGCAGCCCGAGGGCGCCGTGGTGGCCGCCCATGCGGGTGAGCATGCCTATGCGCTGAAAGCGCTGGCCTTGCGCGGGCCCTGGCTGGAATTGCTGCAAGCCCTGCAGGCCTGCGGCCCGCTGATGGCGCTGACCCGCAACGCATCCACCGTGCACGAGAAGACGGGCGTGTACCAAAACGTCTCGGCCACTGGGCCCGTGGGGCTGGCGCTCGGGCCAGACATTGACCTGCGCCTGTTCTTTGCGCAGTGGCACGCGGGCTTTGCCGTGACCGAGCCCGGCCGCCCTGGCCACTCGAGCGCGCAAAGCCTGCAGTTCTTCAACGCGCAAGGCCATGCGGTGCACAAGATTTATGTGCGCGAGCAGACCGACCTGGCGGTGTGGAATGCCGTGGTGGCGCGCTTTGCCGAGCCCAGTGCGGGCTATGTGTTCCAGCCCGCAGGTCCTAAGCCCGCCGTGCAGGCCGATGGCGACATTGACGCCCCGGGCCTGCGCCAGGCCTGGAGCGACATGCAGGACACGCACGAGTTCTTTGGCCTGCTGCGCCAGTTTGGCGCAGAGCGGCAGCAGAGCTTCCGGCTGGTCGAGGGGCAGTTCACCCAGCGCCTGCAGGCCCAGGCCGTGCCCTGGCTGCTGGAGCGCGCCGCGCGCGATGGCCTGCCCATCATGGTGTTTGTGGGCAGCGGTGGCTGCATCCAGATCCACACCGGTCCGGTGCACACCATTCGCCCCATGGACACGGCCGAGGCCCGCTGGATCAATGTGCTGGACCCGGGATTCAACCTGCACCTGCGCACGGACTGCATCGCTGCCGTGTGGGCGGTGGAGAAGCCCACGGCCGACGGCGTGGTGACCTCGGTAGAGGCCTTTGACCACGACGGTGAGTTGATGTGCATGTTCTTTGGCGAGCGCAAACCCGGCCAAGCAGAGCTGATGGGTTGGCGCGACCTGGTGGCGGGCTTGCCCCGTGTCGATATGCCGGTGCTGCAGCCATGAAGCACGAGATGAAAACCGTCAGCTCTGCAGCCCGCTCATTGCCGCGCAGAGCCGTGCTGGGCGCGATGGGCGTATTGGGTGTGTCGGCATGGACTTTGCCATTGGCCGCGCAGGCGCAGACCACCCCTGCGCGTGCGGCGCAGCGCCTGGTGGTGCTGGGCGGCGCGCTGACCGAAGTGGTGTACCTGCTAGGGGCGCAAGCCCAACTGGTGGGCACGGACACGACCAGCCTGTTCCCCGAAGCCGCGCAGCGCACGCCCAAAGTGGGCTACATGCGGCAGCTCTCGGCCGAAGGGCTGCTCTCGCTGCGGCCCGATTGCTTGCTGGGCACCGAAGAGGCCGGGCCCCGCGTGGTGCTGGACCAGGTGCGCAGCGCCGGTGTGCGCATCGAGTTGGTGCCCGCCAGTCACAACTGGGCCGAGGTGCAGCGCAAGGTGGCCGTGGTGGGCCAGGTGGTGGGGCGCGAGAGCGCCGCCCAGGCCCTGCTGGTGCGGCTGGACGCCGAATGGGCGCGCGTGCAGCAGCAGGTGGCCGCAGCCCCGCGCAAGCCGCGCGCGCTGTTCATCCTGTCGCACGGCGGCAGCCCCATGGTGGCGGGCACGGGCACGGCGGCCGATGCACTCATCCGCTATGCGGGCGGTGTCAATGCCGTCACCGGCTTTGCAGGCTACCGCCCCTGGACAGCCGAAGCCCTGGCCGAAGCTGCGCCCGACGTGCTGCTCAACACCACCCAGGGCATCGAGGCCATGGGCGGCGAGGGCGCCTTCTGGCAGCGGCCCGAGCTGGCGCTGACCCCTGCCTTTGCCCGCAAAGCCCTGGTGGCCATGGAGGCCAACCACCTGCTGGGCTTTGGGCCCCGTCTGCCGGGTGTGGTGCAAGCGCTGCACACGCGCATGCGTGGCTTGGTGGCCTGATCCGCACGGACGGGGACTTCCATGTCATCTACGGCCTTTGCCAGGCCAGCCTCAGACCTCGATGCCCGTCTGCCCTGGTGGCACCGCGCCAGCCGTGCCCTGCAAGCCCTGGGGCGGCGGCGTTTGCCCGCCCGGTGGGTGCTGGGCCTGACCGGGGCTTTGGCGTTGCTTGCCCTTGGCATTGCCAGCACCCAGGGTGCCTACGCACTCAGCACCCGAGAGTTGCTGCAGGTGGTGCAGAGCGCGCTGACCGGTGCGGAGCCAGCGGGCTCGGGCCACCTGGTGTTCATGCACATCCGTCTGCCGCGCCTGGTGCTGGGCGCCGCCGCAGGCGCAGGGCTGGCCTTGGCCGGGGCGTTGATGCAAGGGCTGTTTCGCAACCCTTTGGCCGACCCCGGTCTGGTGGGGGTGAGCAGTGGCGCCGCATTGGCAGCGGCGGCAGCCATCGTGCTGGGCGGCCTGTGGTGGCCCAGCCTGCCGCGCTCTTTGGGCAGTTGGCCGCTGATCGGTATAGCTTTTGCAGGTTGCCTGCTGGTCACGCTCGCCATCTACACGCTGGCCCAGTCGCCCAGTGGAACCCGCGTGGGGCTCATGCTGCTGGCGGGTGTGGCGGTCAATGCGCTGGCCATGGCGGGCCTGGGGTACCTGAGCTTTGTCTCGACCGATGAGCAGTTGCGCAACCTGCAGATGTGGCTGATGGGGAGCCTGGGCGGTGCGCGCTGGGGTACGGCGTCGGTGGTGGCGTTGGCCGTGTGCGTGGCGGCGGTAGGTGCTGGCTGGTTGGCCCGCCCACTCAATGCCCTGGCGCTGGGCGAGGCGCAGGCGCGCCTCTTGGGCGTGCCGGTGGAGTGGACCAAGCGCCTGGCCATTGGCGTGGCGGCGCTGGCGGTGGGTGCTGTCACAGCGGCCACGGGGGTGATCGGTTTCATCGGCCTGGTGGCCCCGCACGGCGTGCGCCTGTTGGCGGGGCCAGACCACCGCGTGGTGTTGCCCGCATCGGCCCTGCTGGGGGCAGCGCTGGTGCTGCTGGCCGACACGGTGGCACGCACGGCGGTCAAACCGGCCGAGCTGCCGCTGGGGGTGCTCACAGCGGCCCTGGGTGCGCCGTTGTTTTTGTTCATGCTGCGGCAATTCAAGGGGCGGGTGTGAGGCGCTACCCCGACGGAATGACAGAGGGAGAAGGAGAGGCGGCCGAGCGGCCACCGCTGGCCCGCGCTGGGCACGGGTTGCAATGCCTGGATGTGGGCGTGGCCCCGCCGGGGCAGCCAGTGCTGGCGCGGGTCAGCGGCGCCTTTGTGCCCGGGCGTGTGGCGGCCATCCTGGGCCCCAACGGTGCGGGCAAGTCCACCCTGCTGGGGCTGCTGGCCGGGCTGGCCGAGCCCGCGCACGGGCAGGTGCTGCTGCAGGGTAAGGCGATGACGGCCCACCCGCCGGAGCACATCGCCCGCTGGCGCGCCGTGATGCCGCAAGACACCGCCGTGGCGTTTGACTTCACGGTGCGCGAGGTGGTGGACATGGGCCGCTACCCGCACCGCCGCCAGCCCAGCGCCAATGAAGCACTGGTGGTGGATGCTGCCATGCAGGCCACGGGCGTGGCGCACCTGGCTGGGCGCAGCGTCACGACCCTCTCAGGCGGCGAACGCGCCCGCACGCACCTGGCGCGCGCTTTGGCGCAAATCTGGGAGCCGTTGCCAGATGTGCCGCACCGCTGGCTGCTGCTGGACGAGCCTACCGCAGCCCTGGACCTGGCCCATCAGCACCAAACCTTGCGCCTGCTGCGCCACTGGGCTGTGCAGCACGGTGTGGGCGTGGTGGTGGTGTTGCACGACCTGAACCTGGCCCTGCGCTACGCGCACGACGCGGTGCTGCTGACTCAGGGCAGCGGGCAGTTCGGCACCGTGGACCAGGTCGTCACGCCCGAAGCCGTGGGCCGTGTGTGGGGCGTGGGCTGCACCGAGGTGCGCTCTGGCGATGGGGTGCGCCAACTGCTTTTGTACAGCTGAATCGACGATATGCGGCGAATGAGCTTTGAGGGCTATTTGGCTGCTAGCGCAATATAGTAAAGTGCTAGGTGCTATATAAAACATAGCAAATGGTCTCTTGGCGGGATTGCCCTTTGTTCTCTGTCCCGGTGGGCTTTGGGGCGCTGCGAAAGAGGGCCGGTGGGCCATCGCCAAGACCTGGCACTGTCTCGGCGATTTTTGGCATCCAGATGCAGCCCTTTCAGCGCGCCGATCGCCCCACTGCCTCCTGCACTGCCGGCAGCACATCTTCGTAGTTGAAGCCATTCTGTGTTTTCTGTGCCGGTATGGCGACCTGCTTGTTGAGCCACTCGCGCAGGCTCTGCCCTTCGCCGGGCCGTACTAGCGGGTCATGGCTGT
The DNA here is from genome assembly GCF_003663825.1 of Acidovorax sp. 106. NCBI lineage: Bacteria > Pseudomonadati > Pseudomonadota > Betaproteobacteria > Burkholderiales > Comamonadaceae > Acidovorax > Acidovorax sp. 106. Next base: position 498,995 of record NZ_RCCC01000001.1, on the reverse strand, counting down.
TGCCGGCGTAGCGAAACTCCGTGAGGTTTTCCGGATGGTCCTTGAACTTTTCCTGAAACCCCACGGCGGGCCGCTGCTTGCTGCCTCCGGCCCAGGGGTCTTCGTCTTCGATGGAAGACCACATGGGCAGCCGCGTGTCCCACTTCCACAGGTGCTCGTACTGTCGGTTCACGCTTTGTTTGTGACAGATACCACCCACGACCTGTGGATCGGCGCGATCCCAGTGGTAGGTGGTGCGGCAGCCTTCGCTGTGGCCGCTCAGCAAGATGGGCAGGTTCGAGTAGGCCTTGAACCAGCGGATGACCTCCGCAATGTCATCGCCCCGAGCATCAAGTCGAGCCGGGTTCACCGCCGTGTACACGCCTTCGCGTGCGCGCTCTCCGCCGCGCTTGAGCATTTCCTCGGGCGTTCCTCCAGGGCATCCCAGCTTGTTGCCTTCGCGGGTCACGAACTCTGGCGTGATGACAGCAAAGCCCTCGCGGTAGTAGAACTGTGCCACTGTGGTTTCCCAGCCCCACATGCCGCCGCAGCCATGGTTGTGAATGACGAGTCCGCGCAGATTGGGGTGGCGCGACAGCAGTGCCGTGAATTTGTCACGGTACACCGCGCCAAACTGCGGCAGATAGAAGACGCTGCGGTCAAGCACCGTTCGGGTCTGGGCTTTGTCGTAGGCCGGCACTTGGCGGCTTTGCTGCGCATGAGCGTGCTGCATGAGCAGCGGCTGGGCAATCAGCAAGCCGATAGCGCCCCACAGCACGTGTTTACAGTTCAGCATGGGTCCGGTTCTCCCCCGTGGTGGTTGGTTCTGCGTTCTTTGATAGATGGTCAGGCCGTCGAGGCCATGACGCCGACACTTCAGGCATCTGCCGTCTTGTGCCAGATCCCCGTGCAGCCATGCAGCCAGATTAAGCGCTGCCGCTTCAATACACCAGCCGCTCAGGCCGCACTTCCTGCAAGATGGTGGTGGCAATCTCTTCGATGGACTTGGTGGTGGTGGACAGCCAGCGGATGCCCGAGCGGCGCATCATGGACTCGGCTTCGGCCACTTCAGAGCGGCAGTTTTCCAGGCTGGCGTATTTGGAGTTGGGGCGGCGCTCGGCGCGGATCTCGGCCAGGCGGTCGGGGCTGATGGTCAGCCCGAAAATTTTGCTGCGAAACGGCACCAGGGCGGGCGGCAACTGGCGGCGCTCAAAGTCTTCGGGGATCAGCGGGTAGTTGGCGGCTTTGAGGCCGCATTGCATGGCCAGGTACAGGCTGGTGGGGGTCTTGCCGCTGCGGCTCACGCCCACCAGGATCACATCGGCGCCCGCCAGGTCGCGGTTGCTCTGGCCGTCGTCGTGCGCCAGGCTGAAGTTGATGGCCTCGATGCGGTCGTTGTATTCCTTGCTGCGGCTCACGTCGGAAAAGCGCCCAATGCGGTGGTTGGACTTGATGCCCAGCTCTTCTTCCAGCGGGTTCACGAAGGTGCCAAACATGTCCAGCAGCATGCCCTTGCAGCCGTCCTGGATGACCCTCAGCACCTCCATATTCACCAGGGTGGTGAAGACCACGGGCTTTTTGCCCTCGACCTCGCCGGTGTGGTTGATTTGCCGCACCGCCTGGTGGGCCTTGTCCACGGTGTCGATGAAGGGCAGGCGCACATGGCGCGGCTTCATCTCGAACTGGGCCAGGATGGCGTTGCCGAAGGTTTCGGCAGTGATGCCAGTGCCGTCAGACACAAAAAATACGGTACGGGTGTGCATGTTGGCCCTTTGATAAAAATGAGTGGCGCCAAACAGGGCGCAGGCAAGCGCTTTGCCCCAAGGCGAGGCTGGCGTTGCATCCCGGTTTGCGTCAGTCGTATGGCAGTGTCAGCCCTTTGCCAGAAGCTCGGGCCTACAATCGCCGCAATTATCCAAATTCTCACCATGCACACCGTCGGTCTACAACCACAACGACAAAGCTGCAGCCTGTGCATGGCCGCTTGCCTGATGCCCGCCGGGGCCAGGCATGCAGACCCGGTTTCAACTTCTGGAGCTTTCCCATGTCTGCACTTTTCAGCCCGACCGCCCTGGTCGTACCGTTTGAAAACCTGAGAATGACCGATGTCGAGTCGGTAGGCGGCAAAAACGCCTCCCTCGGCGAAATGATCTCGCAGCTGCCCCAGGGCGTGCGAGTGCCCACCGGCTTTGCCACCACGGCCCATGCCTTCCGCCAGTTCCTGGCCCACGATGGCCTGGCCGACAAGATCAGCGCCAAACTGGCGAGCCTCGACACCGAAGACGTCCGCGCCCTGGCGCAGGTCGGCGCTGAAATCCGCGCCATGGTCGAGGCCCAGCCGTTCCCGGCCGACCTGCAAAAGGCCATTGCCGACGAATTCGCAAAACTCAGCGCGGGCAACCCCAGCGCATCGTTCGCTGTGCGCTCGTCTGCCACGGCGGAAGACTTGCCCGATGCCTCGTTCGCGGGCCAGCAAGAAACCTTCCTCAACGTGGTGGGTATCGAAGATGTGCTGCACAAGATGAAGGAAGTGTTCGCGTCGCTGTACAACGACCGCGCCATCTCCTACCGCGTGCACAAGGGCTTTGCGCACGATGTGGTGGCCCTGTCCGCAGGCGTGCAGCGCATGGTGCGCTCGGACCTGGGCGCAGCGGGTGTGATGTTCACCATCGACACCGAATCCGGCTTTGAAGACGTGGTGTTCATCACCAGCAGCTTCGGTCTGGGCGAAACCGTGGTGCAAGGTGCCGTGAACCCGGACGAGTTCTACGTGCACAAGCCCATGCTCAAGGCTGGCAAAAAGGCCGTGATCCGCCGCAACCTGGGCAGCAAACTGATCCAGATGGTGTTCTCCTCGCCCGAGGAAAAGGCTGCCACTGGCAAGCTGGTCAAGACCATCGACGTGCCCACTGAGCAGCGCAACCGCTATTCGCTGAGCGACGCCGATGTGCAGCAACTCGCCCACTACGCCCTGGTGATCGAGCAGCACTACGGTCGCCCCATGGACATTGAATGGGGCAAAGACGGCACCGACGGCCAGCTCTACATCTTGCAGGCCCGGCCTGAGACAGTGAAGAGCCAACAAGGCGACAAGGCCGAGTTGCGCTACAAGCTCAAGGGCCAGGGTGCCGTGCTGGCAGAAGGCCGCGCCATTGGCCAGAAGATCGGCACCGGCCCCGTGCGCCTGGTGCACCACATCTCGGAGATGGACAAGGTCCAGCCCGGCGACGTGCTCGTGACCGACATGACCGACCCCAACTGGGAGCCCGTGATGAAGCGCGCCAGCGCCATCGTCACCAACCGTGGCGGCCGCACCTGCCACGCCGCCATCATTGCGCGCGAGCTGGGCATCCCCGCTGTGGTGGGCTGTGGCGATGCGACCGAACGCCTGAAGGACGGCACCCTGGTCACCGTGAGTTGCGCCGAGGGCGATACCGGCCACATTTACGACGGCTTGCTCGAAACCGAAGTGACCGAAGTGCAGCGCGGCGCCATGCCCCCCATCAAGACCAAGATCATGATGAACGTGGGCAACCCCCAGCTGGCGTTTGACTTTGCCCAGCTGCCCAACGAAGGCGTGGGCTTGGCGCGCCTGGAGTTCATCATCAACAACAACATTGGTGTGCACCCCAAGGCCATCCTGGACTACCCCCAGATCGATGCCGACCTGAAGAAGGCCGTCGAATCTGTGGCCCGTGGCCATGCATCGCCCCGTGCTTTCTATGTGGACAAGGTTGCCGAAGGCGTGGCGACCATTGCGGCCGCCTTCTGGCCCAAGCCCGTCATCGTGCGCCTGTCGGACTTCAAGTCCAACGAGTACCGCAAGCTGATCGGCGGCAGCCGCTACGAGCCTGAGGAAGAAAACCCAATGCTGGGTTTCCGGGGGGCAGCGCGTTATATCAGTGCTGACTTTGGCGAAGCCTTTGCCATGGAGTGCGAGGCGCTCAAGCGCGTGCGCAACGACATGGGCCTGACCAACGTGCAGGTGATGGTGCCTTTTGTGCGCACGCTGGGGCAGGCCGAGCGCGTGACCAAGCTGCTGGCCGCCCATGGCCTGCAACGCGGCAAGGACGACCTCAAGGTCATCATGATGTGCGAGGTGCCCAGCAACGCCATCCTGGCCGAGCGCTTCCTGGAGTTCTTCGACGGCTTCTCCATCGGCTCCAACGACCTGACCCAGCTGACCCTGGGCCTGGACCGCGACTCGGGCCTGGAGTTGCTGGCGCACGACTTTGATGAGCGCGACCCTGCGGTGCAGGCGCTGATCCACCAGGCCATCAAGGCCTGTCTGGCGCAGGGCAAGTACATCGGCATCTGCGGCCAGGGCCCCAGCGACCACCCTGACTTTGCGCAGTGGCTGTCAAATGAAGGCATCTCGTCCATCTCGCTGAACCCTGACAGCGTGGTCGCCACCTGGCAGCAACTGGCGGGCTGATCGCCCAGGCCAGAGGCGGGGCACTTGGGGCATGCACGGCTGAAAAGACGCTGACCGATGCGAGCCCCTATGCCCCCACCCCCACACGGGCCCCAACACCCGCCCCGATACTCCCCCCGGCACCTGCCCCGCGAGCCTGAGCTGGCGGGGCCGTTTCCGCCCGACCTGCACGACGTGCGCCACCTGTGGCTCAAGGCCGGGCTGCTGGGCGTGTGGGTGCTGGTGTCTTTTGTGGCCACGTACTTTGCGCGCGACTTGCAGCAAATCACCCTGGGCGACTGGCCCCTGGGTTACTGGATTGCCGCGCAGGGTGCTGTGCTGGTGTTCATTGGCATCGTGGTGGTATATGCCTGGGCCATGAGCCGTTTTGAACGCCAGGATGCGGCGGCACGCGCTGCAGCGGCTTCTCACGCACCGGGCGCCCAGCCGTCCAGCCCATCGGCGGCGGAGCGCCACAGTGTCTGAACGCCGCTCTACGGGTGGGTGGGTGCCTTCCTTTTTGCGCCCCCACCGTTTTTTTCTGCTCTACGTGCTGGGCGTGTTGGGCTTTTTGGCCCTCATGACCTGGGCCGAGAGCCAGGGCCTGTCGCGCCACTGGATCGGGCCGATCTTTCTCTTTCTCACCGTGATGGTGTACGCCGGCATCGGTGTGTATGGGCGCACGTCCGACTCGGAGGAGTACTACGTGGCCGGGCGGCGCATACCGCCCATGTACAACGGCATGGCCGCAGCGGCCGACTGGATGAGCGCGGCCTCGTTCATCAGCCTGTCCGGGGCGCTGTACCTGCAGGGGTTTTCTGGCACCTCGGGGCAGGCTGGCGGGTTGGCTTATTTACTGGGCTGGACGGGCGGCTTTTGCCTGGTCGCGATGCTGATTGCGCCGCACTTGCGGGCCATGGGGCTGTACACCGTGCCCGACTTTTTCCATGTGCGCTTTGGCGGGCGCTGGCCGCGCATCATTGCGGCGCTGGCGGCGGTGCTGTGCTCGTTCACCTACGTGGTGGCACAGATTTACGGTGTGGGGCTCATCGCCTCGCGCCTCACGGGGGTGCAGTTCGAGATCGGCATCATGCTGGGCCTGGGGGGCGTGCTGCTGTGCTCGTTTCTGGGTGGCATGCGCGCCATCACCTGGACGCAGGTGGCGCAGTACGTGGTGCTGCTGCTGGCGTTTTTGATTCCCGTGTCCTGGCTGGCCTACAAACAACTGGGCAACCCGTTGGCGCCCGCCGTGTATGGCGCGCAGATTGGCAAGATTGCGGACCTGGAGGCGCAGCTGCTGGATTCACCGTCCGAGCACCAGGTGGTGCAAGCCTACTTGCGCCGCGCCAAAGACCTGGAAGCACGGCTGCAGGATGTGGAAGGCGCCCTGGAGCGCGAGCGCGAGCTGGGGCGCGAGCGCATCCACCAGCTGCGTGCCCAAAACGCCGATGTGGGCCTGATCGTCTCGGCCAGCCGCGAGCTGGCGGCCTTGCCCCGCGATGTGGCGGGTGCCCGCGAGCGCTGGACCCGCGAAATGCACGAGAACTACGAGCGTGCCAAACCCCTGGGTGGCCTGCCGCTGCACAGCCAGGCCTACGCGGGCGACCCCAACGGCACCCCCGAAGAGCAGCGCGAATACGTCCTGGCGCGCCGCAACTTTCTGGCGCTGATGTTCTGCCTGATGGTGGGCACGGCGGGGCTGCCGCACTTGCTCACCCGCTACTACACCTCGCCCACGGTGGCGGGGGCACGGGCCTCGGTGGCGTGGTCGCTGTTCTTCATTGCCCTGCTGTACTTGAGCGCGCCCGCCTTGGCGGTGTTGGTGAAGTTCGAGGTCATGCAAAACTTAGTGGGCAGCAGCTTTGAGGCCCTGCCCAACTGGATGGCCCAGTGGGCGCGGGTGGACAGCTCGCTGCTGTCGATCGAGGACGTTAGCGGCGACGGCATCGTGCAGTTTGGCGAAATCCGCCTGGGGGCGGACCTCATCATGCTGGCCACACCAGAGCTGGGGGGCTTGCCCTATGTGGTGTCGGGCTTGGTGGCGGCGGGCGGGTTGGCGGCGGCGCTGTCCACCGCCGATGGACTGCTGCTCACCATCAGCAATGCACTGGTGCGCGACCTCTACTTCCGGGGCACCAAACGCGATGCATCGCCCGAGCAGCGGGTGATTCTCACCAAGTTCACGCTGCTGGCGGTGGCGCTGTCGGCCGCCTTTGTGGCGGCGCTCAAGCCCTCCGAAATTCTGACCATGGTCTCTGCATCGTTTTCGCTGGCGGCGTCGGCCTTTGTGCCGGTGATGGTGCTGGGCATTTTCTGGCGCGGTACCACCCGCAAGGGAGCGGTGGCGGGCATGCTGTTTGGTTTGGGGGTGGCGGTGTATTACCTGCTCTCGCATGTGCCCGCTGTGCGCGGTGCGCTGCCCGGATGGCTGCTGGCAAACGGCCTGTGGTTTGGCATCCAGCCCATCTCGGCCGGTGTGTTTGGGGTGCCGGCGGGGTTTGTTGCGGCGGCGGTGGTCAGTCGCATCACGCGCCCGGCGCCCGTGCCCACCGGGGTGCGGCTCGAAATCTAAGAACCTGTCTCAGCACCTGCGGTAGCGATGCGGCTTCTGTTCAGACGCTGCACGGCGTTCGGCAAATGGGAACAGATTCTTATGGATAAACCCCATACCCAATTGTCACCAAATGTGCCACGCTGTGCCCCAGGTTGTGCTCAGCGGTGCAGCCTGATTTAAACCCAGGAGGCACATGGTTCTCGTCAAAACGCAGGCAGGTCAGGATGCAATGAAGGATCGGCACGGTGGGCTGACGTCCAGACAGCGCTCGGCGTTCATCCTGTTTGATGGCAAGCGGACTTTGGGCGAGGTGCTGGCCGCCACGGCCGCCATGGGCATTACGCAGGACGATGTGCAAGCCATGATCGAGCAAGGCCTGCTGGCCCCCGTGGGGGGTGGGGCCCTGCCCGCCGCAGCGGTTGCAGCCTCTGCTGCGGCGCCATCGGCAGCCCCTGCGGAGGGCGGGTCGGGCGAGACCGCCAGGCCGTCACAGCAACGTTACAAAGATGCTTACCCCGTAGCCACGGCCATGACGGCCGCTCTGGGGCTGCGCGGTTTTCGGTTGAACCTGGCGGTGGAGTCGGCTTCGAGCTTTGAAGACCTTGCCGCACTGGCCCCCAAGATCAAGGAAGCGGTGGGGGAGGCCAAGTACGAGCCTCTGCGCAAAGCCTTGTTTGGGTGAGGGGGTTGCGTCGTTTCAACCCAGCGGGTTCCCCATGAAAAAAGCCAACCGATCTGGTTGGCTTTTTATTTGTGGGGAGTGAGGCGGTTGCCGTCTGCGCTCAGCGCACCTTCAGCAGTTCCACATCAAACTTCAGTGTGGCGTTCGGGGGGATCACGCCGCCTGCGCCGCGTGCACCGTAGCCCAGGGCTGCGGGGATGATCAGCGTGCGTTGGCCGCCGATCTTCATGCCTTGCACGCCTTCGTCCCAGCCCTTGATGACCATGCCAGCGCCCAGCGAGAACTCGAAGGGGTCATTGCGGTCACGGCTGGAGTCGAACTTGGCGCCTTGCTCGCCATCCTTGTACAGCCAGCCGGTGTAGTGCACCGAAACGCTGGCGCCCTTGGTGGCTTCGGCGCCTTCGCCCACGGTGGTGTCTTCGTATTGCAGGCCAGAGGCGGTGGTGGTGAGGGCCATGGAATGTCCTTTTGCTATTAAAAATATAGCTTGTAGCGCTTGTCTATCAAGCCTTAGGGGATGTTTTTGCTTGATGTTGGCGCCGCCGGGGCGCTGCCATCAGCGGGCCGGGTTCAGGCCTGCTTCTTGGCGCGGCCTGCCACCCAGCGTGTGGCAAAGGCTTGCACATCGTTCAGACGCTTGAGCAGGTCGGCACCCGAGGCGGTGACGGTGTAGCCGTCGTTGCCGTGGTCCAGCAGGCCGGCTTCGCGCAGCTCTTTGATGCGGGTGTTCAAGGTGTTGGGGGTGATGCCGCCCACGCTGTCTTGCAGCAGGCGGAAGGTTTGGGGGTGCCCGTCCCGCAGGGCCCACAGCACGCGCAGCGCGTAACGGCATTCGAGCCGCTCAAACAGCTGGTGGATGGCGGCGTTTTCTTTGGAGCTCATGGATGCTTCTCCTTGCGCGAGTGTTGGGTCGGTTATTTGGGAGCAGGGTGCGTGTGCACCTGCCAATGCGCTGCGACTATAGCGCGGAACCTATTTTGCTACAAGTTTGGTAGCTCAAAAGGCAATCTGCATATGCGATAGACCCTTGATTTTGGGCCTTGTTTTTATGCCTGCCCAGCGGGGTTTTGTCAGGGGTTTTCGCCCGTGCAGCAACGGCTTTTTGGCACGCGCTGTTGCTGGGGCAAAGCGGTCGCGGCGGCCTTTCAAGTGTGGCACGCAGGCTACGCAGTCATGGCTTGTGTCTGGGCGGCCAGGTGCTGCACCAGTAACTGTGCGGCGGGAGACAAGGCCACCTCATCGCGGAAGCAAATCGCAAAGCGGCGTTGGGCCCAGGCATCGCTCAGCGGCACGATGCGCACTGGAGCCGTGCTGGCAAAGGGCGCAGCCACCTCGCGGGGCACCACGCTGATGGCCAAGTTGGCCCGCACCACGCGCAAGGCCGCGTCAAAGTTGGACACCAGCACCCGGTGGGCCAAGGTCTTGCCTTCCACCGCCGCTGCGCGGGCCAGCAGCACCTGCACCGCGCTCAGCGCGGGCATGCTCACAAACTCGTAGCCCAGCACATCGGCAAAGCGCACCGTGGGCAGTTGTGCCACAGGGTGCGATGCATGGGCCACGATGGCCAGGTGGTCGCTGCGGTAGCTGCGCGTTTGCAGGCCGCTCAGGTCGGCCGCGTCCCAGCAGATGCCGATGGACGCGCTGCCCTCGCGAATGCCCTGCACCACGTCCGGGCTCACCCGCTCTTCCATGCTGATCTGGATGTCGCGGTGGGCAGGGTCTTGCAAAAACGCAGCCACATCATCGGCCAGCGATTCCGCCATGACCGAGGCCGTGACCAGCATGCGCACATGGCCCCGGGTGCCGGTGGCATACGCGGCCATGTCACGCTCGATCTGCCCCACGCTGGCCAGCATGGTGCGGGCGTGCTCCAGCAGCGTTTCGCCCGCTGGGGTGGGCACCACACCCCGGCGCTTGCGCAGCAGCAGGGGCGTGCCCACCGTGTCTTCCAGCTGGGCCAGCCGCTTGCTGATGGCCGATCCCACGATGGATTCCTGCTCGGCCACCCGCGCAATGCTGCGCTGGTCGCACACGGCGGCAAACAGGCGCAGGGTTTGCAAATCAAGATCGCGCATGGCAAGTCTCCAGGGTAGCGTGATGTTCCGTTTGGGAATGTTATGGCTTCCGAGATGTATTTTCTGATTCTTTTTGGAATTTTTAGAATCATCCCCAAACTCATTCCAAAGAGACACCCCGTGAGCACTTTCCCGATCCCGTCAGACCTGCCGCCCCCCGCAGCCCGCGCCATCGTTCGCGAAGTGGGGCTGCGTGACGGCCTGCAAAGCATTGCCCGCGTGCTGCCCACGGCGCAGAAGATCGAGTGGGTGAACGCTGCCTACACCGTCGGGCAGCGCGAGATCGAGGTGGGCTCCTTCGTCCCCGCCCGCCTGTTGCCCCAGTTGGCCGACACGGCCGAGGTGTTGGCCCATGCGCAAACGCTGCCGGGCCTGCGCGCCTCGGTGCTGGTGCCCAACCTGAAAGGGGCCGAGCGCGCGCTGGAATGTGGCGCACACCTGATGGTCGTGCCCCTGTCGGCCAGCCACGCGCACAGCCTGGCCAATCTGCGCAAGACGCCCGACGAGGTAGTGGCCGAGGTGGCCCGCATCCGCGCTGCCCGCGATGCAGCAGGCAGCGCCACGCTGATCGAAGGCGGCGTGGGCACGGCGTTTGGCTGCACGCTGCAGGGCGAGGTGGCCGAGAGCGAAGTGCTGCGCCTGATGCAGGCCCTGCTCGATGCGGGCGCTGACCGCGTGAGCCTGGCGGACACCGTGGGCTTTGCCGACCCTGCCAGCGTGCAGCGCCTGTTTGCCAAGGCCCGCTCCCTGGTGGGCGACCGGCTGGCCTGCGCGCATTTTCACGACACGCGCGGCATGGGCCTAGCCAATGCCTACGCCGCCTGGCAAACCGGCATCACCCGCTTTGATGCCTGCCTGGCGGGCATTGGCGGCTGCCCTCACGCGCCCGGCGCCAGTGGCAACGTCACCACCGAAGACCTGGAATACATGCTGCAGCGCATGGGCGTGGCCACTGGTGTGGATGTGCCTGCGCTGCTGGCGCTGCGCCAGCAGGTGGCGGGCTGGCTGGCGGGCGAGGTGCTGCACGGTGCGCTGTGGCAGGCGGGCCTGCCCCGCCACGCACTGCCCACACTGGCCGCCGCAGCGGCTTGATTTCTGTATCGTTCGCCCATGACAAGTACCACCTCTTCTTCCCCGTCCGAATCGTCCAACTCGTCCACGCGCCCCTTGCCCTTGGCGGGTCTGCGGGTCGTTGAGTTCACCCACATGGTCATGGGCCCCACCTGCGGCATGGTGCTGGGCGATCTGGGGGCCGAGGTCATCAAGGTCGAGCCGGTGGAGGGCGACCGCACCCGCCACCTGCTCGGTGCCGGGGCAGGCTTCTTTCCCATGTTCAACCGCAACAAGAAAAGCATCGCGCTGGACCTGCGCAACCCCGACGGGCTGGAGGTAGCGCGCAAGCTGGCGGCATCGGCCGACGTGGTGGCGCAAAACTTCAAGCCCGGCGTGATGACCAAGTACGGCCTGGATTACGCAGCGCTGTCGCAGCTCAACTCCCGGCTCATCTACGTGAACCACACCGGCTTTCTGGCCGGGCCTTACGAGCACCGCACCGCGCTGGATGAAGTGGTGCAGATGATGGGCGGCCTGGCCTACATGACGGGCCGCCCCGGCGACCCGCTGCGCGCAGGCAGCAGCGTCAACGACATCATGGGCGGCATGTTTGGCGCGATTGGCGCCATGGCGGCGCTGATGCAGCGCGGCATCACCGGGCGCGGGCAAGAGGTGGACTCGGCCTTGTTCGAGAACAACGTGTTCCTGGTCGGCCAGCACATGATGCAGTACGCCGTGACCGGCAAGCCCGCCGCCCCCATGCCCGACCGCATCTCTTCGTGGGCGCTGTACGACGTGTTCACGGTCAAAGAGGGCGAGCAGATCTTTCTGGCCGCCGTGAGCGACGCGCAGTGGCTCACCTTCTGCGACGCCATGGGCTATGCCGACCTGAAGGCCCACCCGCAACTCGCCACCAACAACGACCGCGTGCGCGCCCGCCCCACGCTGATGCCCGACCTGCGCCAGCGCCTGGCCGCCCACAGCGCGGCGGAATTGGCCGCCATTTTTGAAAAGCACGGCCTGCCGTTTGCCCCCATTTCGCGGCCCGAGCAGTTGCTGGACGACCCGCACCTCAACGCCACTGGCGGCCTGGCCGATATCACCTTGCCCGACGGCGAGCGCGCCGGGCAAACCGCCCGCACCACGCTGCTCCCGTTGGCCATGGACGGCCAGCGCCTGGGCGTGCGCCTGCAGCCCCCGGTGCTGGGCCAGCACACAGTGGCCTTGATGCAAGAGCTGGGCTACACGGCAGAGCAGGTGCAGGCCTTGCAGCAGGCAGGGGCGGTGGCCTGACGGGCCTTGGACTTTTCCCGGCTCGGACCAGCCCAGCGGCAGACTGCGCGGCCCGAGGTGATCAAGCACAACAACGGAGACAACACCATGAAAACACAGCTCCCCGACGCCATGGCCGCAGGTCTGAGCGACCGCTTTGCAACCTCCGGTGCCCTGGCGTTCCCCACACGCCGCCAAGCACTGTGGCTTGGGGCGAGTGCCTTCGGGGCAGGGGCACTCACGTTGCCGGGCCTGGTGCGGGCGCAAAGCCTGGGTGACAAACCATTGCGCATCATCCTGCCGCTGTCTGCAGGCTCGGGGGCCGATGGCGCCATCCGCGCCATCAGTAGCAGCCTGGCCAAGGCGTTGGGCCAGCCGGTGGTGATTGAAAACCTGCCCGGCGCGGGCGGCATCACCGGCACCACGCAGATCGTGCGGGCGCCCAAGGACGGCTCGGTGATTGGGGTGGTATCGAACAACCATGTGGTCAACCCCAGCGTGTACAAGAACATCCCGTTCGATTCGCTGGCCGACATTGCGCCCATCACCATCCTGGGCGCTACGCCGTTTGTGCTGGTGGCCCACCCGTCGGTGCCCGCCAAAAATGTGCAGGAGCTGATCGCCTACGCCAAGTCCAAGCCTGGGGTGCTCAACTACGGCTCGTCGGGCAACGGCACCATCCTGCACCTGGGGGCGGCCATGTTCGTGGACCAGGCCAAGGTCGCCATCCAGCACATTCCCTACAAGGGCATGGGCCCGCTAATGAACGATGTGCTGGGTGGCCAGGTGCAGTTGGCGGTGGTGGCCGTGGCGCCTGCGGCCGCGCACATCAAGTCGGGATCACTGCGCGCCTTGGGCGTGACCACGGCCACGCGCCTGGCCTCGCTGCCCGGCGTGCCCACCATTGCAGAGCAAGGTTTGCCTGCGTATGAGCTGGACGGCTGGATCGCCCCCGTGGCGCCCACCGGCCTGCCCAAGGCGGAGCTTGCCCGCCTGTTCAACGGCTTCAAGGCCGCCATGGACATGCCCGAGGCGCGCGATGCCCTCATCGCCCAGGGCTACGACATCAAGCTCACCCCGCCCGATGCCGCTGCCGCCTTCTTCCGCACCGAAGCGGCGCGCATGGCGCAGGTGGTCAAGGCCGCCAACGTGAAGGTGGATTGAGGCGGGGTTACAACGTTTTTGCCCGCTAGCGCTTGATAGTAAAGCGCCGGCAGCTATGAATATGTGAGCGAGTGGCGCAGTGCTTTGGCGTGGCGCTTTGAACATGTTCCTGATGGGCGACCTGCCTCAGACGCTTTCTCGTCCCTACCCGTTCGGGCTGCCTGTCGAAGCTTTGCACGCACGCGGCAAGCCCTGGCTTCGACGGGCTCAGCCCGAACGGATGGAGTGGTATCTGAGGCAAGTAGCTAATCAAGAGCAGGTTCTCAACGCAACAAGGCCGGTGCGTGCGAGCCCTGGTGGCGCACGCGGAACACCGCCACGGCCTGCACCAGCTCGCTGGCCTGGCCGCTCAGGCTGCCAGCGGCGGCCGCGCTTTCTTCTACCAGCGCGGCGTTTTGCTGGGTGGCTTCGTCCATGCGCACGATGGCCTGGGTCACGCGCAGCATGTCGCTGGTCTGGTCGCTGCTGGCGTGGCTGATTTCCTGCATCAGCTCACTGACCCCGCGAATGGAGGCGACCACCTCGGCCATGGTGCCCCCGGCGTTCTGGGCCAGGTCTGAGCCTGCCTGCACGCGTTCCACGCTGGCCTGGATCAGGGTCTTGATCTCTTGTGCCGCGCTGGCGCTGCGGGTGGCCAGGTTGCGCACCTCGCTGGCCACCACCGCAAAGCCCCGGCCTTGTTCGCCTGCTCGGGCGGCTTCCACGGCAGCGTTCAGCGCCAGGATGTTGGTCTGAAAAGCAATCGAGTCGATCACACCAATGATGTCGGCAATGCGGCGCGAGCTTTCCTGGATGCCTTGCACCACCTGCACCATCTGCTCCACCACGGCGCCGCCGCGCTCGGCCACGGCCGAGCCGTTGCGCGCCAGTTCGCTGGCGCGCTGGGCGTTGGCGGCGTTTTGCTGCACGGTTTGCTGCAGCTGCTGCATGGACGAAGCGGTCTCGTCCAGGGACGAGGCTTGCTCTTCCGTGCGCATGCTCAGGTCGGCGTTGCCCTGGGCAATTTCGGCGCTGGCGCTGGCCACGCTCTCGGCGCTGCTGCGCACGCCAGACACCACGTTCTCCAGGTTCTCTTGCATGGCCTTGAGGGCCTGCAGCAGCCGGGCGGGCTCGTCCTGGCCCTCCAGTGCAATGGTCGACGTCAGGTCGCCCGCAGCCACCTTGTGCGCCACAGCCACCGCCTCGCGCAGCGGCCGCACCACCGAGCGGGTGAGCACCAGCCCGGCCACCACGCCCAGCCCCGTGACCAGCGCCAGCGCCACCAGGCTGCTGACGAGCGCGCGGCGTGCGTCCTGCGCGGCTTCTTGTGCAATGGCTGCGCTGCTGCTGGCCACTTGCTCGCTCAGTGCAGTGAGCAGCTTGGCCGGGCCCTGGTCGATGTCGGCCACATCGGCATCGCCTGCGGAAGGCACAAACCCGAGGGACTGGAAGACGTCAAACCCCTTGCGGTAGCCCTGGGCCATCTGCGTGTGTGCTTCGGTGAACTTCTGCAGCGCGGCCTTTTCTTGCGGGTCGCTCAGCTGGGGCTCCAGCGCACGGGCGGCCTCGGCCACGCGTTTCTCGCTGGCCTGGAAGGCGCCCCAGTGCAACTCGCGCTTGCGGGCATCTTCGCCGCGCAGCAGGGTGTTCTTCCACTCCAGCACCTGGGTTTTGAACTCGCTTTCCATGCGGCTCACGGCGCGCTCTTGCGCCACGCGTTGCAGCACGGTGCTGTCGTAGGTGCCCAGGGTTTTGTACAGCGCGGCAATGCCAAAGAGTGCGGCACCAATCAACAGCGCCAGCACCAGCCCAAGCGCTCCGGCCATGCGCGCACCAATGGAGAAGTGGGACATTTTCATAAAAAGCCTCGCAGGTCAGGGCGGATTCAAAAATGGGATGCACTGTGGCTCCAGGCCCCCTCTGGCATGGGCGGCGCTTGCTGCCTGGCTGCGCAACGATCCAAAAGTGCGCCCAGAGTGGCACCCAGGGTGAATCCAGTGTGCCGATGGCGGCGGCGCCCCGCAAGCGGGGCTGTGCGGGGGGCGTGGTGGGTGAGGGGGGCTTACAACACCGGCCGGGTGGGCTGTGCTGACCCAGGCCCCGCAGGGGGCTGAGTCAGGGGGCTGGGGAGTGGGCTCAGGCCTTGAGCTTGAGCAGGTACACCATCACGCGTGCGGTGGTCAGGTCCAGTTCCATGAACTCGGTCAGGTCCTTGCCAGCCAGCCAGGAGGCTTCCCAGCGGTTTTGCTTGAGCGTTTGCAGCCAGCTTTCGTGGTGGGTGGCTTGCTCCACCGCTGCCAGCAGTTCGGCCGTGCGGGCGGGGCTCACGCCCTTGCCGGTGAACACGCCGCGCCAGTTGGCCATCACGGCGTCAATGCCCTGGTCTTTGAAGGCCGGGATGCCAAACGCACTGCGCCGCGCCGATACGCCGATGGCCCGCAGTTTGCCCGCTGCCAGGGCATCGCTGAACTCGCTGTAGCCCGAGATGCCCACGGCAGCATCGCCTTTGAGCAGGGACTCCACCACCTCGGTGCCGCTGGCAAAGGGGCGGTACACCAAGGCTTCAGGTTTTGCCTTGGCCGCGCGCGCCAGCACGCCAGCGTAGATGTGGTCTACGCCACCGGCGGAGCCACCGGCCACGGGCAGGGCAGGCAGGTCACCGCGCATGGCGTCGGCCAGGTCCTTGCCGCTCTTGATGGGGGAGGATGCCGGCACCGCTGTGACCAGGTAGTCGCTGGTCAGTCGGGCAATGGGCTGGATGTGCCCCATGTCCACGGCGGGCTTTTGCAGGGCCACAGCGCCCACCATCACCATGCCGCCCATCAGCAGGGTGTTGGCGTCGTTGCCGTACTTCTCAGCGTATTTGGCCAGGCCGATGGTGCCGCCCTTGCCGCCAATGTTCTCAAACTCCACCTGGTCTGCAGCGCCCACGGCCTTGAGGGCGGCGCCCAGGGCGCGGCCCGTCTGGTCCCAGCCGCCGCCGGGGTTGGCCGGGATGACGATGCGCAGCGTGCCCGCCACCTTGGCAGCCTTGGGGGCGGGCGCGCCGGGGCGCGGTGTGGTGGCCTGGGCCAGGGCGGCAGGTGCCAGCGGGGTCAGTAGGGCGGCCATTGCGGCGCTGCGCGCCAGGATCTGTCTGCGTTGCATGGTCATGGAACCTTGGGTAGTGGGCTGAAGCAGGTGCGGGCTCCCAGCCTGCACCCAGACAACAAACGATGGAACAACGAACGGTTGGGTGTCCGTGGGCCCTGCTTTTTTGTGCCCCTTGCCTCAGGGTGGGGATGCGGTGGGCTCCACTCCAGGTCATGCAGCCCGAAAAGCGGGCACGCGTCTGGAAGTTTTTGTAATGGATGTAATCGTGACTTGCAAAGCTGTCAAATTGCTGTCTGGGTTGTAGGGGTTATCCCTGTTGCGGTGGCGGCGGATGGATTGGAGATACCGCAATTCGTTTATGTAAAGTTCATGCAAACGAGAATGATTGTCATTTTGAAAATTACAATGCCGGGTTCGGGTGGCGCATTCTCAGGGTGGGTTTGGGTGGCCCGGCGCTCTTTTCCCCCCAGGCATGACCAAGTTACAAGACCACCGGCGGCGCTCCTTCTGGCTCAAAACCCTGCACGAGTGGCACTGGGTTAGCTCGGCCCTGTGCCTGCTGGGCATGCTGTTGTTTGCGGTGACGGGCATCACGCTCAACCATGCCGGGCAGATCGAATCCAAGCCCCGCGTGGTGCGGGCCCAGGCGCAGGCCCCGCAGGCGTTGCAGCAGGTGCTGTCAGAGCGGGCCCAGAGTGCGGGTAAGCGCTCTGCCGTGCCGCCCGAGCTGGCGCAATGGGCCCACGTGCAGTGGGGTGTCTCGCTGGCCGGGCGCGAGGCCGAGTGGGCCGACGACGAGGTCTATGTCTCCTTACCGCGCCCCGGCGGAGATGCCTGGCTGCGCCTGGGGCTGCAAGACGGCGAGGCCGAGTACGAAAACACCGACCGGGGCTGGATTGCCTACCTCAATGACCTGCACAAGGGCCGCAACACCGGCGCAGCCTGGAACTGGTTCATCGACCTATTTGCCGTGGCCTGCCTGGTGTTCTCTTTCACGGGCCTGTTCATTTTGAAGATGCACGCGGGCAACCGCCCCTGGACTTGGCCCATGGTGGGGCTGGGCCTGGTGCTGCCTGCGCTGCTGGCGCTCTTGTTTATCCACTGAACTTTCACGAAAGAAAGCCTGCCTATGCTGAAACCCTCGCCATCCAAACTGCGCTACACCGTGGCCCTGGGCGCGTGCCTTGGGGCCCCTGCCTTTGCAGCCGGGCTGAATGTGGGGGTGGAAATCCCCCGCCTGGACGTGGCCGAGTACCACCGCCCCTATGTGGCCGTGTGGCTCGAGCGCGCGGACAACACCGTGGCGTCCACCCTGTCGGTCTGGTACGACGTCAAGCTCAAGAACGCCGAGGGCACAGGCACCAAGTGGCTCAAGGATATGCGCCAGTGGTGGCGCCGCGCCGGGCGCGATCTGGAGATGCCCATCGACGGCGTGACCAGCCCCACACGCCCCGCAGGCAAGCACCAGCTGCAATTTACTGAAGGCAAGAACCCGCTGGCCGCCTTGCCCGCAGGCAACTACAAGCTGGTGGTGGAAGCCGCCCGCGAGGTGGGCGGGCGCGAGGTGGTGTCGGTGCCCTTCACCTGGCCTGCGGCCAAGGCGCAGCAACTGCGCGCAGCAGGCAGCAGCGAGCTCGGCGAGATCACCCTAGAGCTGAAGCCCTGAGCCGCTCCGGCACATCCCCTTTTTTGATTCGTTCTCTTCGCTCAACTGGAGTCATTGATGAAATTTCCTGTTCCTGCACGCGCCCGGTTGGCGCATTTGGCCGCTGGTGTGGCGTTGTTGCTGGGTGCCGCGTCGGCCGCCCAGGCCCATAACGTGTGGTTGCTGCCTTCGAGCACCGTGTTGTCCAAAGCGGAATGGATCACCGTGGACGCTGCGGTGTCCAACGACCTGTTCTTCTTCAACCACGTGCCGCTGGGTTTGGACAACCTGGTGGTGACGGCGCCCGACGGTTCCACGCTGGCCCCTGAAAACGCCCACAAAGGCAAGTTGCGCAGCGTGTTTGACCTGAACCTGACCCAGCCCGGCACCTACCGCCTGGCGGTGCTCAACGGCGGCCTGATGGCCACCTACAAGGACAAGGCCGGGCAGCCCAAGCGCTGGCGTGGCACCCCCGAAAAGTTTGCTGCCGAAGTGCCTGCCGATGCGCAAGACTTGAAGGTCATCCAATCCGCCGGGCGGGTGGAAACCTATGTGACCGTGGGCAAACCCAGCGCCGTCAAGGCCAGCGGTAAGGGGCTGGAGCTGGTGCCCGTGACGCACCCCAACGACCTGGCCCAGGGCGAAAAAGCCACCTTTGCCTTCCATGTGGATGGCAAGCCCGCAGTCGGCGTGGAGGTGGCCTTGGTAGCGGGCAGCTCGCGCTACCGCGACAAGCTCGGCGAGATCAAGGCCACGACCGATGCGAAAGGCCAGTTCAGCATCACCTGGCCAGCGGCTGGCATGTACTGGGTGGATGCCGATGTGAAGGACGACAAGACCTCGGTGCCCCAGGCCAAGGAGCGCCGCCTGTCGTACGTCGGCACCCTGGAAGTGTTGCCCTGAGCGCGACGCACACCTTGTACGCCCAGCACACCACGCCCCAGACCCCGCGCATCCGCGTGCGCTATGGGGCCGGTTGCCAGCCCGGTGGTTTGCCCGCCGCGCCTTTGGCCCCTGCAGCCGCTGGCTACGCCACCGGCCCGGCCCCAGTGCTGCGCGCGCGCGATCCGGCCGCGCTGCACACCCTGGCGGGCGCCACCATGGGCACCACCTGGTCGGTGCGCCTGGGCAACCCGGGGTTTGCGCCGCTACAGCCCGTGCAGACTGCGGTGCAGCAGGCGCTGGACACCGTGGTGCAGCAGATGAGCCACTGGGAGGCTGACTCGGAAATCAGCCGCTTCAACCGCGCGGAGGCGGGCGTGTGGCAGGTGATATCGCCCGAGTTCATGGAAGTGATGGCGTGTGCGCTGCACTGGTCGCGTGCCAGCCAGGGCGCGTGGGACCCCACCGTGGGCCCGCTGGTGGATGCCTGGGGCTTTGGCCCGCGTGCCAACCCTTTGGCAGACCACCGTGCCCAGTTGCCCCACCCGCAGCGGTTGCAGGCTGCCCGGGCCCGTGTGGGCTTTGAGCGGCTGCAACTGAGCGCGGCCGAGCGCCGCGTGCTGCAGCCCGGCGGTGCGCAGCTGGATTTGAGCGGCATTGCCAAAGGCTTTGGGGTGGACCTGGTGGCGCGCACCCTGCAGCGCCTGGGGTTTACCGATTTTTTGGTGGAGGTGGGCGGCGAGCTGCGCGCCAGCGGCCTGCGCCCCGATGGCCTGCCCTGGCGGGTGCAGATCGCAGGCGTGATCGATGGCGTGGGCGGGGCCTATGCGGCCAGCTCACGCCAGCGCACCCCTGCCTCCCGTGCGCCCCGCGTACTTCCGCTGCGCGACATGGCCGTGGCCACCTCGGGGGACCACTGGCACGCGTTTGACCTGGGCGGGCGCCGCTACTCGCACACGCTGGACCCGCGCACCGGCGAGCCGGTGCTGCACCGGCTCAGCAGCGTCACGGTGCTGCATGCTGAATGCATGCAGGCCGATGCCCTGGCCACCGTGCTCACGGTGCTGGGGCCGCACGAGGGGCTGGCCTTTGCACAGCACCATGGCATTGCCGCACTGCTGTGCGAGCACACGGATGCGGGGCTGGTGGTGCACACCAGTGCCGCTTTGGAACAGCTGGACCTGCCCGCTCGGGTGGGTTGATTTTTTGGGAAAACCCCATGGGGCTCTTGGGTGAAATGGCGATGGTGGGCGCTGCGCGCTGGATGGCCGCCGCAGGCCTGGTGGCCCTGTATGCCGTCCTGTGCGCAGCCGTTTGGTGGCGCGAGCGCCGCAAGCTGCGGGCAGCCCAGGCACAAGCCGCGTCACTGGCTGCTGCACGCGAGGGGCTCCATGCCCTGCTGGTGGTGTACGCCAGCCAGACTGGCCAGGCCCAAGAG
Source organism: Acidovorax sp. 106 (assembly GCF_003663825.1). Taxonomy (NCBI): domain Bacteria; kingdom Pseudomonadati; phylum Pseudomonadota; class Betaproteobacteria; order Burkholderiales; family Comamonadaceae; genus Acidovorax; species Acidovorax sp. 106. The sequence goes on along the minus strand of NZ_RCCC01000001.1, from coordinate 478,765 downwards.
CTGGCAGAGGAAACCGCCCGGCTGCTGCACGCTGCCGGAGAGCCCGTGCAACTGTGCCCCGTGGACCAGCTCACCCCCGAGGCGCTGGCCCAGGCCCAGTTCGCGCTGTGGGTGGTCAGCACTTGCGGCGAGGGCGACCCGCCCGACCACGCCGCCGCCTTTGCCAGCCACATCCTGGCCAGCGCACCGCAGCTGGCGCACTTGCGCTACGGCCTGCTGGCGCTGGGCGACCGGCAGTACACCCACTTTTGCGGCTTTGGGCGCCAGGTAGATGCCTGGCTGCAACGCTGCGGCGCTACCCGCCTGTTTGACACCGTGGAGATGGACAACGGCGATGTAGAGGCGCTGCAGCAGTGGCAGCACCACCTGGGGCAGGTGGCCCATGTCAGCGATATGCCCGCCTGGCAGGCGCCCGAGTTTGCCAACTGGGTGCTGGCCCGGCGCACGCACCTGAACCCCGGCAGCGCAGGCGGGGCGGTGTTTCACCTTGAACTAGCGCCCCCCTCAGGCCTGGCAGGCACGGCCGGGGTGTGGGAGTCGGGCGACCTGGTGCAGGTGCGCACCCCGCAAGACCCCGATCACCCACGCGAGTATTCGGTGGCCTCTATCGCCAGCGACGGCAGCATCCATCTGCTGGTGCGCCAGGCGGTGCGTGGCGATGGCTCGCTCGGCGTGGCCTCGGGCTGGCTCACGCAGGGTGCTGCTGTGGGCGCGGCCATACCCCTGCGGCTGCGTGCGCACAGCAACTTCCGGCTGGAGGGCAATGCCCGGCGCCCCTTGATTTTGATTGGCAACGGCACCGGCCTGGCCGGGCTGCGCGCCCACCTGCGCGCCCGGGCGGCCGTGGGGGCCGGGCCCAACTGGCTGCTGTTTGGCGAGCGCAATGCCGCGTACGACTTTCACCACCAGGCCGAGCTGGAAGGCTGGCGCCGGCAAGGCACCCTGCAGCGGCTGGATGTGGCCTTCTCGCGCGACCAGCCCACCCGCGTGTACGTGCAGCACCTGCTGGCGGCCGAGGCCGAGACCGTGCGCGCCTGGGTGGCGCAAGGCGCGGCGGTGTACGTGTGCGGCAGCCTGCAGGGCATGGCCCAGGCAGTGGACAGCGCACTGCGCCAGATTTTGGGGGCAGACGCACTGGACCACTTACTGCGCGAAGGGCGCTACCGGCGCGACGTGTATTAAGGGGGTTGAGCAGGCCCTCAGCGCAGGCGCAGTGGCCTCATATGGCAATTTGCTATTAAAAATATAGCTTCTAGCGCTTATCTGGATTGCGCTAGGGGCTATTTCTCTCATCAATCGCCCCTCCAATGAAAAAGCCCGCCAGCCTGTTCAAAGGCGGCGGGCTTGAGCCCAGGGACTGGGGCAGGGCCACCCGGCTGGCGGACGGTCCCTGTGCAGCGCTTTACAGCGAGTCGATAAAGCTGCGCAGCTTGTCCGAACGCGAAGGGTGCTTGAGCTTGCGCAGTGCCTTGGCTTCTATTTGGCGAATGCGCTCGCGGGTCACGTCAAACTGCTTGCCCACTTCTTCCAGCGTGTGGTCGCTGGTCATTTCGATACCGAAGCGCATACGCAGCACCTTGGCTTCGCGGGGGGTCAGGCCATCGAGGATGTCTTTGACCACATCGCGCAGGCCGGCCTGCATGGCGGCTTCGATAGGCGCGGTGTTGGCACCGTCCTCGATGAAATCGCCCAGGTGGCTGTCGTCGTCGTCCCCGATCGGCGTTTCCATGGAGATCGGCTCTTTGGCGATCTTCATGATCTTGCGGATTTTGTCCTCGGGGATTTCCATCTTGGCCGCCAGGATGGACGCATCGGGCTCAAAGCCAAACTCTTGCAAGTGCTGGCGGCTGATGCGGTTCATCTTGTTGATCGTCTCGATCATGTGCACCGGGATACGGATGGTGCGCGCCTGGTCGGCGATCGAGCGGGTGATGGCCTGGCGAATCCACCACGTGGCGTACGTCGAGAACTTGTAGCCCCGGCGGTATTCGAACTTGTCCACCGCCTTCATCAGGCCGATGTTGCCTTCCTGGATCAAATCGAGGAACTGCAGGCCACGGTTCGTGTACTTCTTGGCAATCGAGATCACAAGGCGCAGGTTGGCCTCGATCATTTCCTTCTTGGCATCGCGCGAGGTGGCTTCACCTTCGTTCATGCGCTTGTTGATGCCTTTGAGCTCGGTCAGCGGCACCACCACGCGCGACTGCAGGTCCATCAGCTTTTGCTGCAGGTCCTGGATGGGCGGGATGTTGCGCGCAATGACGGCCGACCAGGGCTTGCCTGCGGCGGCTTGCTTTTCCACCCACTGCAGGTTCAGCAGGTTGGGCGGGAAGTCCTTGACGAACGTCTCTTGGGGCATGCCGCACTTGTCCACGATGATGCGGCGCAGCTCGCGCTCCTTCTTGCGCACATCGTCCACCTGGCCGCGCACCATGTCGCACAGCTTCTCGATGGTCTTGGCGGTGAAGCGGATGGTCATCAGCTCTTCCGACAAAGAGGCCTGGGCCTTTGTGTAGGCCGGGGTGCCGTAGCCTTCCTTGTCATAGATCTTGTGGATCTTCTCGAACAGCTCGCGCAGCTTGTCAAAGCGCTCCAGCGCCTGCTTCTTCAGCTCTTCGAGCTTCTTGGTCAGTGCCTTGGAGCCGCCCTTGCCGTCGTCATCGTCGGCTTCGTCGAACTCGTCAAAGTCTTCTTCGGCCACATAGTCGTCGGCCTCATTGGGGTTGGAGAAACCGTCCACGATGGTCGAGATGACGACCTTGCCTTCGCGGATTTCTTCGCCCATGTTCAGGATCTCGGCGATGGTGGCGGGCGATGCGCTGATCGCCTCCATCATGGCCATCAGGCCGCCCTCGATGCGCTTGGCGATTTCGATTTCGCCTTCGCGGGTCAGCAGCTCCACGGTGCCCATTTCGCGCATGTACATGCGAACCGGGTCGGTAGTGCGGCCGAATTCCGAGTCCACGGTGGACAGCGCGGCTTCAGCGGCTTCTTCGGCTTCTTCTTCGGTGGCGCCAGCGGGGGCGTTGTCCGTGATGATCAGAGCTTCGGCGTCAGGCGTTTGCTCGTACACAGCCACGCCCAGGTCGTTCAGCGTGGTGATGACGGCTTCGAGGGTTTCGGCATCGACCAGCTTGTCGGGCAAGTGGTCGTTGATTTCCACGTGCGTGAGGTAGCCGCGTGTCTTGCCCAGCTTGATCAGCGTCTTCAGGCGCGAGCGGCGCTTTTGCAGGTCTTCTTCGGACAGAACGGTCTCGTCCAGGCCGAATTCCTTCATCAAGGCGCGTTCCTTGGCCTTGCTGATCTTCATGCGCAGAGGCTTGACCTTCTCGACCGTAGCGGCCGTCTCGGTCGTTTCCTCGACTTCGCCTTCCAAGTCTGCTTCGATGTCCGACAGGTCGGTGTCGTCACCGCTGTCATCGCCCGCTGCGGCTGCCTTGGGCTTGCGGCCGCGCTTGGCGGGCACCTTGGCTTCGGCGGAGGCTGCCGCCTTGGCAGGGCGGCCTGGCTTCTTCTTGGGGGCTTCGGCAGCAGCAGCTTCATCTTCCTCGGCGACCGGCGCGGCTTTGGCGCGGGTGGGCTTCTTCTTCAGCAGTTCATCGGCGGCTTTTTTCAGCTCGGCTGGGCTTTTGTACACGGTCTGGACTTTCTTGGTCGCTGCAGCCTTGGCAGGCGCTTTGGCAGCGGTTTTGGAGACAGCCTTGGCGGCGGTGTCTGGAGCAGTCTTGGGCGGCTTCGCGGACTTTTGAGCGGGCATGAAAAACCTCAGAATCAAAAACGGACACAAAGAAAACGCAAACGCCACAGATCCCGGCGCGGGTGGCAACGCATGAGCGCAAAAGCTCAGGCGCTTGGAGGGGAGGCCCTCATTGGCAAGATGTCTGGGCGAACATTTGGTGTGCAGTCCTTGCGATAAGTGGGCTGATCTGCGCTGATGTGCGCGCGTGTCACGGTGGCCCGGCTCGGAGGTGCTGCTGTCGCTCTTGCCGAAAAACCCTACATTATACCAGCGGGCCCCTTTTTCAAGGACTTACGCTGAAATTCTCAACCGTTGGGGCCCGCAGTGTGGCTTTTGTGGCTTTTTGGTTTTGGCGCGCGGACGGTGGCTTGCGCGCTGCCACGCCGCTGGGCCCTGGCGCCAATTGGGCGTGACTTGAGCGTTATTTGGGCGCCGCAGGCTCCAGCGCGGCTTTGAGCGTGCGCGAGCGCGCATCCAGCTCGCGCCACAGGGCCAGGTCGCCGCTGGCGCTGGCCGCGCTCAGCTGTTCCTTGATCTGCTCCAGCTGAATGCGCGTCAGCAGATCGCTCAGCTCGGCCCGCAGCTCGGCCACGTCGCCTTCGGTTTGGGCATGGGCGCCGGTCATCACTTTCACGGCCAGCGTTTCGCATTCGTGGCCACGCAGGCTCTCGCGCAGCACCGCCCAGGCCAGGGGGCCGTGCTCCATGAATTGCGCCTCCAGCCAGGCAAACAGCGGGCCGTGGGGCGCGGGAAGGGCGCACAGGGCCGTGTGGTCGTCTGGCGCCAGGTGCTCCAAAAACGCCATGTGCGACAGCAGCAGCCGCGCCGCATGGTCCACCCGGCTGGCCATGGGGGTGTTGGGCAGGCGGGGCTGGGGCGGCCAGGGGCTGTCGTCGCGCTTCTTCCAGTTGCCTTTGCCTTTCCAGTCGCCCTTGCCCTTCCAATCCCCGCTTTTGCGAAACGGAGGCTTGGCGCCGCCGCCCTGGCCTTGGGGTGCGCCATAGCTTGCCTCATAGCCCGCATCCGGGGCGCCATGCCAAGGTTCGGCGCCATCGGGTGGCCCGCCCCAGGGCGGCTCGTCGGGCGAGTGGTACGGCAAATGGGCTGGTGCGCTGTGCCCTTGCGCGCCCGCGCTGGGGCCTTGGCGGCGGTGGTGGTCTTGCGCCGATGCCTGGCTCCACAGGTCGGCCAGGTCGTTGGCGGGCAACTGGGTGAGCTGGGCCAGCTCGCTGAGCAACTGGCGGCGCAGCACGCCGTCGGGCAGGCTGGCCCACAGGGGGCGGGCGTTGCTGGCCATGTGGGCGCGGCCCTCGGCCGTGGCCAGGTCGCAGCCATCGCTGGCGGCTTCGACCAGAAAGCGGCTCAGCGGCATGGCCTCGGCAATGCAGCGGGCAAAGGCGTCTGTGCCGTGCTCCCGCACGTAGCTGTCGGGGTCGTGCTCGGCAGGCAAAAACAAGAACTTGATGCTGCGCGTATCGGTGGCGTGGGGCAGGGCACCATCGAGCGCCTTGCGCGCGGCGCGGCGCCCGGCGGCGTCGCCGTCAAAGCTGAAGACCACCGCGTCGGTAAAGCGCAGCAGCTTTTGCACATGCTCGGGCGTGCAGGCCGTGCCCAGCGTGGCCACGGCGTTCGGAAAGCCCAGCTGCGCCAGCGCCACCACGTCCATGTAGCCTTCGGTCACTAGCGCGTAGCCCGCCTCGCGGATGGGCGTGCGGGCCTCAAACAGGCCGTACAGCTCGCGCCCTTTGTGGAAGACCGGGGTTTCGGGCGAGTTCAGGTACTTGGGTTTGTCGTCGCCCAGCACCCGCCCGCCAAAACCAATGCACTCGCCTTTGACGTTGCGGATCGGGAACATCACCCGGTCGCGGAAGCGGTCGTAGCGTTTGCCGCCGTCTTCATCGTTGACGATGACCAGGCCACTTTCTTCGAGCAGCGGGTCGTCGTACGCCGGGAACACGCTGGCCAGGCTGCGCCAGCCCTCGGGCGCGTAGCCCAGGCCATATTGCTTGGCCACATGGCCCGACACGCCCCGGCCCTTGAAGTAGCCAATGGCGCGCTGCGACTCGCGCAGGTGGCGGCGGTAGGCGTCGGCGGCTTTTTCCAGCACATCGGTCAGCGTGGCCTGCTTTTGCCGGGCGGCAGCGGCGCGCTCGCGCTCCTGGGGGGAGATGTCGTCGTCAGGCACCTGCAGGCCCACGCTTTGGGCGAGGTCGTTTACTGCCTCGATGAAGCCCATGCCCGCATGGTCCATCAAGAAGCTGATGGCGTTGCCGTTCTTGCCGCAGCCAAAGCAGTGGTAGAACTGCTTGGAGGGGCTGACACTGAACGAGGGCGATTTTTCCCCGTGAAAGGGGCACAGCCCCATGAAGTTGGCGCCGCCTTTTTTGAGCTGCACGTAGCGGCCCACGATATCGACCACGTCGACGCGCGAGAGCAACTCTTGGATGAACGACTGGGGGATGGACACGGGGGTATTTTCGCCCATGCGTGGTGCTTCCCGGGCGGGTCGCCGTAAATTGCGGCCAGGGCGCTTTCAGCGCGCTGTCAGCCCGGGGGGCTGTAATGGGAAATTACCTGTTTTTTGCCCAAGGATGGATGTGATGACCTCTGCGTACGACCAGCACCTGCCGCGCAACCCGGCCAACTTTGCGCCCCTGTCCCCGTTGGGCTTTCTGGAGCGGGCGGCTGAGGTCTACCCCGACCGCCTGGCCATCGTGCACGGTGCGCAGCGCCAGACCTGGGGGCAGACCTACGCCCGCTGCCGCCAGCTGGCCAGCGCCTTGCAGCGCAGCGGCATCGGCAAAAACGACACCGTGGCGGTGATGCTGCCCAACACCCCGCCCATGGTCGAGGCCCACTTTGGCGTGCCGATGGCCGGGGCCGTGCTCAATGCCCTGAACACCCGGCTGGACCCCGAGACCATCGCCTTCATGCTGGACCACGGCGAGGCCCGGGCCGTGATCGTGGACCCGGAGTTCACCGCCACCCTGGCCAAGGCCCTGGCGCTGCGCCAGTCCACCGCCCCGCTGCTGGTGGTGCAGGTGCATGACGACCTGTACGGCGCGCCAGCCCAGACCTTGCCGGGCCCAGACTACGAAGCCTTTGTGGCCAGTGGTGACGCGCAGTTTGCCTGGGAGCTGCCCGGCGACGAGTGGGATGCCATTGCCCTGAACTACACCAGCGGCACCACCGGCAACCCCAAAGGCGTGGTCTACCACCACCGGGGCGCGGCCACCAATGCCATCAGCAATGTGCTGGAGTGGGACATGCCCAAGCACGCCGTGTACTTGTGGACGCTGCCCATGTTCCACTGCAACGGCTGGTGCTTTCCGTGGACGATTGCGGCGCGCGCGGGCGTCAATGTGTGCCTGCGCCGCGTGGAAGCACAGGCGATCTTTGACGCCATTCGCCACCACGGCGTTACGCACTACTGTGGCGCGCCCATCGTGCACGGCTTGCTGGTCAACGCCCCCGATGCGATGAAGGTGGGCGTGCCCGCAGGCGTCAAGGCCATGGTGGCGGGCGCTGCCCCTCCGGCCTCGATGATCGAGGGCATGGAGAAGATGGGGTTCGATTTGACCCACGTGTACGGCCTGACCGAGGTGTATGGCCCGGCCACCGTGTGCGCCAAGCACGAGGCGTGGGATGCTTTGGATATTGGCGAGCGCGCCCGCCTCAACGCCCGCCAGGGCGTGCGCTACCACCTGCAGCGCGATGTGCGCGTGCTGGACCCTGAAACCCTGCAGCCCGTGCCGCACGACGGCGAGACCATGGGCGAGATCATGTTCCGGGGCAACATCGCCATGAAGGGCTACCTGAAGAACCTCAAGGCCACCGAAGACGCCTTTCGCGGCGGCTGGTTCCATAGCGGCGACCTGGCCGTGCAGTATCCCGATGGCTACATCAAGATCAAGGACCGCAGCAAAGACATCATCATCTCGGGCGGCGAGAACATCTCGTCCATCGAGGTCGAAGATGTGCTCTACCGCCACCCCGACGTGCTGGCCGCCGCCGTGGTGGCCAAGCCCGACGCCAAGTGGGGCGAAACCCCCTGCGCCTTTGTGGAGCTGAAGGCTGGGGCCACCGCCACCCCCGAAGACATCGTGGCCCACTGCAAGAAGCACCTGGCTGGCTTCAAGGTGCCCCGCGCCGTGGTGTTTGGCGAGCTGCCCAAGACCAGCACGGGCAAGATTCAGAAGTTTGAGCTGCGCAAGCAGGCTGGGTCGGCCAGCGCGATTGATGTGTGAGGGGCGGGGCTTACTTGGCCGCAGGCGCCGCAGCGCCTGAGCGCAAGGCTTTGAGCTCGCCCTTGAGCCAGGGCCCGGCGTCCACCGCCGCCGCCCCGGCGCAGCGCACCTGGTAGGCCTTGCCGCTGGCGCTGCTGGACGAGGCCCCCAGCTCAATGAACTGCTCGGTGGTTTGCACCGCGTTCTTGCCGTCCAGGTAATCCAGCTTTTTGAGCAAATGCGCCTTGGCCTCGGCCCCTGTGTACCAAGAGCCATTGCGGTTGAATTCGCAGCCAGACGTTTGCAGCCGGGTGAGCAGGGTGTTGACCTCGGCCTTGGCGGCTGCTGGCAGGCTGCCTGCTGCGCTGTAGCCCGCCAGCGCCCACAGCGTGGCCGCCAGGCAGGCGGTGCGCAATGCAGGGCGGGAAGGTAGGGACAGGGTCGGACAGCGGCGGGGCGTGGTGTGCATGGTGGTGCGGGGCAACAGGGTGGAGGGGCCGCAAGGCGGCAAGAACCGGGTCACGACCTCTTGCGAGATCGTTGGCAGGTTCTCCAGAGCGGGCAATCTTGCCATGATTGCTCATTTTTTGATAGCTGCTCGCGCTTATTTGATGGGCGCTAAACCCTCTTTTTGTTAAAAATTGCGCAGCAGCGCCTTGCTGAAGCGTCGCAATCGTCTGGCACCAGCGTTGGGGCAGGCTGAGAGGGGCTGAGGTTTCAATGATTTTGGCCCCTAGCGCTTGATTGATAAGCGCTAGAAGCTATTCATTTGATAGCATTTGCAGCCATCTGGCACCGCAGGCCTACGCCGCCACAGGCCCCGGCTTGCGGTCTTCCACCACAAAGCGGGCCTGGGTGCTGGCGGTGCTGGCCGCGTCCATCGGGTTGTCCAGCACGCGCAAGGTGGTGGTCCAGCGCGTGGGGGTGATGTCGGCCAGGCCGTAGCCACGTTGTTCGCAACGGGCCAGCAGCACATGGGGGTTGTGGCGGGCGATGGCGTCCACCTTGTCTTGCGTGGTGCCAGAGCGTGAGCTGATGGAGGTGCCGCAGAACTCGCTGGCCAGCACCGGCAGGCTGCCACCGCTGGCGCCCGCGCCAGGGGCATGCACATTGCACACATAGTTCTGGTGGATGTCGCCGCCCAGCAGCACGGTGTTGCGCGGCCGGTGGCGTTGCACCGATTGCAGCAGGCGCTCGCGCGCTGCGGGGTAGCCGTCCCACCCATCGGTGGCGACCTGGCCGCTGGGGTAGTGGCGCGGCGAGAACAGGGTTTGCTGGGCCAGCACGCTCCAGCGGGTGCGGTCGCTTTGGGCGTCTGCGGCCAGGCCGGTGTCCAGCCATTGCTCTTGCGCAGGGCCTAGCAGGCTGCGAGCGGGGTTGGCCAGCTCGGCGCAGTCGCCTGGGCGCACGGTGCCTGCGTTGCTGGCACCCGGTTTGCGGCAGGCTTGCAGGGCGCGGTATTGGCGGTCGTCCAGCAGGTGCAGCTGGGCCAGTCGCCCCCAGCGCAGGCGGCGGTACACCTGCAGTTGTCCAAACTGCCCAAACTGCGCATCGACCAGGCTGCTGGCGCGCAAGGGCATGTTTTCGTAGAACGCCTGCCATGCGGCGGAACGCTGCACCAGGAAGGCTCTGGCATCACCCTCATCGCCCTGGCCGTTGCGGCCGCCCGCGTAGTCGTTTTGCACCTCGTGGTCGTCCCAGGTCACGGCCCAGGGGCAGGCGGCGTGGGCGGCTTGCAGGGCCGGGTCGCTTTTGTGCAGTGCGTAACGGTCGCGGTAGTCGGTCAGCGTGGTGGCGTGGCGCAGGCTGTGGGTGCGTGCCAGCCCATCGGTGTTTTTGGGCGTGGCGTATTCGTAGATGTAGTCGCCCAAAAAGAGCACCAGCTCCGGCTGATCGGCGCACAGGTGGCGCCAGGCGGCGTAGTGGCCATGCTCCCACCGCTGGCACGAGGCAAAGGCCACGCGCAGCCTGGCCACCAGGGCGTCAGCCGCCGGTGCGGTGCGGGTGCGCCCGGTGGCGCTGGTGGCCTGCCCCAGCAAAAAACGGTAGTGGTACCACCGGGCGGGCTCCAGTCCTTGCACCTCCACATGCACGCTGTGGCCCCGCTCAGGGCTGGCGGTGGCCTGGCCTTTTTGCACGAGGCGTTGAAAGCCCTCGTCGTGGGCGACTTCCCAGTGCACCGTTTGCTCGGGCAGGGGCTGGCCGGGCGGGGCGATGAGGCGCGTCCACAGCACCACGCCATCAGGGGTCGGGTCGCCACTGGCCACCCCTAGGGCAAAGGGGTCGTCCGCCAGGTGCGCGGTTTGCACCCAGGCCCAGCGGGGCAGGGTGGTGGCGGCTGCGGCGAGGGCGGCGCGCTGCAAAAAGAGTCGTCTCTGCTTGGGGGGCATGGCAGGCTCCGGGGCTGTGTTGTTCCCTTGCTGACTCCGTTTGCAGCTTCAGGGCGGTGGTTGCAGTCCGCGGCGCTTCAAAATCGCGCGGCCGAGGCGCGCAGCCGCCGCGCAAGGGCCGCCCCGCCGCGCTGGCGGCGTCCCCCGGTGGGGGAAGGCGCCGCAGGCGACTCAGGGGGCCTTGGGGTCACGCGGCCATCACCCGGTTTTTGCCCGAGCGCTTGGCCAGGTACATGCTCTGGTCGGCCCGCTTGAGGGCGTCCACGCTGGTTTCACTGTCGTGCAGTTGTGCCACGCCCGCGCTGAAGGTGATGAGGATCTTTTCGCTGCCCTGCAAGAAAAAGCGCGTGGTCAGCTCGCGTTGCAGCCGCGTCATGGCGGCCACGCCGCTGTCCACGTTGGTGTCGGGCAGCAGCAGCACGAATTCCTCGCCGCCGTAGCGGGCCAGCAGATCCTGGGGGCGCATCACTTCGCGGGTGACTTGCGCCAGGTGCACCAAAGCCGCGTCGCCCACGGTGTGGCCCAGTCGGTCGTTGATGTTCTTGAAGTTGTCGATGTCCAGCAGCGCCACACACAGGGGGTTGCCCATGCGGCGGGCACGTGCCACCTCGCGCTCCATGGCCTCGTCCAGCCCTTTGCGGTTGAGGGTGCCGGTCAGCGGGTCGTGCCGTGCCTGGGCGCTGGCGCGGTCCAGCTCTTGCTGCAGCTTGGCTACTTCGGCGTGCTTGGCGTCGGTGCGCTCGCGCAGTTCTTGCAGCTCGGTGTGGGTGAGTTTGGTGTCCAGGGCCATGGCGCGGGTGGCGGTCATGACCTCTTCGAGCACCGGAGCGATTTCCTGGAGGTTGTTGGCCTTGCCGATCAAGTCGGCGCAGCGCTCCATGGTGTCGTGGTAGGTGGTGCTGGAGGCCGTCATCTGCGCGAGGCGCTCGATGAAGGTGGCCAGCAGGTCCTTCATCTGCTCCTGAGCCTCGGCCGTGCGGGCCTTGGCTTCGGTTTGCTTGAAGATCACGTCCTTCAGGCGCAGTTGCACGTCGTCCAGGCGGCGCAGCGTGAGCGGCGGAGTCGAGGCCGCCATCAGCGCCTCGGCCTGCCCTCGCAGCCAGCGGTCGTCCACGCTGAGCACGGCAATGTTCTCAAACACCATGTGCAGCAATTGCAGCAGGCTGGCGCGGATGGCGGCTTGGTCTTCGGTGGCGAACGACAGGCGGTAGGTGAAGTTGCCCAGCATGAGTTGCACGGTGGACAGTGGCGGCGCAGGCTCGCGCAAAAAGCCGGTGAGCTGCCCGGCCATGTCGTGCACGCGTGCATCGTCTTCGCCCAGGGCGGGCAGGGTGTTGTCGATGAGGCGGGCCAGCAGCTCGGCAAAGTCGGGGGGCAGCACGCCGCTGGCTGCTCCCTCTGGCGCGGCGACGGGTGCCGCAGCCACGGGGCTCAGCCCCAGGTTGGCGTAGCCCACCAGCACGCTTTGCAGGGCCGACCAGTCTTTGGTGGCGATGGCCCTCTCAAATTGGGTGAGCAGCCGCTTTTGGGGCGGTGTTTGGGCCGGCAGCAGGCGCTGGATGCTGCTCAACTGGGCATCAGGAAAGGGCTGGCTGCTGCGGGTGCCTGCAATCTCGTCGTAAATGGCCAAGTAGTTGTCTGGCGTGGGAGCCAGCCGGCGGGTGGCCAGTTGTTTGAGCGTTTCGCGCGCGATTTCGTAAGGTTGACGGTCTGCCATGTGCGAACACCAGTATCAAGGACAGCGAGGGTGCCTGAGTGTGACACAGCCCTGCTGCGGCGCGGTGGCCTTTTGGTGGCCTTTGGGGCGTCTGCACGCCCCTGGCTGGGGCGTGGCCGCCGGCACCACGGGCGGTCAGTCGTTCACCATGACCAGCTTGCCCATGACGCCCCGCGAGCCCATGTGGGCGTAAGCCTGGGGCAACTCGGCCATGGGCATGGTGCGGTCAATCACGGGTTTGATCTTGCCCTGCCCATACCACTGGGCCAGCTCGGCCATCATGGCGGCATTGGCCTGGGGCTCCCGCTTGGCAAAGTCGCCCCAGAACACACCCACGATGGAGGCCCCTTTGAGCAGGGCCAGGTTGAACGGCAGTGCCGGGATGGGGCCCGAGGCAAACCCCACCACCAGGTAGCGGCCCCGCCAAGCGATGGAGCGGAAGGCGGGCTCGGCAAAGTCGCCCCCCACGGGGTCATAGATCACGTCGGGGCCTTTGCCATCGGTCAGCGCTTTGATGGCATCGCGCAGGTTCTCTTTGCTGTAGTTGATGGTGGCGTCTGCTCCGATGGAGGTGCACAGCGCGCACTTTTCATCGCTGGAGGCGGCCGCAATCACCCGGGCGCCCATGGCTTTGGCAATCTGGATGGCAGCGGTGCCCACGCCCCCGGCGGCGCCCAGCACCAGTACGGTTTCGCCTGCCTTGAGCTGGGCTCGGTCTACCAAGGCGTGGTGCGAGGTGGCGTAAATCATGATGAAGGCCGCAGCGTCCACCGCCGGAAATCCTGCGGGCAGCGGCATGCACAGCGCCGCAGGCGCCAGGGTGTGGGTGCCAAAGCCCCCGGTGCCTGAGAGGCAGGCCACGCTTTGCCCCACCTGCAGGTGCTTGACGCCATCGCCCACGGCCACTACGGTGCCCGCGTACTCAGAGCCCGGTACAAACGGCAGCGGTGGCTTCATCTGGTATTTGTTCTGCACAATCAGCAGGTCGGGGAAGTTCAGGCTGGCTGCCTTGATCTCGATGAGCACCTCGCCCGCTTTGGGGGTGGGCGTGGGCAGTTCTGTCCAGGCCAGCGCGTCTACGCCAGTGGGGTTGGTGCAAAGCCAGGCGTGCATGGATGTCTCCTTGGGTCGTTATGGGCGCGGATGATAGGTGGGGCCGGGGTGGGTCGATGTCCCACGAGCGACCCCCGGGAGCCGGTCGCAAAGACCCTCGGCAGGCGCTGGCATGGGTCTGGGTCGCTTCGTGGCCAGGATGGTTGGGCCCAGGTTGATCTGTATCGCCAAAGCAGCGAATGTCCACTTGGGGCATTCTTGGGCACCCCTCCTACAATGCGCTGCAATCAGCACCCGTACCCCATGAAAATTCTCATCTCCAACGACGACGGTTACCAGGCGCCCGGAATTGTGGCGTTGTACGAGGCGCTCAAGTCTCTGGCAGACGTTGAGGTGGTGGCCCCGGAGCACAACAACAGTGCCAAGTCGAACGCGCTGACCCTGCATTCCCCCCTGTACGTGCACCAGGCGGCCAACGGGTTCCGCTACGTGAATGGCACCCCCGCAGATTGCGTGCACATCGCGCTCACGGGGTTGCTGGGTTATCGGCCCGATCTGGTGGTGTCGGGCATCAACAACGGCGCCAACATGGGCGACGACACCATTTACTCGGGCACCGTGGGGGCGGCGATGGAGGGCTATCTGTTCGGTATTCCGGCCATCGCTTTTTCACAGGTGGACAAGGGTTGGGGCGAGATTGACGCCGCAGCCGCCAAGGCGCGTGAGATCGTGGCGCAGTTGCTGCACAGCAATTTGGTGGCCCCTGTGGCGTCTTCGGCGGCATCGCCTTGGCTGCTGAATGTCAATATTCCCAACATGCCGCTGCAAGCGCTCAAGCCTCTGAAGCTGTGCCGCCTGGGGCGTCGCCATGCTGCAGAGCGGGTCATCACGCAGGAAAGCCCTAGGGGCGAGGTGATGTACTGGATCGGCGGCGCGGGGCCGGCCAAGGACGATGCCGAGGGCACGGACTTCCATGCCACGGCGCAGGGCCATGTGTCGATGACGCCCCTGAAGGTTGACCTGACAGACCACGATTATCTGGGGTATTGGGCGCAAACCGCCGCCCGTATGCAGGCTGTCGGTGCTGCTGGCGGAGGCGGGCACTGATGCAGCGGCGCCCAGGTTTTCCCGCCAAATTACCGGGGGCGTCCAATGCCCCGGCGGCCAAGCCCCCGGCCCCGGCTTTGCCCGTGGTGGGCCGGGTGGCGGTGCCGACGGCCGTGGGCACGGGGCTGGATTCTGCGGCGGTGCGTGCCCGCATGGTGCAAAAGCTCGCAGCCGCAGGTGTCTCTTCCCCCCAGGTTCTGCAGGCCATGGGGGCTGTGGAGCGCCATCGCTTTGTCGACAGCGCCCTGGGTAACCAAGCCTACGAAGACACCAGTTTGCCCATCGGCATGGGGCAGACCATCTCCAAGCCCAGCATCGTCGCCCGCATGTGCGAGTTGCTTCTGGGTGCTGAGGGTGCGCGTGCGGGTGGGATGGGGCGTGTTCTGGAAATTGGCACGGGCTGTGGCTACCAGGCGGCGGTGCTGAGCCTGCTGGCCCGCGAGGTCTACACGCTGGAGCGCGTGCGCAATCTGCATGAAAAAGCCCGTGACAATTTGCGCCCCTTTCGCTTGCCTAATGTGCATTTGCTGTTTGGCGATGGAATGCTTGGATATGCCAAGGGCGCCCCTTACGCCGCCATCATTGCGGCGGCGGGTGGCGACTCGGTACCGCAGGCCTGGTGCGACCAATTGGCCGTGGGGGGGCGCTTGGTGGCCCCTATGGCGGTGGCCGGTGGTCAGCAAATGTTGCTCGTAATCGACAAAACGGTGCACGGTTTGAAACAAAACGTGCTCGAACCGGTTCATTTTGTCCCTCTAAAATCGGGGATTGCCTGAAGGGAATTGCTTATGTTCGTATCGCGTGGTCTTGTCGTTGGGTTTTCTGTGGCGATGGCGGGGGTTCTGCTGTCCGGCTGCGGCACCCGGCTGAGCAAGGCCCCAGTGGAAGATCGGGGGACGTCTTCTAACAACGCGTCTGTCTCCAGCTCTCAGCCTGGTGTGGTGGTGGCAACCCCCATCAAGCCGTTGCCTGGCGCTGAAAATGCCGGCAAACCGGGCTACTACACCGTCAAGCCTGGGGATACCCTGATCCGCATCGGCTTGGAAAACGGCCAGGGCTGGAAAGACATTGCCCGCTGGAACAATCTGGAGAACCCCAACCTGATCGAGGTCGGGCAGGTGTTGCGAGTGAGTGCCTCAGTGCCTGCTCCCGCGCCAGCCGCCTCTGCGGCCGTCTCGTCCGACACCGGCGTGGTGACGCGCCCCGTCACATCGTCGTCTGTGACGCCAGCCGCTGCGGCCAGTGCATCCAGTGCTCCCAAGACGCCTGCCTCTGGGGCAGCGCCCGTTGTGGCCGTTGCAACGCCAACGCCTGCTGCAGCCCCTGCACCGGCAGCACCTCCTGCGGGTGCGGTCGAGGACGATGTGGCTTTCATCTGGCCCGCATCCGGCGCTTTGTTGGCGGGGTTTGACGAAGCCCGCAACAAGGGCTATGACATCGCAGGCAAGGCTGGAGATGCTGTGCTGGCTGCAGCAGACGGCCGCGTGGTGTATTCGGGGGCTGGTTTGCGTGGCTATGGCAACCTGATCATCCTTAAGCACAACAACACGTTCTTGACAGCGTACGCCCACAACCAGACCTTGCTCGTCAAGGAGGACCAGGCGGTGCGGCGCGGTCAGAAGATTGCCGAGATGGGCAACACGGATGCAGACCGGGTGAAGTTGCATTTTGAAATTCGCCGTCAGGGCAAGCCGGTAGACCCGGCGCGCTACTTGGCGGCCCGTTGAGCGTGGCCAAGTCTGTGGCATTCAAAGGGGCGAAAGCCCCTTTGAGCGTTTTGGAGGGCGCAAACGCAGCATCGCCCCTCGCGCAGCCTGAATCCGAAGATGGGGCCCAGGGCTTGATCCAGGCCGTGGCAGAGGATGGTTTGGAGGGCGAGCTGGCCGATGGCATTGCCGCAGAGTCTGAGTTGCGGACCATGTCTGTGCCTGTGTCGCAGCACGGTGAGCGCCTGGATCGCGCTCTGGCAGAGTTGGTGCCTGAGTTTTCACGCAGCTATTTGCAGCAACTGCTGGGGCAGGGGTTGGTGGCGGTCAATGGCCGGGTGGTGCCCAAGCCGTCAACCCGCGTCAAGGCCGGTGATGCGGTGGTGCTGGAAATGCGCCCTACGCTGCAAAGCCAGGCGTTTCGTCCAGAGTCCATGCCCATTGATGTGGTGTACGAGGACCCCCATCTGCTGGTGATCAACAAGCCTTCGGGTTTGGTGGTGCACCCGGCGCCTGGCAATTGGAGTGGTACCTTGCTCAATGGCCTTTTGGGGCGTGATGAGCGGGCTGCTTTGGTGCCCCGTGCGGGCATTGTGCACAGACTCGACAAGGACACGAGTGGCCTGATGGTGGTGGCGCGTGATCGGTCAACGATGGATGCGCTGGTGACCATGATTGCGGCCCGCGACGTCAGCCGCAAGTACCTTGCCTTGGCGCACAAGCCCTGGGCCGGGAATGCTCAGCGTGCGGTGAATGCACCAATAGGGCGTGATCCTCGCAATCGGCTGCGCATGGCGGTGGTGGATCTCTCTACCCATGCAGGCAAGGCGGCGCGCACTGATATTCGCCTGCTGCAGTCTTGTGGGCAGGGGTGCTGGGTTGAATGCACCTTGCACACGGGGCGCACGCACCAGATTCGCGTTCACATGGCCTCGCTGGGGCATGCGCTGGTGGGGGACTCGTTGTATGGCGGCTCTCCCGTGGGGGCAATACAAAGGCAGGCGTTGCATGCCTACCGTCTGGCCTTCAGGCATCCAGTCACAGGTGATGACTTGGTGCTTGAGGCGCCCGTGCCTGCGGATATGCGCTTGGCGCTGTCCGATTGGGGGCTGAGCTACAATCCGTAGCAATGGGCCGTGAGGCCTGAGAATGCCCGAAGACGGAATCCCGCCGGGCCCTGTCGTATACCGACCGCGCTTTCAGCGCCCTTTGACCAATCCCTGCTATCGGTGAGCCCTTCCTGTTGCGAGGGCCATTTTCCGGAATCGCTGAACCATGAATACGGTGGATGCCAAGCGGGTCCTAGAGACTGCCCTGATCTGTGCTCCTCAGCCCGTGCCTTTGCGTGAGCTGAGGGTATTGTTCAATGATGCCCTGGGCTCAGACACGCTGAAAATGCTGCTGCAAGACCTGCAGCGGGATTGGGAACCTCGTGGTGTGGAACTGGTGCAAGTGGCGACAGGTTGGCGCTTTCAGAGCAAGCCTGAGATGCGCGAGTATCTGGACCGCCTGCACCCTGAAAAGCCGCCCCGGTATACCCGCGCCACGCTGGAAACTTTGGCCATCATTGCGTACCGCCAGCCGGTCACCCGGGGGGATATTGAAGACATTCGCGGGGTGACCGTGAACAGTCTGATCATCAAGCAACTGGAAGACCGAGGGTGGGTGGAGGTGATTGGTCACCGGGAAACGGTGGGTCGTCCTGCATTGTTTGCAACGACCCGGCAGTTTTTGGATGACCTGGGGCTTTCATCGCTGGACCAACTGCCGGTGTTGGACGATCCTTCGTCCCACGCCAATGTGCTGGAGGCGATGGCAGCGGCCCAGTCCACAGGTGTACAAGAAGGTGGCGGGAGCGACTTGACTCCGCTAGAGGCTGCAGCCGATGTGCCGTCAGCACAGGCTGGGGGGGCGGGTGGTGCTTTGGGCGGTGATTTGTTTGAAATGGCGGAGGACACGCTCCGCAATGACCAGGTAGATGCCAGTGATGGCATTACAGGAACCCCACATGAATGATTCGACTCCAGTGAATGCGGAAGACCTTCCGCGCGAGCCACTTGTCCAAGACGATGCTGCACCTGCAGCACGGGCTCCACGCAAGCGTGCCGCAACCAAAAAACCAGCATCCTCTGCGGCGGACTTGGCAGATGATGTTGGCGCTGCTGTGGAGCCACTAGTGGTTGACGCTGTGCCAGAAAATTCCGCACCCGAGTCTCCGTCCGTTAAGTCCCGTGGGGGGCGTCCCGGTGCCAAGCCTCAGTCCTCTGCAGGTGCTGCGCAGGGTTATCAGTTCTCTGATGTGGTGTCGGGCCGGTTTGACGATGAGGATGCCGAAGGCGATGCCCTGCCAGCCAAGCGGGTGCTGTTGCCGCAGGTGGAAACCCCCAAGTTGCACAAGGTCTTGGCCCAGGCGGGTTTGGGGTCGCGCCTTGAGATGGAGCAATTGATTCTGGAGGGGCGGATCTCTGTCAACAACGAGCCCGCCCACGTGGGTCAGCGCATCCAGTACGGCGACCAAGTCAAGGTCAACGGCAAACCCATTCGCTATCGCATTGACCCGCCGCCACCCAGGGTGATCGCGTACCACAAGCCCGTCGGCGAGGTGGTGACCCACGACGATCCGCAAAACCGGCCCACGGTGTTTCGCAAATTACCCCGACTCCAAAATGGCAAGTGGCAGTCTGTGGGGCGCTTGGATTTGAACACCGAGGGCTTGTTGCTGTTTACCAGCTCCGGAGAGTTGGCCAACAAGTTGATGCACCCCCGGTTCGGGCTGGAGCGCGAGTACGCTGTGCGTGTCTTGGGGGCGCTCAGCAACGAAGAGAAGCAACGGCTGCTCGATGGCGTGCGCCTAGACGATGGCATGGCCTCCTTCGGCTCCATTGAAGACGGTGGCGGTGAGGGATCAAACTGCTGGTATCGGGTCACGATCTCTGAGGGGCGCAATCGGGAAGTGCGCCGCATGCTTGAGTCGGTCGGGCATGCCGTCAGTCGTCTGATTCGCATCCGATATGGCGCCATGATGTTGCCCCGAGGGCTCAAGCGCGGTGCCTGGATGGAGTTGGATGATTCCGATATCCGCTCGCTGTTGCGCGCCGCAGGCGAGGGCAGCGATGCAGCGCCTGACCGTGATGGTGATGCGGGTGCGCAGCGGCGTGCAGGAGCGAACCCCCGTGGCAAAAGTGGTAGCCCGGGTGCGCCAGCCCGCCGCAACGACCGAGGTGCTGTGGGTGCCTTTGGCGGGCAACGTTCGCGCCGTCGTGATGATGGTGGTGCGGGCTCGGCAGGTGATCGCCAGCGTGGCGGAGCCCAGCCCGACCCGATGAAAACGTCGGTGGGATACATCGGGTCCGACAGCCTCTCCCGTCAACGCCAGGCGCAACGCGCCCCGGGTGGGGGGGGCGCTCGACGCGGCCGTGGTCGCTCTTGATCGCGCAGCACGGTTAGAATCGAGGGTTTTGTCTGCTAGGCAAAAGAATTTCAGTAACATTTATTCAGGAATATCAACATGGCTATCGAACGCACTCTCTCCATCATCAAGCCTGACGCAGTGGCCAAGAACGTGATCGGCCAGATCTACGCCCGTTTTGAGGCTGCCGGCCTCAAGGTGGTGGCTGCCCGTATGGCCCACCTGTCGCGCCTGGAAGCCGAGCAGTTCTATGCTGTGCACAAGGCACGTCCTTTCTTCAAAGATCTGGTGGACTTCATGATTTCCGGTCCTGTGATGATCCAGGCTCTGGAAGGTGAAAACGCCATCCTGAAGAACCGCGAGCTGATGGGCGCTACCGATCCTAAGAAGGCTGACGCTGGCACGATCCGCGCTGACTTTGCAGACAGCATCGATGCCAACGCCGTGCACGGTTCTGATGCTCCTGAAACAGCGCAAGTGGAAGTTGCCTTCTTCTTCCCTGGCCTGAACATTTACTCCCGCTGAGATGGCGGTCCCCATGACTTGTCCCACCTGTGTGGGGTGTATGTGCCATGGGGACAGCTGCGAGCGGTCTCGCGCAAGGCTGCCGCAATGACCACCAACCTCCTTGAATTTGACCTGGATGCGCTGATCGCTTTCTGTGAGCGATTGGGCGAAAAGCGTTTTCGCGCGACCCAGTTATTTCGTTGGATTCACCAGCGCGGGGCCAGCGATTTCGATGCCATGAGCGATTTGGCCAAGGCATTGAGAGAAAAGCTCAAAGGCTGCGCGCACATCGAAGCGTTACCCGTCATCAGTGAGCATGTGTCTGCGGATGGCACCGTCAAATGGCTTTTTGACGTGGGCGATGGAAACGCGGTGGAGTCGGTCTTTATCCCCGAGGATGATCGAGGCACCTTGTGCATTTCATCCCAGGCAGGTTGTGCCGTGGGGTGTCGCTTTTGCTCCACGGGTCACCAAGGTTTCAGTCGCAATCTCACTTCGGGTGAGATCGTTGCGCAACTGTGGTTTGCCGAGCATGCGCTGCGTGCCCGGTTGAATACCTCTGACCGGGTGATTTCCAATGTTGTGATGATGGGCATGGGTGAGCCCTTGCAGAACTACTCTGCGTTGGTTCCGGCTTTGCGCGTCATGCTGGACGACCATGGGTATGGGCTGTCCAGGCGGCGGGTGACGGTTTCTACATCAGGCGTTGTTCCGATGATGGATCGGTTGGCCCAAGACTGCCCTGTGGCGCTGGCGGTTTCGCTGCATGCCCCGAATGATGCCCTGCGTGACAACTTGGTCCCGCTCAATCGCAAATATCCCATCCATGAATTGCTGGATGCCTGTCAGCGTTATTTGGAGCATGCTCCACGTGATTTCATCACCTTCGAATATTGCATGCTGGATGGCGTCAATGACCAAGCTGAGCATGCACGGCAGTTGATTGAGCTGGTTCAACCCGCGCGTGGTCGCGGTGTTCGATGCAAGTTCAATCTGATTCCATTTAATCCATTTCCGGCATCGGGTTTGATGCGATCGCCGCAGAATCAGGTGCTCGCTTTTGCCAAATTGCTCAGCGATGCGGGTATTGTCACGACAGTTCGCAAAACGCGCGGTGATGATATCGATGCGGCTTGCGGGCAGTTGGCTGGAGATGTTAAGGACAGAACGCGCGCCGCAGAGCGCATGGCTAAACAACGCACCATTGTGCTGAAGCCGATAGCTTGATTCACTGACACAAAGAGGGGCGTTGTATGGTGAGATTGGTTGGGCGTATTCGAATCTATTGCCGTGGGGCGCTTTGGGTATTGGGTGTAGCAAGCACGGGTTTTCTGCTTCCTGGTTGCGCGACAAATGGTGGTGTGCAGGCCTCTGACACCAATTCCAGTGTGGTGACGCCTTCTGACGAGTCAGAGGTGCGTCGGCGTGCCCGCATCCGGCTTGAGTTGGCGGCCAAGTATTTTGAGAACGGACAGGCCAGCGTCGCGTTGGATGAGGTCAAGCAGGCACTCGCAACCGATCCCACCTATGTAGATGCCCTCAATATGCGTGGGTTGATTTACATGCAGTTGAATGATGTAGCCCAAGCGGAGGACAGCTTCCGTCGTGCGATTTCCATGCGTTCTACGGACTCGAATCTGCTGCACAACTATGGCTGGTTGCTTTGTCAGCAAAGAAAGTATGCAGAAGCAGATCAGCAGTTCGATAGAGCGTTGGCGAACCCTGCTTACGTAGCCAGAAGCAAAACCTTGATGGGCAAGGGGCTGTGCCAGTCGAGTTCTGGAAAGTTAGAGGATGCCGAGCAGTCCTTGCTCAAGTCATACCAACTGGATGCCGCTAATCCGGTGGTGAGTTATCACCTTGCTTCGCTGCTGTTTCGCCGCCAAGAACTGACGCGTGCGCAGTTTTACATTCGGCGATTGAACAACAGCGGCATGGCCAACTCCGAGTCCCTTTGGTTGGGAATTAAGGTCGAGAAGGCGCTGGGCGACAACGTAGCAATGCTTCAGTTGGCTGACCAACTGCGTAAGCGCTTTCCAGAGTCTGCTGAAATGGGTGCGTACCAGCGTGGAGCCTTCAATGAGTGAGTCCACGGTTGCCCTGGCATCGGCTCAAGACGGTGCAACTCAGCCCACTGCGGGTGAAATTTTGCGCAGTGCCCGTGAAGCTGCGGGTGTCCACATTGAGGCGTTGGCAGTGGCTCTGAAGGTGCCTGTCAGTAAGCTGGAAGCGTTGGAGTCCAATCGGCTTGAGTTGCTCCCCGATACCGTATTTATGCGGGCTTTGGCTTCCAGTGTATGCCGGACACTCAAGCTGGATCCTGCGCAAGTCTTGTCTCTTCTGCCTCAGTCAAAAAATCCGCGCTTGATTCCTGAGCGATCCGATATCAACACACCCGTGAAAAGTGTGGCAGGCAAGACTTTTGTTTCCAACGGTGGTTCGAGGCATTCGTCGTGGTTGATGTTCGGTGTGTTCGTGCTTTTGATTGGAGCTGCTGCCGTTTTTTATTGGCCTGCTGGCTTTCAGCCTTGGAATTCCAGACCACTCTCCTTGGTGGGGAGCGCAGCTGTTCCCACCTCGGGCCAAGAGGCGTCGGCTTCAAAGACTGAGGAGATCGTTGCCGTTGTTCAGCCGCCGGTGGCTGCAGAGCCAGCGCCTGCTGCCAGCAGTACGGCTGCCTTAGTGCCCGTAGCCCCTTCTCCTGCCGTCGCTCAACCCGCTTCTGCTGCGTTGCCTGCGATCGCTGATACGTCTGCTGCATTGTTGATGTTGCGCGCGCGTGGGGACTCTTGGGTTCAAGTGCGTGATGCAACAGGGCGCGTGGTTTTCGAGAAAAAGTTAGCGTCAGGCGACGCCGCACCAGTGTCGGGGGTTTTGCCCTTGAGCGTGGTTGTGGGGCGTGCCGATGTGACCGACGTCTTTGTTCGTGGCAAGCCCCTGGAGCTGAATGCTGTGTCGCGTGAGAACGTCGCGCGCTTCGAGGTGAAATAGTGAGCAACTTCACAAACGTTTCTGGCCCCATTCCGTTGGTATCTCCTGCGGTGCGTAAATCTCGCCAAGCGCGAGTTGTTTGGGGTGATCGTGTCGTCACGGTGGGTGGTGGCGCTTTGGTACGCGTCCAGTCGATGACCAACACTGATACCGTCGACGCTATCGGCACCGCGATTCAAGTCAAAGAGCTTGCCCAGGCTGGCTCTGAGTTTGTACGTATCACGGTCAACACGCCCGAAGCCGCAGCGGCCGTTCCGTACATTCGTGAGCAACTGGATCGTATGGGTGAGAACGTTCCGCTTGTTGGTGATTTTCACTACAACGGGCACACACTCCTCACGCAGTTTCCTGCTTGCGCAGAGGCTTTGTCTAAGTACCGGATCAACCCTGGAAATGTAGGCAAGGGTGAGAAGCGTGATCGCCAGTTTGGTCAGATGATTGAAGCTGCGATGCGTTGGAATAAGCCTATTCGCATCGGCGTCAACTGGGGGAGTCTGGATCAGGAGCTACTGGCGAGTTTGATGGATGTGAATAGCCGCCGTAGCCAGCCTTGGGATGCCCGTCAAGTTATGTACGAGGCGCTCATTTCCTCGGCCATTGAATCTGCGCACCGCGCAGAGGAAATGGGGATGGACGGCAACCAGATCATTTTGTCGTGCAAGGTGAGCGGTGTGCAGGACCTCATCGGTGTGTACCGTGAGTTGGCTCGCCGGTGTGACTACGCATTGCACCTGGGGCTGACAGAGGCAGGTATGGGAACCAAAGGCACTGTGGCGTCTGCTGCAGCTCTTTCGGTGCTTTTGCAAGAAGGGATAGGCGACACGATTCGCGTGTCCCTGACGCCCCAGCCTGGTGAGTCTCGGAATCAGGAAGTCGTGGTTGCTTCCGAGATTTTGCAGGCCCTGGGTTTGCGCGTATTTGTCCCTAGTGTGACGGCTTGCCCTGGCTGTGGGAGAACCACCAGCACGACCTTTCAAGAGCTTGCCAAGCAGATTGATGACTTCTTGCGCTCACAGATGCCGGTGTGGCGTGTCAAGTACCCCGGCGTTGAGGGACTGCGTGTAGCTGTCATGGGCTGCATCGTGAATGGGCCTGGGGAGAGCAAGCACGCGGATATCGGTATCAGTTTGCCTGGCACGGGTGAGTCGCCTGCGGCCCCTGTGTTTATCGATGGAGAAAAGGCCCTGACTTTGCGTGGCGAGAACATTGCCGCCGAATTCCACCAGATCGTTGAAAGCTACATTGAACGCCGATTCGGCGGCGTGGGTGCTGCCTAGTCATCTCTCGATGAGGTGAGCGTTTTTTCGCACCCTTGGAATTTCAGATTTTTAGAAAAGCAAAGCTGTGAGCACAGACAAAGTCGTAACCGCTTCAAAGGCGGAAAAAGTGACCTCGGTGAAGGGGATGAACGATATCTTGCCCCCAGACTCCGCCCGTTGGGAGTGGCTGGAGGGTAAGGTTCGCGCGCTGATGGATCGCTACTCCTACCGCAATATTCGCACTCCCATTGTGGAGCCGACGGCGTTATTTGTGCGCGGCTTGGGCGAGGTGACGGATATCGTGGAAAAAGAGATGTATTCGTTTGAAGATCGTCTCAACGGTGAGCATTTGAGCTTGCGCCCAGAAGCCACTGCTGGCGTTGTTCGGGCTGTCTCTGAAAATTCAATGCTCTACGACGGTGGGAAACGGCTTTATTACATGGGGCCTATGTTTCGCCACGAACGGCCGCAGCGCGGAAGGTATCGCCAGTTTCACCAGATCGGTGCCGAAGCGCTTGGCTTTCCAGGGGCAGAGGTGGATGCGGAGCTGATACTTCTGGCCAATTCTTTGTGGCGCGAGCTGGGGCTGCAAGGCGTGCGTCTGGAGTTGAATAGCTTGGGTCAGCCTCAGGAGCGGCAAGCCCACCGGGCCGCGTTGATTGCGTACTTGGAGCAACACCGCGAATCCCTTGACGAAGAGGCCCGTCGCCGACTCCATAGCAATCCGCTGCGCATCCTGGACACTAAGAACCCAGGGCTGCAGGCCATTGTGAATGCGGCGCCGAGATTGATCGATTTCTTGGGTCCAGAGTCACTGGCCCACTTTGACAGGGTCAAGGCGATTTTGGATGCGAATGGTGTGGCATGGACCCTCAATCCGAGGCTGGTCCGTGGCATGGACTATTACAACCTCACTGTTTTTGAGTTTGTGACGGACCAGCTTGGGTCTCAGGGCACTATCTGTGGTGGCGGGCGCTATGACTATTTGATGGAGCAAGTGGGCGGGAAGGCCGCACCAGCCGTAGGCTGGGCTTTAGGGGTTGAGCGTGTGTTGGAGTTGTTGAAAGAGCAGGAAAAGGCCTTTATTTCACTAGCTCCCGATGTGTATGCCGTGGTTCCCAGTATCTCGTCCCTCCCTGTGGCAATGAGGACGATAGAGCAACTCCGTGCTTTGGGTCTCTCTATTCAGATGCACGCATCGGCATCTGCTGATGGCTCGATGGGTAGCATGAAATCGCAATTCAAGCGGGCCGATGGCAGTGGCGCTGCGTATGCGCTCGTTTTTGGTGATGAAGAGCTAACGCGTGGCGTCGTATCCATCAAGTCACTTCGCGATGGGGTGGGGGCCCAGGTCGAGCAATCATTGGAAACCGTTTCTCTTTGGGCTGGCAACCTACAATCGCGCCCAACCAACTGAACTGACGTAAAGCATTCATGGCAAATCACTTAGATCTGGAAGAACAAGAACAGCTTGATCAGCTCAAGCATTTCTGGAATACCTGGGGTACACCTATTTCGGCAGTCTTGCTGGTGGTGATGGGGGGGCTGGCGGCGTGGAATGGGTACCAATATTGGCAAAATCGACAAGCCTCTCAAGCGGCTGCTTTGTTGGATGCCGTGGAGGTTGCCGCTCAAGCAAAAGATCAATCACGCGTGGAGCAGGCGTTTACCGATATCAAGGCGAAGTACTCTGGTACGCCACAGGCCGATATGGCGGGTTTTGCTTTGGCAAAGACGATGCAGGAAGCTGGCGACCTGGATGCTGCTAAATCCGCGCTTGGCTGGGTGGCCGAGCAATCTACGGACGCAGGGTACAAGGCCATTGCCAAGCTGCGGTTGTCCAGTGTGCTGATGGAGCAAAAGCAGTTTGATGCGGCTTTGCAGCAATTGCAGGGTAGTTTTCCACCTGAGTTTGAGGGCATCGCAGCCGACCGCAAAGGTGATGTTCTGATGTTGCTTGATCGGCGGTCAGATGCTGTGGTTGAGTACGGTCGGGCCTACAAGGCACTGGATGAAACCATTGAATACCGGCGCATGGTTGAAGTCAAACTGAATGGGCTGGGTGTCGATCCTCAAAGCACGTCCTCTGGTGCGGTTGCTTCGCCGGATGTAAAGAAATGAAATCAATAGCTTCCATATCTTCACTTCGTCCGTCCAGATGGTGTACGCGAGTTGCTCCTCTGGTGATCGCAATCGCTTTGAGCGGCTGCTCCATGTGGGGTGGAAGCAAAGCTGTCGCCCCTGATTTAGGGGAAAACATCCCGGTTCTGGGTGTCCGTCAGGCTTGGAGTTCCAAGGTTGGCGCTTCGTCAGGCGCAGCGTTGGATGTCCGTGTTCAGGACTATCGGGTGACGATTGCTTCGTCCGAAGGGGGGCTGGTTGCGATTGATGCCCGAACCGGTGGTGATTTGTGGCGTGCAAGTCTTGGGGAGCCTTTGTCGGCAGGCGTTGGTAGTGACGCTCGATATACGGCTGTGGTCTCTCGATCCAACGCTCTGATCGTGCTGGACCAGGGTAAAGAGGCGTGGCGTCAAAGTCTTGCTTCGCAGGTATTTACGGCACCTTTGGTTGCTGGTGGCCGCGTATTCGTCTTGGCCGCAGATCGTTCGGTTTCCGCGTTTGATTTGAATACGGGGCGAAAGCTCTGGAACCAGGCACGGTCCGGAGGCGAAGCCTTGGTCTTACGGCAAGGTGGCGTGATAGCTGCTGTGGGTGATACCTTGGTAGTTGGTATGTCAGGTCGGCTGGTCGGATTGAACCCTGACACCGGGACGGTCCGTTGGGAGGTTCCCTTGGCCAGTCCACGTGGAATCAATGACGTTGAGCGTTTGGTAGAGTTGGTGGGGCGCGTCAGCCGTGTGGGGGATTCGGTTTGTGTACGTGCATTCCAAGCCTCTGTGGGCTGTGTGAATGTGGTCCGAGATCGGGCCAATGTTGTTTGGTCTCTGCAGGCCAGTGGCTCTGAAGGTGTTCACGGGGACTCTGAAGCCATCTATGGGACTGAGAGCAATGGACATGTGATTGCTTGGCGCCGCGATGATGGAACACGCTTGTGGTCTTCTGATCGACTCAGGTTGCGAAAGTTGACAGCACCCTTGGTCTTGGGGCGGTCTGTGGTCTTGGGTGATGAGTCCGGCTGGATCCACTTTTTGTCGCGCGCCGATGGTGCTCCTTTGAATCGCGTCATGACTGATTCCTCAGGCATGGTTGCGGCCCCAGTGGTTGCTGCAGATACTTTGGTTGTTGTAACGCGAAGTGGCGGCGTGTACGGCTTCCGTCCAGATTGATAGTGATAGGTATTGAATGAAGCCAGTTATTGCCCTTGTCGGGCGCCCAAATGTTGGGAAGTCAACACTTTTCAACCGTTTAACCAAATCGCGGGACGCCATCGTTGCTGATTTTGCGGGTCTCACGCGTGATCGTCACTATGGCAATGGGCGGCAGGGCAAGCACGAGTACATCGTGGTGGACACTGGTGGATTCGAGCCAGATGCTTCTGCGGGAATTTACCGCGAGATGGCCAAACAGACCCAGCAAGCGGTTGCCGAAGCTGATGTGGTTTTGTTCATCGTGGATGCTCGCGCTGGTGTTTCCGCACAAGACCATGACATTGCCAAATACCTGCGACGCCTGAGTAAGCCCTGCCTGCTTGTGGCTAACAAGGCCGAAGGTATGGTGGAGGGGGTTCAGCTTGCAGAGTTCTATGAGTTGGGTTTGGGGGCTGTGGTCCCTGCATCTGCGGCCCATGGCCAAGGGATTCGCGGCATCTTCGATGCCGCGTTTGCTCTTCTCAACATTCCCGACCTTGATGATGAGGCAGTTTCGGAAACTCCCTCTGATGTCATCAAGCTGGCGGTAGCAGGGCGGCCTAATGTCGGGAAATCGACGCTGATCAATACTTGGCTGGGTGAGGAGCGCTTGGTCGCTTTTGACATGCCGGGCACCACGCGAGACGCGATTTCTGTGCCGTTTGAGAAAAATGGTCAAAAATTTGAGTTGATTGATACGGCGGGCTTGCGACGCAAGGGGCAGGTCTTTGAGGCGATCGAAAAATTTTCAGTGGTCAAGACCCTGCAGGCGATTGAGTCCTCCAACGTCGTCTTGCTGCTCTTGGATGCGACCCAGGGAGTGACAGATCAAGATGCTCACATCGCTGGGTACATTCTTGAGAGTGGGCGGGCTGTTGTGATAGCCGTGAACAAATGGGATGCTGTGGATGATTACCAGCGTCAACTGCTTGAGCGTTCTATCGAGTCTCGGCTGTCATTTTTGAAATTTGCATCTTTGCACTACATCTCTGCGAAGAAGAGGCAGGGCCTTGGTCCGTTGTGGACATCCATTGCGCAGGCCCACAAGGCAGCAAACTGCAAAATGCCTACGCCTGTCTTGACGAGGTTGCTGTTGGAGGCCGTGCAGTTTCAAAGCCCTCAGCGATCAGGCATGTTCAGGCCCAAGCTGCGTTATGCCCACCAGGGTGGTATGAACCCACCGGTGATCGTGATCCACGGTAACTCACTGGAACATGTGACGGCGGCGTATAAGCGGTTTCTGGAAGGTCGTTTTCGCAAAGAGTTTGAACTGGTCGGTACGCCACTGAGAATCGAGATGAAAACGTCTCACAATCCCTTCAAGGACGGCGAGAGCTCGTAGCTTGGCGGCTTAGTTGGTTTGAAAAGCGCTTGAACCAATGGTTCGGCGGGTTGACTATCCGTCGAGCCCAAAGGGCAATGCATCATTTCACCTGGCAGCTATCCTTGGTGTGGTATGGTGCTGCTTTACAACAACATTTTGAACACGGAGCATATCGTGAGCAATAAAGGTCAACTTCTTCAAGATCCATTCCTGAATGCACTGCGGCGTGAACACGTTCCAGTGTCCATTTACTTGGTGAATGGAATCAAGTTACAAGGTCAAATTGAGTCTTTTGATCAGTACGTCGTTTTGCTGCGTAACACTGTCACCCAGATGGTCTACAAGCACGCTATCTCCACGATCGTTCCTGGGCGTGCTGTGAGTTTTTCGACCGCAGAGTCATCGGACACGGACGCTGGTGCTTAGGCCTCACACTCATCACTGCGCTAAACTCTCTTTTGCTTGTGGCATATCTCATTAAGAGCGTGCCGAGGTCTGCACAATGAAGCCCCAAACGACACCCCCAGTCATCTTGGTTGGTGTTGATATGGGGCTTCCTCATTTTGATGCTGCGCTGGAAGAGTTAGGTTTGCTTGCTCAAACGGCGGGGTTGAACCCTGTTGCGCGCGTGACCTGCAAGCGCAGGGCTCCGGATGCCGCCTTGTTCGTTGGTAGTGGCAAGGCTGATGAGATCAGAATGCTGGCGCAAATGCACGGCGCCGTCGAGGTACTCTTTGACCAGTCTCTAAGTCCTGCGCAGCAGCGCAACCTTGAGCGGCACCTGGAGCTTCCTGTCAACGACCGTACTCTGCTCATTCTGGAGATTTTTGCGCAACGTGCCCGCAGTCACGAAGGCAAGTTGCAGGTGGAACTTGCCAAACTGCAGTATTTGAGTACGCGTTTAGTGCGCAGGTGGTCCCACTTGGAGCGGCAGCGCGGTGGTATCGGTACGCGTGGAGGCCCTGGGGAAACGCAGATTGAACTCGACCGGCGCATGATTGGTGATGCTATCAAGCGGACCAAGGAGCGGTTGCTCAAGGTCAAGCGCCAGCGTTCTACGCAGCGCAAGCAGCGTGAGCGGCGTGACGCGTTCACTATCTCACTGGTTGGTTACACGAATGCAGGCAAATCGACTTTGTTCAATGCCTTGGTCAAGGCGCGTGCCTATGCTGCTGATCAGCTGTTTGCGACCTTGGACACCACAACGCGGCAGCTGTACCTTGCTGACGCTGGCCGCTCAATCTCTTTGTCTGATACGGTTGGATTCATTCGTGATCTTCCGCACGGACTTGTCGATGCGTTTCAGGCTACCTTGCAAGAGGCTGTGGATGCTGATTTGTTGCTCCATGTTGTGGATGCGGCCAACCCTGCTTTTCCAGAGCAAATTCAGCAAGTGCAGCGTGTGTTGACCGAAATTGGCGCGGACCGAATTCCTCAGATTTTAGTATTCAACAAGTCTGATGCTTTGGCTGAGCCGTCTCATCCTCTTGTGTCAAAAGATACTTACGACTTGAATGGCATTTTGTGCACGCGGGTTTTTGTAAGTGCCTTGACGGGGATGGGTGTCGGTGCGCTGAGGGAAATACTCTCTGAGATCGTTTCGCGTGAAGCCGCAGAGATGTCCCCAGCTGATGGGGCTGAATTTTCAGAGCTTTCGGCTTGATTGGGCACAATGCTGTTCTGATCGTTACCTATAGAGACCAAGAGATTTTGCGCATGAATTTTCAAAATCGCGATTCGCGCTTAGCTGCGTTGCAGAGGTTGGCATCAGGGGTTTTTAATTTGAACGACCCTCGATGGGGGCGGGGCGAAGATAAGCCAGATGAAGTTCGCCAACCCGGGGACAAGACACCCAGTCCAAGAGACCGTGGCCAGGCGGCAGGCGGCGGGCATTCCTCCGACCTGGATGAACTCTGGCGAGATCTCAACCGCAAGTTGAGTGGCCTCTTTGGTGGAGGCTCCGGTGGCGGGGCTCCTAAAGGTGGGCAGCCTGACATGCGCAATGCGGGTGTTGGCATCGCCCTGATTGGGGGGATTGCCTTGGCGGTGTGGATGGCCTCGGGGTTTTTTATCGTTAAAGAAGGTCAGCAGGCCGTCATCACCCAGTTTGGAAAGTACAAATCAACTGTAGGGGCTGGTTTCAACTGGCGATTGCCCTATCCAATCGAGCGCCATGAGCTGGTGTTCGTGACTCAAATTCGTTCTGCGGATGTCGGCAGGGATTCGATTGTCAAGAGTACTGGGCTTCGTGAATCAGCGATGTTGACCGAGGATGAAAACATCGTCGAAATCAAGTTCGCTGTGCAGTACCGATTGAGCGATGCCAGAGCTTGGTTGTTTGAGAGCAAAAATCCCTCTGACGCTGTAGTCCAGGCTGCAGAAACTGCGGTGCGTGAGGTTGTTGGCAAGATGCGAATGGATACGGCGTTATCTGAGGAGCGAGACCAGATCGCTCCTCGGGTGCGTCAACTTATGCAGACCATCCTGGATCGGTATAAGGTGGGTGTTGAGGTTGTCGGCATCAATTTGCAACAGGGTGGGGTTCGGCCTCCTGAACAGGTACAAGCCTCGTTCGATGATGTCTTGAAGGCGGGGCAAGAGCGTGAACGCGCAAAAAATGAAGCGCAGGCCTATGCCAATGACGTTATTCCGCGAGCGGTTGGTGCGGCGTCTCGGCTTGCTGAAGAGTCTTCTGCATACAAGGCAAGAATCGTTGCCCAAGCCCAAGGTGATGCGCAGCGGTTTTCTTCGATTTTGACGGAGTACCAAAAGGCGCCTCAGATCACCCGGGATCGCATGTATCTTGATGCGATGCAGCAAATTTATGGAAGTGTGACCAAGGTGATTGTGGAGTCTCGCCAAGGTTCAAACCTGTTGTATATGCCCTTGGACAAAATCATGCAAAGTGCTGCTGGGGCTCCGGGAGCTGCTTTGGTTGAGTCTGCTTCCGGCGCTTCGGGGAACGTTGTTCCGCAAGCCTCTTCAAACTCGGCGCCTGTTGACGTCAGGGGGCGTGACAGTGGTCGTAGCCGTGAGCGCGAAGTTCGCTAGGAGAGTTTTGTGAATCGAATTGGATTTATTGCTACAACTTTTTTGGTTGTGCTTGCCTTGATGAGTTCTATGTTCTTTGTGGTCGATCAGCGCCAGTTTGGCGTCGTTTACGCGCTAGGACAAATCAAAGAGGTCATCACCGAACCCGGTTTGAACTTCAAGTTACCGCCGCCTTTTCAGAATGTTTCTTACATTGACAAGCGGCTTCTGACGCTGGACAGCAAAGACACGGAGCCTATGCTTACGGCCGAAAAGCAGCGGGTCGTGATTGATTGGTATGTGCGCTGGCGCATTTCGGAACCTGCCCAATACATCCGCAATGTCGGTCTTGATGAGGAGGCTGGCGCCGCTCAACTGAATCGCGTTGTTCGGAATGCTTTCCAGGAAGAAATCAATAAACGCACGGTCAAGGAGCTCCTCTCTCTGAAGCGAGAAGCCGTCATGGAAGACGTCAAGCGAGAGGTGTTGGGTGCCGTGCGTGGCGCAAAGCCTTGGGGTGTCGATGTCGTTGATGTCCGCATCACTCGGGTCGATTATGTGGAAGCTATCACAGAATCTGTGTACCGTCGCATGGAGGCGGAGCGTAAGCGGGTTGCCAACGAGTTGCGCTCAACAGGTGCTGCTGAAGGTGAAAAAATTCGCGCCGATGCGGATCGTCAGCGCGAGGTTGCGATTGCAAATGCAAATCGAGATGCTCAAAGAGCCAAGGGTGAGGGGGATGCCGAGGCTGCTCGCATCTATGCTGAAGCTTTTGGTCGCGATGCGCAGTTTGCACATTTTTATCGTAGCTTGGAGGCCTATAAGGCGACTTTGAGCAAGAAATCTGATCTGGTTGTTGTGGATCCATCGACATCAGATTTTTTCAGGGTCTTTCGCGATGGGCAGGGTGCTGGCAGTACCTCGGCTCGTCGCTAGTTGCTTGCGTGACCGCATGATTCTTCCGAGTCGATCTGTTTGAAGTTTTTGCATGTTGATTGGCATGAACCTGTAGGGATTGCTGGCCGTTGTTCGCTCACCCGGTAGAATTGCGGTTTTAACAGCATCCCTCTTTCTACATGTCCGCTTGGATCCTCCCGGATCACGTTGCCGATGTTCTGCCCTCAGAGGCTCGACACATCGAAGAGTTGCGCCGAGGCATGCTCGATACTGCGCGCAGCTATGGGTACGAATTGGTCATTCCGCCCATGTTGGAACACTTGGATTCTTTGTTAACGGGTGCGGGTGAAGCATTGAGTTTGCAAACGTTCAAGTTGGTCGATCAGTTGTCTGGCCGCTCTATGGGTTTGCGTGCTGACACCACACAACAGGTGGCACGGATTGACGCCCATCTGCTCAATCGCCCAGGCGTGACTCGGCTTTGTTACTGCGGGCCCGTTTTGCATACGCGACCCGATAAGCCGCATGCGACGAGAGAGCCGCTCCAGTTTGGAGCTGAAATTTATGGCCATGCAGGGCTGGAGGCTGATATTGAGGCTTTGACTCTGGCTGTTGAGTGCTTGCATCGGGCTGGCATTGCCAAAATGACGATTGATCTTGCAGATGTTCGTATCGTTCGTTGTCTGCTTGCAGGCTTGCCAGTAAGTCCGTCTGTATTGCGAGATTTGCATGGAGCATTGGCTCGCAAGGACTTGACGGAAATTGACCATCTTTCGGAATCCT
This sequence comes from Acidovorax sp. 106, assembly GCF_003663825.1. Taxonomy (NCBI): domain Bacteria; kingdom Pseudomonadati; phylum Pseudomonadota; class Betaproteobacteria; order Burkholderiales; family Comamonadaceae; genus Acidovorax; species Acidovorax sp. 106. Next base: position 445,319 of record NZ_RCCC01000001.1, on the reverse strand, counting down.
TTCCAAAGGCAAGCCGGGATGGGCTCATGGCCCTGCCGGGACTTTTTGGCGATGCGTCGGTTTTAGATAAGGCCCAGCGCGTGTTGGGTTGCTTCCCGGGGGTTGCTGACTTGGTTGATGAGTTGAAGCGTTTGGCTTCGGCATTCAGCGATCAGACCGTTACCTTCGACTTGGCGGACTTGCGTGGATATTCGTATTACAGCGGCGTTCGTTTCGCTGTGTTCGCTCCAGGCGCCCCTGACGCTATGGCCCGCGGTGGCCGATATGACGAGGTCGGTGCTGCGTTTGGGCGTAACCGACCTGCTGCGGGCTTCAGTCTGGATATCAAGCAGATTGTGGGCGTCGTTCCTGCTAGATCTCTTCAGACAGCAATACGCGCTCCTTGGGTGGATTGTGTGGCCGTCAAACAGGCGGTTATCGCATTGCGCAGTCAGGGTGAAACTGTTGTCTGTGTACTACCAGGGCATGAGAGTGATGCTGATGAATTCAACTTTGACCGAGAGTTGGTTGAAATTTCCGGTCGTTGGACTGTTCGTGCAATCTAAGATTTTGAAAATTGAATTGGGTTTGAGATGAAAGCAACCAAAGGTCGTAACGTCGTCGTAGTTGGTACCCAATGGGGTGACGAGGGCAAGGGCAAGCTCGTTGATTGGCTTACCGAGAGTGCTCAAGGTGTGGTCCGCTTTCAAGGTGGACACAATGCTGGTCATACATTGGTGATCAACGGAGTGAAGACGGCTTTGCACCTTATCCCCAGCGGCATCATGCGGCCTGGGGTCAGGTGTTACGTCGGCAATGGTGTAGTGGTGTCAGCTGCCAAATTGTTTGAGGAAATTGAAGGTCTTGAACGTGCAGGTGTTGAAGTCCGCTCTCGTTTGCGTGTGAGTGAAGCGTGTCCTCTGATTCTCCCTTTTCATGCTGCATTGGATGTGGCTCGTGAGGCAGTACGTGAGCAGGGTGGGGTGGAAAAAATTGGAACGACTGGTCGCGGTATCGGCCCTGCATACGAGGACAAGATTGCCCGTCGTGCCTTGCGTGTCCAAGATCTGAAGTACCCAGATCGTTTTGCCGCGAAGCTCAAGGAATTGTTGGCCCTCCACAACCATGTGCTAACGACCTATCTGGGCTCTGTCAAGTTCGTGTTCGGGGAGTCACTTGCTCCGTATCTCAAGAATGGAGAAGTCCAATTTGATCCGGTCTACTCAGAAGCAATGCGGCATGCCGAGTTGTTGCGTCCCATGATGGCGGACGTGTCGTGCGAGTTGAATGCTGCGCATGGTCAGGGGAGCAATCTGTTGTTCGAAGGTGCGCAGGGTACGTTGCTTGATGTTGATCACGGTACCTATCCCTATGTGACTTCTAGCAACTGTGTTGCTGGCAATGCTGCTGCGGGTGCAGGGGTTGGACCGGGAATGCTTCACTACATTTTGGGGATTACCAAGGCTTATTGCACGCGTGTCGGCGGCGGCCCTTTCCCCACGGAGTTGGATTGGGAGGTTCCAGGAACTCCTGGATATCACATGAGCACGATTGGCGCTGAAAAGGGCGTGACGACTGGTCGAAGCCGCCGTTGCGGTTGGTTTGATGCGGCGTTGCTGAAGCGCAGTGCCCAAGTGAATGGTTTGAGTGGTTTGTGCATTACAAAGCTAGACGTCTTGGATGGCTTGACCGAGTTGCAGCTGTGTGTCGGTTACGAGCTTGATGGCGAGCGTGTTGATCTGCTCCCCATGGGTGCAGATGATATTGCCCGCTGCGTTCCTATCTACGAAAGCGTCCCCGGTTGGACTGACTCAACAGTGGGCGTGACGGAGTATGCAAAGTTGCCAGCGAATGCGCGGCGCTATTTGGAGCGCATAGAGGAGGTTACTGGCGTCCCGATTGCGATGATTTCGACCAGTCCGGACCGTGATCACACGATCCTGATGCGTCACCCCTATGCAATGAACTGACGCTTGGAGCAAGATGATGCTGACAGAAGATGGCAAGCACCTATACGTAAGCTACGATGAGTACCATAGTCTGATTGAAAAATTGGCACTCAAGGTGCATCAATCTGGCTGGGAATTTGACACGATTCTTTGTTTGGCACGAGGTGGTTTGAGGCCTGGAGACATTCTCAGTCGAATTTTCTCGAAGCCGCTGGCGATCATGTCCACGAGTTCATACCGAGCTGAAGCGGGCACTGTTCAAGGTCATTTGGACATCGCGCGCTTCATCACGACACCCAAAGGTGAAATTGCTGGGCGAGTGCTGTTGGTGGATGACTTGGCCGATTCGGGTCACACGCTCAGGGCGGTGCTTGATATGTTGAGAACAAACTATGCGCCAATCACAGAGCTTCGTAGTGCTGTGATTTGGACAAAGGGAGTGTCTTCTTTCACTCCTGACTATTCGGTTGAGTTCTTGCCCTCAAACCCCTGGATACATCAGCCTTTTGAGGGCTACGACAGTTTGGGACCCGATAGACTGTTGGAAAAGTGGAAGCTTTGAGGTTTGGGGGGCCAAAGTAGTGCTATGATCGAGGGCTTCGCTACTGAGACGGTTTAGATTGTTGGGGTAGCGAAGGGGTTGCAGAAAGTTAGGTTTTTGTTGTCGGCGGGTTAAAAACTGTTGTACAATTTAAGGCTGCGCTAAATGCAGTAGTTGTTCTGAAAAGAGTAATTGCTGCAAACTGCAAAGACCCCAAAGTTTGACAGGACTTTAAAAACTGTGCTAGAATTCGAGGCTCAGCTGATTGCAGCTAAGTCGGGAAAGCAAAGAAAACTTCGGTTGATTTGTGATCCGGTTCATTAAAAATATACAGCCGATAAGCGTGGGCG